>JAIEPI010000004.1 GCA_019749855.1 Rickettsiales bacterium | reverse complement strand
TTGGCTGAAAATACCCTACCTCTGCGAGAGCAGCGGATACAGCTTCAAAGGCGGGGGCGGCGGCAGCAATATTTCTGGCGCCCTCTGTTTCCCAACTCTCAACCCGTTGATCTCTCCAGGCGCTGTTTTGGCGTGCTTGCAGTGCCGCAGCATTAACGGCAGGGCAATGATCGACCACGGCTGCCGTCAGGCGGGCAGCTGCTTCAGGACGTGGAGCTGTAGGACGTGGAGCTGTTTGGCTAACTGTTTCATTACTCATGCTTTTTTCCTTACCTCTGTTGTTGGTTGCCCCAGTATAGGAGAGAGAAAAAACGAATGGTGTGAACAGTTAGTGAACATTTTATGAAAATTTGACTAAAATACGGTACTTTGCCTTGTCTCTCCTATTGAAACCCTTACACTGTGCGACCAATGCTGTAAGGCCTGAGGTATGTCGTCATTGCCTGAATTGACGTAGGCGATTCTAAGGCAATCCAGTGACACATGCGCCGTTTGCTGGATTCCCCTAGAATTTGCTACGCAAATGCGATGAATGACGTTAAATAAGGATCTATGACTGACCGCGTGTACCTTTATGACTCCACCCTTCGCGACGGGGCGCAAGCCCGTGGCGTGGACTTCACCGTGGCTGATAAACGCGCCATTGCGCTGGAGCTGGATGCGTTTGGCATTGATTATGTTGAGGGCGGCTGGCCCGGGGCGAATCCGCGTGATGACGCGTTCTTCGCGGAGCCGCCGGCGCTGAAACAGACGCGCCTCACCGCGTTTGGTATGACGCGGCGGGCAGGGCGCTCAGTGAGCAATGACCCGGGTCTGGCGGCACTGCTGGAAGCGAACACGGGTAGCATCTGCCTGGTCGGCAAAGCGTGGGATTTCCACATCGAGAAGGCGCTGGAGATCACGCTTGAGGAAAACCGCCGCATGATCGCCGAGAGCATTACGCATCTGGCGAAGAAAAAGCGCGAAGTGCTGTTTGATGCGGAGCATTTTTTTGATGGCTACAAGCATAACCCGAAAGTGGCGCTGGACATGGCAAAAGCCGCGTACGAAGCCGGTGCGCGATGGGTCGTGCTGTGCGACACCAACGGCGGCAGCCTGCCGCATGAAATTGCCGACATCGTGGCTAAGGTAGCTAAGCATATCCCTAGCACGCATCTGGGCATTCATTGCCATAACGATACGGAAAACGCGGTGGCCAATTCGCTCGCAGCTGTGCAGGCGGGGGCACGACAGGTGCAGGGCACGATCAATGGCATCGGTGAGCGCTGTGGCAATGCCAACCTGATTTCTATCATCCCCACACTCATGTTGAAACTGGGCTTCAAAACGGGCGTGTCTGCGAAGAAGCTCCAGCAAATCACTGAGCTTTCACGCTTTGTTGATGACCGATTGAATCGCGCGCCCAACCCACATGCGCCGTATGTCGGCAGTGCGGCCTTCGCGCATAAAGGTGGGCTGCATGTCTCGGCCATGGCAAAGGACACCGCGTCCTATGAGCATATCAAGCCCGAGCAGGTGGGCAATGAGCGCACCATCCTTGTATCCGACAAAGCCGGACGCTCTAACATCGCCTCGCGCCTCACGCAGTTGGGTCTAAAAGCCGAGGCCAAGAGCGAACATATCGATGAGCTGGTGGCGCTGGTGAAAGAGCGCGAAACGCAGGGCTACGCCTATGAGGGCGCCGATGCGAGCTTTGAACTGCTCGCCAGACGCGTGCTGGGTGAGGTGCCGGAGTATTTTGACCTGCTGACCTTCCGCGTGACCTCCGAGCGTCGCGTCAATGCCAAAGGCGCACTGGTGACGCTATCTGAGGCAGTCATCAAGCTGGTGGCAGGCCGCAAAAAAGTGATGACGGTGGGTGAGGGCAATGGCCCCGTCGATGCGCTTGATGCGGCCCTGAGAAAGGCACTCTCCCGCCAGTATCCGGTGCTGAAAACCATGCGGCTGACGGATTATAAAGTGCGCATCCTCACCCCGCAGGAAGGCACCAAGGCCACCACCCGCGTCATGATTGAAAGCCGCGATCAGGACGGGCTTTGCTGGACCACCATTGGGGTTTCACCCAACGTGATTGACGCGTCTTATAATGCGCTGAACGACGCGATAACGTACCGCCTGTTGAAGCAGTCGTCGTCGCGTTAATACTCTCCTGATGCTGCTGGCGGCTCCCCCCTTGTGAATTTTTATGCCAACTTAGTCATGCTATATCCTGAATTTTTGAAGGGACGAATAATGCGTAGTGTGATTATGTGGTTATGTGGTGTGCCGGTGTTTGTAATTATTCTCTATAATCTATTCTTTTAAATCTATTTTCTCGATGTCATGAAATCTTCATTCGTGTGACGCTGGCAATCTCGCTAGAATAACACTGAGGAGATTTTTTGATGGTATTTCCACTTGTTGCTGCTGCTGTGACTGCCGGACGCTTTGCGATTGGTCCCATCGCTCGCTTGTTTGCGGGTCGCGCCGCGCCGGTGATAGCGGAGGCGGCGGCTGGAACTGGAAGTCGAGTGGCTGTGACGGCGGCGACAAACGGCGCAGAGCTGGCGGCGACGACGGCTAGCACGGCGCTACGTGGCTCAGCCGCGCGCTTGGCTGCGGAAGCGGCTGAGCAGGGTGTGTCCGTCGCCTCGATGGCAGGCCCAACGGCGGCGCGCACCGCCGCAACAGCGGGAGCGGAAGCAGCCGCAACTGCGGTCACGGGGGCAGCTGGTGTTGCTGGTGAAGTCGTAGCGACAACGTTAGCACCTACCTTGCTGGGACAGACCGCTGCACGCGTCGCCACAACGGTTACGGGAACAGGGGCAGTAGCCGTTGGCGCTGGGCATGTGGTGTCGGAAGCCGTAAAGGCACCCATTGCGGGCATTGTTCAAGTGATCGAAGCTATTGGCAGGAATGCGCTTCCCATCGCGATGGTCGCCGGTGCAGTCGTGGCTGGCGTGGGGCTTTTCAACCACCTGCGCGGTAGCGCTCCTGTCAAGCCAACCAATGGAATTTTAAAAGAAATTGCTTATGATGGCACAATAGCCGCTAACGCTGCGTGCCGTCTAATACCCGTAAAATGATTGACGTGAGCGTACTTTCTGTTTAGGCGGCTTGGATGCCCTCGCTTTCACCCCCTACCATTGTGATGGTTCGCCCGCAAATGGGCGAGAATATCGGCGCGGTGGCGCGTGCGATGATGAATTTCGGCCTGACTGATCTGAGGTTGGTTGCCCCGCGTGATGGCTGGCCGAATCCCAAAGCACATGAAATGGCGGCGCACGCTGATTATCTGATTGAACAGGCCCGCGTCTATGCCACGGTGGCCGAGGCGCTGGCGGATCGTCAGTATGTGCTAGCGGCCAGCGCACGCGAGCGGGTGATGAGCCTGCCGGACTATTCCCCTGAGGCGGCAGCCTCGCTGCTGCATCATTGCGCCCATGCAGGAGAGAGCACCGCGCTTCTGCTTGGCCCTGAGAGTACGGGACTCAGCAATGATGATATGGCGTTTGCCCACGGCATTGTGTGCATCCCGACCGATCCCGCCAACCATTCGCTGAACGTGGCGCAGGCGTTGGTGGTGCTGGCCTATCAATGGTTTGTGGCAGCGCCGTCGCCTGAGCCACTGGCGCAGGATGAACTGCCGCGTGCCACGGTCTCAGAGCGCGAGGGGCTCTATGAGCATCTGGTGCAGGAGCTTGAGAAAAAAGACTATTTCCGACCCACCGTCAAGCGTGAGGGCATGTTACGTGCTTTGCGCGTGCTGCTGAACCGCACCTCATGGTCATCGCAGGAGGTGCGTACCTTGCGCGGAATCGTCAGGTGTTTGGGCGAAGCGCAGGGGAAATCAGGAAATTAAGGCTTTTGTCACGCAAACTTCATTTAGAGGAATGCCAAAAACTTGATATACTGCACATTAATATGAATCTGTGGAGATGGCAATGACAGGACCCAGCCCTTATGTAGCCCCGGGTGGCGGCGCATGGAGTTCAATACAAGGCACTGTATCCAATATGTGGAATGGTGCTACGCGCGGCGCAACGCGCGCCTTTAACGGCAGAAGCAATGGCCAGGGTGAGGGAAACTGGGCGTGGTGGGGCGGCCTGATCGGCGCGGGCTTGTTCGCCTTCATGGGCGGTGCCAGCGGCATCGGTGAAATGATTTTGTTTGCACTGATTGGTGCACTGGTTGGTATGGTGGTCGGCGGTGCCCTCTATGGTGCGGTGCAGGGCTTCAGCGCGACGCCGGGTGCGGCAACGGGCACACGCGAGCCTGAGCGTGGTCAAGGGCGGCAAAGGGAGCGCGCAGCAGGTGCACCTGATCGTGCTCCTGAGCGCGTTGAGGCAAGAGACCCCAATGAGCCGTTCGTTCGTAATGGTGATTTGGTTCCGCCAGCCACTCCGCCACGGGCAAACGTGCCGGAAGGTCAAGGCAGGCCCACCGTCGTGACACCCGCACGCTAGGGGCAGAGTTTCACACAATCTTCACATTTGAAGCCACCTGAATTTGCTACAATGAATTTATAAGATTTGAAAAAGCGAGTGCGATATGTCTGAGAATTATGTGAATCCTAATGACCGTGGTGCATTATCTTCTGCTGGTGTTACCGTTGCTGAAGGTGCTAAAGGTGCGGTCACGGGCGGTCTCATGGGCCTTATTAAAGGCCCGATTTTTGGGGCATTGGGCGGGGCCGTGGCAACCGCTATTCCAGTCGCGATTATTACGGGGATTGCTGCACTGGTTACTGCCATTTTTGCTCCGGCAGCGACGGCTCTCGCTGTTGTCATGTATCCAACGGCTGCATTTGCCTTAATAGGGGGAGTTGTTGGTTTGTTCGGTGGCTCGCTACTCGGTGGGCCAATTGGTGCAGTGCTGGGCGGAGTGAATGGCCTAGGTCGTGGCCGTGAGATTGTGAATCACGAACGCGGAGCCGCACAGATTCTGGAAGCACAGAATGCCGCCATTCAAAATCAAATGATGACGGCTGCTGCATTGCAAGCGCAAGCCCAGCGTCCGGTGATTATTCAACCTGCCAGTGCGCCGGTGGTTGCCCCGGGGTTCACGGTGAGCAATGTCGCCTATGATGGTCAAGGCATGGGCGCTCCAGTCACTCGCACCATAGCTAATGATGCGCCGAGCGCACCCGCAGGCAGCCACGCCGCTGATGTCACGGCGGGCCGTGCGCAGTCATCCGTTGAACCAGTGAGGGCATAACCATGAGTATATGGACTTTTGGTCTTGGAGCAGTTGGTAAGGCAGCACAAGGTGTTGGCAGAACAGTAGGTTCCATTGCCAGTGCCGCGCCCAAAGCGGCGGCAGGCGTGGCAGCAGTCACGCTAGCGCCGCTGGCCGTTGCAGGAAATTCTGCGCTGTGGGTTGCGGCGCTGCCAGTACGACTTGCGAGCTCGGCATTGCGTGTACCCGGAGTTAAGCACGTCGCAGCGCTCGGTGCACTCGCCACCGGCGGTGTCATGGCGTATAATGCGCTTTCCGGCAGATCAAAAGCTAAAACGTTACCGCCAGAGCTGGAGCAGTTGCAGGCTTCTGCAGCGAACGCGAATGCACAACAAGCAATGATTGCACAGGCGCAGCAACAGCAGCAGGCGATGGCGGAGGCGATGGCCGCCCCTCAGGCACCAGTCCTTCCTACCTCTGCCTCTAACGACAACCCAAACACGCGTTTGCAAGTGGCGAATGGCGCGCAATTACAGGGCCTTGCGAAAGCTGGTTCTGCAGAAATGTCGGTTGCCTAGGGCTCAAGTTCCTGCCTTTATCGCGGCCGTGTTTTTTTGCGATTTCTGGGTTTGACATTGGCCCTTAACTCTGTATATTCCACCTTCTTTTAAATGATTGTTTAAGCTGTAAGAGGATTGTCGCGTGTCTAAACGCCAGAGTGCAAAATATAAAATCAGCCGCCGTCTCGGCGAAAATCTGTGGGGTCGCGCCAAAGACCCTGTGTTAAAGCGTCAGCATGCGCCCGGCCAGCATGGCCCCGCCAAGCGTCGCGGCAAAATGTCCGATTTCGGGCTTCAGCTGCGTGCTAAGCAGAAGCTGAAAGGCTATTACGCGAATTTGACCGAGCGTCAGTTCCGCCGCGTCTATCAGGAGGCCGAGCGCCGTAAAGGCGATACGTCCGAGAATCTGGTCGGCCTGCTGGAGCGCCGTCTGGATACAGTGATTTACCGTATGGGTGTGGTGCCTACACCCTTTGCCGCGCGTCAGTTTGTCAATCACGGCCACATCAAAGTGAATGGCCGTCGCGTCAATATCCCGAGCTATCAGGTGGAAATTGGTGACGAAATCGAAGTGAAAGAGCGCTCACGCCAAATGAACATGGTGATGGAAGCCATTAAAGCGGCCGAGCGCACCGTGCCTGATTACATCGAGATGGACGAAAAGGCCTTCAAAGCCAAAATGACCCGCGTTCCAACCTTCGCCGAGATTCCGTATCCGGTGGTGATGGAGCCAAACCTCGTGATCGAATTCTATTCACGCTAAGTGAATGCTGGAATGATGAAAAAGGCCGCGCTATCAACGTGCGGCCTTTTTTTTATGTTGGGCTTCGATTAAGATAGGTTCATGGCCATTAATTTGCAGGATTTTGTGAAACAGCGCAACGCATCCCACTCGGATGCAACGCAGGACGCGCAGGCGAAAAACCCCATGCTCTCGGGTGATGACGCACTCAAAGCGCGCATTGATCAGTTGTTAGCAGATGTCATGGCCGGAAAAGAGGGCGCCGATCTCGATTTTGCGGCGCTGCTTGAAGATGTGCCCGAGGATAAACGCGGCGACGTGATTGCTCAGATGCGCGCACGCATGGCGGAAATGGAGGCGGAGCCAACCTTTGCGCACTCCACTATGACACCGCAGGAAGAGGCCATGCTTCAGCAGTTAAAAACCCATGAGCAATCCATTATCGCTCACTTGCTGCATGAAAAGACGCTCGAAAAGATCCGCCGTATTTTTATGCTGAATCCCGCATTGTGGGAGCAGGTCACCGGCATTAGTGAGCAATTACAACGACGTGGCGTGCTCACCGAATTGCAGCGTGTCAACGCGGAAAAACTGGGTGATATTGCGGCACGTCCGGGTCAAAACCCGCAGCACAAAAAAGGCACCGAGAAAGATCGTTAAGCGGCCTTGCTCGTTGCCACGCCTTTTTCTTTGAGCAGCGCTTCCAGCTCACCGGATTCATACATTTCGCGCACAATGTCGCTGCCGCCGATGAATTCCCCTTTAATGTAGAGCTGCGGGATAGTTGGCCAGTCGGAGAACGCCTTAATGCCCTCACGGATATCACCATCCGCCAGCACGTTGATGTCGTGAGCATCGACGCCTAAACGCTCAAGCACGCTTGCCACAACCGACGAAAACCCACATTGCGGCAACTTTTTATTACCCTTCATAAAAAGCACGACATCATGGGTGCTAATTTCGGCGCGAATGCGCTCAAAGGCTGGGTGTTCGGTCATGCTAAAAATTCTCCTGAATCTGTTTAAATGGTGGCTGAGATAACATTATACATCACACTGAGTGCGCCGACAATCAGGGACGTAAAAGTTAAAAACATTCCGATTTGGCGAAAACGCAAATCCAGCTTTCCGTTCGCTAGTGACGTGATCTCGCGCAAAGTGAGGCTGTAGAAATGGCTGATGCGCCCTATGACAAAGCCCAAGCCCATGGCATGTAACAGAAATACAGGCGTTGCCCCTGTTTCTGCTGCAATGATCAGCAATAAAAGCAGCGGCGCATATTCCGTAAAATTTGCCTGTGCGCGGCAATGGCGAGCCAGAATATCCACGCCACCATCGAGCATCGCGACGCCATGTTTTACGCGGCAGGCAATCACCCGTACTGAAAAGAACACCAGCAGTAGCGCGCAGATGGCAATATAGAAACTGCTGACAGGAATCATCATTTTCCGGTTCCTTATGCGGCGTGTGTTTTAATGCTGAGTGCATGCAGCGTGGTGCCCATGTCACTGCCAAAGGCATCCATCACCAGCTTATGTTGTTTCACCCGCGTCAGGCCAGCAAATTGCGCCGCGACCACGGTGACTTCCCAATGGTCATTATCCCCTGCTAAATCGCGCAATGTGATGGTTGCGCCTGGCAGCGCGGCGGCAATGCGTTGGGTAATTTCTTCGGCGGGCATGGGCATCGTTCTATCCGTTCATGAAAGTGGGGAGCCACTGCTCGTGTGTGTCTCGCAAGTGCTGCACGCTGAGGTTTATGTCTGCCGTGCGTAGTGCGTTACCGCCAACCCGCCCCAGCTGCACGCAGGGAATGCCCTGTTGCTTAGTAGCGGAAAAAATATCATGCGCCTGTTTCTCTGGTGCCGTGATGACATACCGTGCCTGATCCTCGCCAAACGCATAGGCATGGGCCGGCAGGTGTGGCGGCAACGTCAGCTGCGCGCCGATATTTCCAGCCATCGCCATTTCAGCCAGCGCCACCAGCAGACCGCCGTCACTCACATCATGGCAAGCGGTGAGTTGCTGTTGCTGAATCAGTGCACGAACAAAATCACCATGTTTCTTCTCAGTGGCTAAATCAACGGGTGGCGGCGCACCCGCTTCACGGCCTTGTATTTCACGCAGATACAATGAGCAGCCAAAGTGCCCCGTCGTCTCGCCGATCAGTAAAATCACGTCGCCTTCTTGTTTGAAGGCAAGTGTCATGTGGCGCGTTACGTCTTTGAGTAACCCAACGCCACCAATATTCGGCGTGGGCTGCACGCCGGAGCCATTGGTTTCATTGTACAGCGACACATTCCCCGAAACGATGGGATACGCGAGCGCACGGCACGCCTCACCCATACCTTGCAGGCAACCTACGATCTGGCCCATAATCTCTGGGCGCTCCGGATTGCCAAAATTCAGACAGTTGGTAATGGCGATCGGCTCAGCGCCCACTGACGTGAGGTTGCGCCAGCTTTCGGCCACCGCTTGTTTGCCACCCTCCACCGGATCGGCCTCACAATAGCGCGGCGTCACATCGGATGACATGGCCAGCGCTTTGTTGGTACCGTGCACGCGTACCACCGCCGCATCACCCCCGGGAATCACCACGGTATCATTCATCACCTGATGATCGTATTGCTCCCAGATCCAGCGTTTGCTGGCAAGGTCAGGTGTGGCGAGCAATGTGATCAGCGCTGCGCCCAGATCAGCCGGTGCCGGCACATCAGCAATCGACACGGGTTGGCGGTGCGGTGTGACCACATACGGGCGATCATAGATGGGAGCCTGCGAAGAAATGGGCGCTACCGGCAAATCCGCAACTACCTCACCATGCATGCGCAACACCATACGCCCCGTATCGGTGAGATGGCCAATGGTGGCAAAATCCAGCTCCCATTTGCGGAAAATAGCCTGCGCCATTGCCTCGCGTTCCGGCTTAATCACCATCAGCATGCGCTCCTGACTCTCAGAGAGCATGATCTCGTAAGGGATCATGCCGTCTTCGCGCATGGGCACCTTTTCCAGATTCAGCTCGATGCCAAGGCCGCCTTTGTCCGCCATTTCAAAGGAGGAACTGGTGAGCCCTGCGGCGCCCATATCCTGAATGGCGATGATGGCGTCGGTTTGCATTAACTCCAGGCAGGCTTCAATCAGCAGCTTTTCGCTGAACGGGTCACCCACTTGCACGGTCGGGCGTTTTTCATCAGAATCCGCAGTGAATTCAGCGGAAGCCATGGTCGCCCCATGAATCCCATCGCGGCCGGTTTTGGAGCCGACATAGACCACCGGATTGCCCACACCGGCAGCGGCGGAGTAGAAAATCTTATCCTGATCGGCGAGTCCCACGGTCATGGCATTCACCAGACAATTGCCGTTATAGCTGGGGTGAAAGGTGCATTCGCCACCGACGGTGGGCACGCCCACGCAATTGCCATAAAAGCCAATGCCGCGCACCACACCACTCACCAAATGACGCGTTTTCGGATGGGACGGATCGCCAAAGCGCAACGCATTCAGATTGGCAATCGGCCGTGCGCCCATGGTGAAGACGTCACGCAGGATGCCGCCAACGCCAGTAGCCGCGCCCTGAAATGGCTCGATGTAGGAGGGGTGATTGTGGCTTTCCATTTTAAAAATGGCGGCTTGTCCATCACCAATATCGACCACGCCCGCGTTCTCGCCCGGGCCACAAATGACCTGCGGGCCTTTGGTCGGCAATTGGCCCAGATGTTTACGGGTGGTTTTGTAGGAGCAATGCTCGCTCCACATCACCGAAAAAATGCCCAGTTCAATCAGGTTTGGCTCACGGCCCAGCACATCGAGCAAACGGGAATACTCGTCGGGTTTCAATCCGTGCTCGGCCACGATGGCGGAGGTGATGGAAGCTGTTGATTTTGCCTGTGCGGAAATGGCCATGTTTGACACCCTATTTTATGGCCGTGACCATAAGTCTGGGCCATAAAAACTACAAGCAAAAAGAGTGTTGAAATGCGAGCTAAATGCCTAGACGTTTCGTGCTGTCGAAGAGTCAATCCCTTTGCCAGGGCCATTGGCGGTGACGCCATCCACCAAGGGTGCTGTGCCGACATCCGCGCAACCTGCGATTCCTAGGCCCGCAAATTGATCGCGGTATTGTGCGCCCAGTTCCGCGACCTTCGTTGGCTGATCAGCATAAAGGTTGTGATTTATGGTCAGGTTTTTAAATGCTCCGCGGCATGCGCTGGCATCTGCTGGCGTAAGAAAGCCCTCGGATTGCACGAGTCCAGCAAAATAACCAGCATCCGGATGCGGAGACGACATAATATATATATTACTCGTTTTCAGAGATTGTCACAAATGACAGTATGGTGACAGCCTCTTTAAAAAATCGTTAACAAAACGATTGGTAATATGAGATATTTTTACCGAAATTAAACACTAAAACTATGCGGCGAGCAGGCCCTGAAACAGTGCGCGCCCATCAATGCCACCGGTGAGCCTATCGCAGACACGCTCAGGGTGCGGCATCATCCCCGCGACATTGCCCTGACGATTCATGATGCCAGCAATATGACTGGCGGAGCCATTGGGGTTGGCAGCTGGGGTCAGCTGGCCCTGTGCATCGCTGTAGCGAAAGAGAATTTGGTCGTTTTCTTCCAATGACTTCAGTGTCTCATTATCGGCAAAATAATTGCCGTCATGGTGTGCCACCGGCACGGAAAGCACCTGATGCTGCTGGTAGGCGCGCGTGAAGCGGCTGGAAGCATTCTCCACACGCAGATGCAGCGTTTTGCAAATGAACGCCAGTTTCTCATTGCGCATTAAAATGCCGGGTAACAGCCCTGATTCCGTTAGTATTTGAAAGCCATTACAAATACCCAGCACATAACGCCCTTCGGCTGCGTGGGCTTTCACCGCTTGCATAATGGGCGAATGCGCGGCCATGGCGCCGCTGCGGAGATAATCACCATAGGAAAAACCGCCAGGTACAATAATCAGATCAAGCTTGGGCAGCGTGGCTTCACCATGCCACAGGGGGATGACAGAGCCGTCGTTGCTTTGGCCCCATGCGCCAGCATAGAATGCGCTGAGGGCTGAGCGAGCATCGCGGTCACAGTTGGAGCCAGGAAAAACAATGACGCCCGTTTTCATGCTCAGGCTTCCACCTCAAGGCGATAATTCTCAACCACCGTATTGGCCAGCAGCTTTTCGCACATGGCTTTCAGTTTCACTTCAGCCGCCGCACGGTCGCTCTCATTCAAATCGACTTCGATGTATTTGCCAAGCCGCACGGCGCTCACCTCATCAAAACCGAGATGATGAAGGGCGTTTTGCGTGGCCTTGCCTTGCGGATCAAGAACACCGTTTTTCAGGGTAATGTGGATACGTGCTTTCATGCGTCGCTGCCTTTGTCGCTCACCATGTCGGTTATTTCAGCTTTCGGAAGTACGCCCAGCCGTTCAGCCACTTCCTGATAAGCTTCTTCGACGCCCCCTAAATCACGGCGGAAGCGGTCTTTGTCTAGTTTTTTGTCGGTTTTAATATCCCATAGGCGGCATGAATCAGGGCTGATCTCGTCCGCCAGAATAATACGCGCACGGCCTTCTTCGTCGTAATGACGGCCAAACTCAATTTTAAAATCCACCAGACGAATACCAATGCCCATGAACAGACCGCACAGATAATCATTGATGCGTAAAGCAAGATGACGAATTTCGTCCAGCTCATGTGGATCGGCAATATCAAAGGCGAAAATATGCTCCTCAGCCACGAAGGGATCGCCCAATTTGTCGTTTTTCAGACAATACTCAACAATCGGCATGCCAATAGGGTGGCCTTCTTCTAAACCAAAGCGCTGAGCAAAGCTTCCAGCGGAGACATTGCGAACAATCACTTCCAGCGGAACGATTTCCACTGCTTTTACCAGCTGTTCACGCATGTTCAGCGTGCGGATAAAATGGTTGGGGATGCCTACTTCAGCCAAACGCGTCATCAGATATTCAGAAATGCGATTATTGATGACACCTTTGCCGCGTATGGTGCCTTTTTTCTGATTGTTGAACGCGGTGGCATCGTCTTTGAAACGTGCAATCAGGGTGCCAGGTTCCGGGCCTTCAAACAGTTGCTTGGCCTTGCCTTCATAAATGGGGGTACGTGTGCTCATTCTCTGCCGGGGTCTAAATGTGTGCATGCTGTATATCATAGATTCTCAGACGGGCAACGGTGCTTTTCCAGTAGGACATAAGAAAAATAATGAGCCGTTAACAGGGGGGTGGGCTACTTTTCTTTTCGATGGCATGGCGAGGGCATTATTCGTGATTAAAGCTTGTTTGTGGCCTTGAGAAACGCTATCAGAATCGCCATAAATCTAACATTAAGGAGCGTAAAATGACCACCTTCGATAAACGAGAAAAAGCCTTCGAAGACAAGCACGCTCATGATCTTGAGTTGCAGTTTAAGGTGACGGCACGCCGCAATAAACTGCTTGGTGTGTGGGCGGCGCAGAAGTTGGGCATGAATGATGCTGACGCACAGTTATTCTCGGATGAGGTGGTTCTCTCGGATTTCCAACAGGCGGGTGATGACGATGTGCTTGCCAAAATCCATGACGCTTTCATTAATGGCGGCATAAGCATTGATGAGGACACGATTCGTACGCACATGCAGAACTTGCTCATCGATGCAAAAGAGCAGCTTTTCAAAGAAGTCTGAGAAAAGCACTCACAGCTAACGTATTTGTACGTCATTTATTTGTCACTTATGGTGAAATAAATAACAATCATAGGTAGAAAATCTTATCATCTGCTTGCTGGGCAAAGCGCGTCCTGTTTTCTTATCTCAGGCAATTTTTTGAGTGGAGTTGCATTTTATGTCCCCTTTATATCGCCTGATCTTATCATCTTTTCTGCTCCCAGTGTCTCTGAGTGCCGCGTCAGCGCAGTCTTCCAAAGATGCGTATTCCCTTTTTTCTCCAACGCCGCGCGAAGAAATGAGAGAGCTGTCCACCGACCGTCCCGACAGAACGGAGAGTCCATACAGTGTGGACGCTGGGCATTTTCAGGTTGAGGCCGATGTTCTTACCTTTTCACGCGACCATAATAATAACGGGGGGGAGGACACTGTGACGCGTGCCTGGGGTGTTGGCGTCCTCAATTTGAAGGCGGGTTTGACCAATGATATTGATCTTCAGGTGGTGCTGGATAATTACCAGCGTGAGCGCGTTATTGACCGATTGGCCGGTACGCGGGAAAGCACCGATGGATTTGGCGACACCACCGTTCGTTTAAAGTATAATCTATGGGGGAATGATGAAGGTAATACGGCACTAGCCATTATGCCGTTCATTAAATTACCGACCAACTCGAATGATTTGGGCAATGATGATGTAGAGGGTGGTATCATCCTTCCTTACGCCATCGGTTTGGGTGACAATTACGGCCTCGGATTGATGACCGAGGTGGATATTATCCGTAATGAAAGCAATGAAGGCTATTCCCCAAGTTTTGTTAACACCGCAACTATTGGTGTCGATCTGACCGAAAGGCTTGCCAGCTATTACGAGATTGCCACCGAGCGCAACACTGACATCAATCGTTGGCTGGTGACTTTTGATACGGGAATCACATATGCCGCCACAGAAACCTTCAACTGGATATGGGCATCAATATCGGTCTTACCGAGGCAGCAGACGATTACAACCCGTTTGTGGGCGTTTCGTACCGTTATTAACATTCGCGCAGCACGCAAAAATTTACGGCCACAAAGGAAGCCAATATGAAGTTGCAGACAAAATTTCTTCTCTCCAGTGGTGTGCTTGTCTCGGTGATTATGGGGCAGGTGATTGTTTCAGGCTGGGCCTTCCGAAACAATGAATCGAGGGGGGTGTTTCAAAATCAAATGTCTGTCATCATTCAGCGTCATATGGAAGCCGATATGATGCATGACGCCATGCGCGGTGATGTGCTGGCGGCGATTCTGGCCAAGCAAAACGGTGAGAGCGATAACATCCTCAAGGCGCAGAGTGATTTGCAGGATCACCATGAGAATTTTCAATCGAACTTAAGTAAGAATCAGGCAGAGAGCCTTCCTGAGACGATCAACAATGATTTTTCGCGCGCGCAATCGGCACTTGAAGCGTATTTTGCCGCTTCCTCAGGTGTGATGCAGGCCTTGAAACAAGGGGAGGATTATCATTCATCGCTTCGGCTTTTTGAATCAAAATTTGAGAAGATGGAGGTGGAAAATGAGTCCATTACCAATGACATTACCGATTGGTCTCATGCCGAGGGAAAACAAGCATCCAGCAATAGTAAGAAATCCAATTATTTCGCCAATATTTTATCTGCTGCGGCGATTCTGATCTCTATCTTTTTTGTTTTCAGCATGCTGCGAATGTTGTTCAGGCCACTTCAAGCGCTGACACATGCGATGCAGTCGCTTAATTCTGAGGAGACGGACGCTCACATTCAGGGCGCTGATCGGCGCGATGAAATTGGCGAAATAGCCCGCACTGTTCAGGAATATCGCGTGAATGTCAAAGAGGGCCGTGATCGCGAGCAGTCGCAACAACAGGCCACAGAGCGGCTGCGTCTTCAGCATCGAGAAGAGCTGATGGACATGGCGGCGAATTTTGAGCATCGCATTAAGGCGGTGGTGGATGAACTCGCAGATACAACGAGTAGTCTCAAAGTCTCTGGGGAAATGATGGTGGATATGGCGCGTGTCACGACGCAACGCACCTCCACCATGGCTTCTGCTGCGAAGCAAACCTCGGGAAATGTGCAAAGCGTGGCCGCCGCCTCCGAAGAATTATCGCTCTCAATTCAGGAAATTTCGTATCAGGCGCAGAATTCTTCAACGGCCGTTCGTACCGCGCTTGGGCTAACGGATGATGTCAATGCATCATCCCTTAACCTGATAGACGCCGTGAGTAAAATCAGTGCGATTATTGATCTCATCGAGGATATTGCCGGACAAATCAATCTGCTGGCGCTGAACGCAACGATTGAATCCGCCAGAGCGGGCGATGCTGGAAAAGGTTTTGCGGTGGTGGCCTCCGAAGTCAAAAATCTGGCCACCCAGACTGCAAAGGCGACGACAGAAATTACCGATCATATCCGCAATCTGGAGAAGGTTGCTAAGGGAGTGGCCACCCAATTAGTGACGATTAAAGAGTCCATCCGTGGCATCGATGAATACTCCACGGTGGTGGCAACGGCTGTGGAAGAGCAGGGGGCGGTCACTAAAGACATCTCAAGCAATATGTCCGGCGCTGCTGTTTCGACGGGAGAAATTTTTGATACATTGGCAGTGCTTCAGGAAAGTACGGATAGCATTGCGACCTCAACGGAAACGGTGTTTTCCTCGGTAAAAGAGCTAACACAGCAGGCCGAGAAACTGAGTGATGAGGTGAGCCAGTTCCTCATTACGGTGCGTCGTGAATCCTAGGCGGTTTCTAGTAATAGGCGTTTAAAGCAAAAATTTTGGTTGGTGACTACAAAATGTAGTTGTCAAAGCATAGCTGTTATTATAAGAATATAGGCACAGCGGTAAGCGCAGCATAAGGCAAATGCAAATTATTATGCATTCAGCACCACAGGCAGCGAACCCAGAGAAATACGGGCAGATCGCGTGGCCATGGCCGCATCACCCACTCAGTTGCTTGCCGAGCAACTCGACCCAGATAGTTTTATCTGGGTCTTTTTTTCTCAACCTTTCTATGCCCAGTTTTTAAAGTAAACATCGTGACGTTGGATAAAGGAGTGAAATGACGTTTTCGCTACTGCAAAAAATCTGCTAGCAGTGTGTCACCTAGAGGGGCGGAATTTAATGCAACTAAAACACAAATTGATGGCATGCGGCGTCGCCGCATTGTGGGGCGGTAATTTTGTCGCCGCGAAGATTGCGCTTGGCAGTTGGCCGCCATTTTTGTTGCTGGGCATTCGCTTTGTGCTGGTCGCGCTCATTCTGGCGCCCCTGTTGCGCCAGCGCCCAAAAAACCTGCCGCAGGTGCTGCTCTTGTCCTTTGTGCTGGGGACGCTGCATTTTTCCCTGATGTTTGGCGCGATCTGGGCGGGGCTGGATGTGTCTAGCGGCATTATTGCGACGCAACTCGGCGTGCCGTTTTCCTGTCTGCTGGGTAGTATTTTATTTGCGGAGCGCATTGGTCGCTGGCGTTCACTGGGCATGCTGGTGGCGTTTATCGGGATTGTGGTGATTGCGGGTACACCGCGCATTGGTGATACGTTCTGGCAGTTTGGGGTGTCCTGTGCGGCGGCTTTTGCATGGGCCACGGCCAATGCAGTGATGAAGCGCATGGGCGAGGTGGACATCATGCAGCTTCTGGCGTGGATTTCACTGCTGTGCATTCCGCAATATGCGCTGCTGTCGTGGATGTTTGATGAGCACCAATGGACGCTGGTGATGCAAGCGGACTGGCATGTGTGGCTGTCGCTCGCCTATACGGCGGTGTTTTCCACTATCGTGGCGTATGGCATGTGGTACCGGTTGCTGGGGCGTTTCCCTGTGAGTCACATCGCGCCGTACCAGATGCTAGTGCCGGTGTTTGGCTTAGCGGTGGCGCAGTGGTTTTTTGCTGAGCCGCTGACGCTGCAATTTCTGGCGGGTGGCGCACTGACATTGGCAGGAGTGGGGCTTATCATCATTCGCCAACCGCGCATGGCCATGCTGACGAAAAGCTGATTACATACGAGTGGGGCCGATGGGCTTGGATGCAGTCGCAAGGCATAGTTCATACAATGAGGGAGGGGCTTTTTTGTCGCGGCGCGAAGGACGAGGTTTTTGTTTAATGTCATCCTGATAGGCTTTTCTAAACAGCACAGGTATTTCTTTTGCTTCCTTCTCGTTTTCTGGCGAAAAAACAACGTCTATTCTGGTGAGCAACGCATCTTCATTTTCGGGGTCAGGATAAAGACCCATACGAATGCTGGAGTCATAATCATCAAAGACGAGACTGTTTTTCATCCATTGACTTACCACCCTCATGACTTGTTGTCGCGTGGGGCTTCCCATTTCCGGTAGAACGGCACTGGCGACCAAATAAGATCCTTTGGTCGTCCATTTCCTTTCAGCCATTTGCTTCAGGGACTCCATCGATAAGCTAAAAAGTCGTTGCGAATCCGCCCGACGCATATTGAGTGATTGCATGTCCGTGTGCGGCCTCGTGGCCTGATGCAGCTTCACATTAAAACAGATGGCCTCAAAACGGGATTCAAGTTTCTGCTGAATAGCATGCGTGGATTCCACTGTGTCCTCAGGCGGGAGCATAGTCATTACAACACCGGGCGGTTGGTTCTCATCTATCGATTCATACGTTGTAAACTTAACAAAAACGCCGCTTTCATGCATGGCGGTAAGTAAAATCTGTGAGACCTTTTCCAACTCCAGGGGCGTAAGGTGCGACACATCGACTGTTTTTGTGAAATCATCCTCCTCCCATGGCTGGTCACGCAATTGTGTCAGCAGCTTTTCAGCATGCATCACGTAATGGTCCGCGGTGTGATGAGAGATGTTGTCAGGACGCTGTATTTTTCTCAAGCCATACGCTGAATTCCACAGCCATGATGCCTCCATCTGTTCGGTGTTTTTGAGGGATTCAAGCGATAGTGGCAGCGTGTAACCATTGGGCAGATTGAGGTACAGGGTGCGAAATTTACCTTGGTCATCACGCTTGACGCCGGAATAACCTATTTCGCCTACTATACCGACATCTGCGAACATTTGATAAAAGCGTTGTGTTAATTCGCCCATAAAATCTTCAGGATGATTGTCAATTCTCGCCGAGAGAGGCGTATGGGTCTCGGATGCCTCAAGACTCCCATCCGTGGCCTCCGCTTGCCACTGGCCAATGGCGCTCATGGCTGTGCAAAAGAAGTGATAGGCGCTGGAAGGATAGATCGGGCCAGCTTTTTGCTCCATGCCCGCCAACAGCCTCCCCATACCGGCGGCGATGCGCGTTGTAGGTTGCTCTGGATCAACGCTTTTGGGGGCCATAATTTTCTGTTATTCATAGATTGAAACTACGCGACCCTTATAGGGGATCATTGTGACTGATTTATGAC
>JAIEPI010000183.1 GCA_019749855.1 Rickettsiales bacterium | reverse complement strand
GCCATGCTTCGCTGCAACGTAAGCCAGTTTTTCCCTGGATGCGATCAGACCATGTACCGAGGCAATGTTGATAATGCGTCCAAACTGACGTTTCTGCATGCCTGGTAACACCGCCTTCATCGCATGAAAGGCGCTGGAGAGATTGATCGCAATAATGGCGTCCCATTTATCCTCGGGAAAAGCTTCCGTGCGCGCCGTAAACTGAATGCCCGCATTATTAACCAGAATATCCGCTGAACCGAAGCTGGATTCTGCCAGCGCCACCATATCACGAATCTGTTCTGGCTTGCTCATATCGGCAGAAGAATACACGCAGCGAACCCCGTGTTTTTTCTCGATGCCCACGCGTTCCGCCTCAATACTGGCGGCATCGCCAAATCCGTTAATAACCAGATTCGCACCGTGGCTCGCCAGCACATGGGCAATGCCTAACCCAATGCCGCTGGTGGAGCCGGTAACGATCGCTGACTTGCCTTTTAACATAATATTTCCTTTAATTTAGTGTTGCTGCTTCTGTAATCAGTCGTGTTGACCGCTTAAACGTAACATAAGCCCAGAACCACTCCAGCATCACAGCAATTCTGCTTTGGACATTGGAGAGGAACATAATATGCACAATGCCCCAAAACCACCAGGCCAGTGCTCCCCGCATGCGGAAGAGACCAAAATCTGCTACGGCCGCTTTACGACCTATAGTGGCAAGACTACCATAATGGCGATAGACGAAAGCTTTGCTCGGAGGCGTGCCCTCAATTTTCGAGCGAATATGTCGGGCGACAAACATGCCGCTTTGCTTTGCCGCAGGTGCGAGGCCCGGCATAGGTTTTCCGTGCCATACGTCAGCCAGTGCGGTGTCCCCAATGGCATAGATGTTGGTGTGGTTGGGTACAGATAAATCCGTGTTGACCTTCAACCGTCCGGCACGGTCGGCTTCTCCGCCCAGCCATGTGGCCGCCGGTGATGCCTGAACGCCAGCCGCCCAGATCACATTTTGTGAATAAATACGCTGGCCATTGACCATGACGCCCTCGACGTCAATTGTTTCAACCCGACCACCTGTCATGACGGTCACCCCAAGATCCTCAAGCGCCTTTCTGGTATATTCAGAGATGGCTTCCGGCATGACGGCAAGCAGCCGCACACCAGCCTCCACGAGGTATATTTTGGCTTTTGAGGGATCAATGCGACGAAATTCATCTTCCATCCCTTTATGTGCCAGTTCAGCCAGCGCCCCGGCCAGCTCGACGCCCGTGGGGCCGCCACCAACAATCACGAATGTCAGCAATTGTTGCTGGCGAATAGGATCTTCCTCATTCTCAGCGGCCTCAAATGCTTTGAGAAGTTTTGCGCGAACGGCGATGGCGTCCTCGACCCTTTTCATGCCGGGTGCGAATGCAGACCATTCATCTTTGCCGAAATAACTGTGCCGTGCACCGGTAGCGAGCACGAGATAATCATAGGAAACCGGAGCGCTTCCGTGCAACACAACCTGACGTTTCGCTGTATCAACCCCACTGACTTCAGCCAGCATAACACGTGCGTTATCCTGATCACGAAACAATCCACGGATGGGTGTGGCAATATCAGACGGGGACAATCCTGCGGTGGCCACCTGATAAAGCAGTGGCTGAAAGAGATGATAATTATGCTTATCAATTAATGTTACCCGACATGCCGTCGTGCGAAGTGTTTTGGCGGCAGCAATGCCCCCAAATCCAGCTCCCACAATTACCACATGTGGAAGACCACCAGCATTCACATGCATGTCACCATCCATCTGTGGAAACCAGCGGCTGAATGCAAAGCGTACCAGAGCGTCCACAGAGTATTTGCCCGGGCCACTAAAGCACAGAATCGTCAGCACCATGATCCAGTAGATATACTCACTTTCTTGGGCGGGGGTTGCCAATGATTGATGAGTAATCATCCCTAATAAACTAAGTGAAAACAGGGCCACAAGACGCGTTCCAAAGCCCACTGCAATACATAAAGCCCCGATGCCGCAGATAAAGCCGATCAGCATATTATGATCCACCATACGCAAGACGGAGAATTGTGGCTGATAAGCAAGGAACTGGAAATTCGATGAAATGCCCATGCTTTGCATTGCCGTATGGCCTGCCGCGTAGAGGACGGCAGCAATCCACCAGCGCATAAACATAAGGTAGAGTGGCGCAATACGCGTCTTTAACAGCGTAAAAAAGGCCCCAATATTTTTTGCGTAGGGAAGCGCAGAGTCGCTTAATCCCCGCAAGAGATGATCGAGCGAATGCCTATTGGCCCCCTGAACAACCCAGAAACCAAGAATGACGATCCAAAATGCCTGCGCATTCGTCGGATAATAGACTTCCTGTGCAATGATTGTCAGAATCATCAGGCAGAGCGCGGCTGCCCGTGTCATTAATCCCAGAACAAGTAAAATGGGGCATAGTATCTCGATGGCAATGCCGAGTGAAGCAGCCGCGACGGGTGACAACCAACTCACCGGATATTCATGCGTGGCGAGATAGAGGGCATTATCCCAGTTGGAGAATTTGAGAATCCCAGAAATGAAAAACAACTGTGCGATGGTGATGCGGCGGATGAGGTCCATGCCTGGCGCCAGTATTTTTTCACATACCCGCAGCACGCCACCGATATTTCGTAGCGTGTCCGAGATCACCAGTTTTTGCCGATAGCGCGTGGCGTGCTTCATGATGCAAGTGCCCTTTTGAAATACTGACGAATGAAATGATCAATTGATGCTTTGCCCGGGCCTTGCAAAACAATAAGGCTCAGCATCATTGCCCACACCTGATGAATATCAAAATGCATGTAAGTAAATTCTATCACGGCGGTCATCACCAGCAGTGCTGCTGCGCCAAAGCGTGACGCGAATCCTACCGTAATGAGAATGGGCGCCACCAATTCAACAGCTGTTCCTGAATATGCCGCAAAATCAGGAGAAATAAACGGCACCTTATATTCCTCTGCAAACAGCAATAGCGTGCCTTCCCAATCAGAGAGCTTGGCGTTTCCTGAATCCCAGAAGACTCTGGCTACCCACAGGCGCATGCCGAGTACTGGTAGAAATGAAAGCCGCTCCATGCAGGGGAGCACATGCCTTATTATGGGAGCTGCCATGGCCATGATAGTATTAGTGAGTGAGTTGGAAGGGGTTTTCATGCGGCATTCCTTTCAATGGCAGGGCTTTTTTGTGATTGTTTGGCTAATAATCCGTTGCGCATCCAGCGTGAGAACCATTCGGAGAGTTGTGATAGCCGTTCTTCCTCAGCAAGAGCTTGATCATTTGGTAATGCTTCCAGCCCTTGCCCAATGGGCATGCCACCGAATAGTTTTTGCAGAAGCATTGACTCATCTTTCCCCAGATCCATACGCCAGACGGTGTCTTCATGACGAAACACGGCGAGATACGATGTTTCCAGCTCAGGCGGCGGTGGTAGCAAATCCTCCTGCACTGCGCGGTAATAGCGGTTGATCGGATAGGCAAATTCAAACAATTGCAAGGCAGTGCGGGGGTAAAGTATGTACTCCATTAAGCCTTCTGCGGTCATGCCTTCCAGATCAGCCGGCTCCAGCGCTTCAGTCTCCTGAAAATCCATTAATTGTGAGATGGCATTCTCTAGGGTCGCAATCTCCAGAGCGATGGGATCGCTAAGCGGGTGCCTGTTAAGGAAGGCGGGGAGTAACGCCGCATAACGAGACACATTAAAATGCTCTGATTGCGCAATGTTGACAAAGTCTTTGATCAGGCGGTCAAAGGCGTCCTCGCCGAGATAATGCTTGAGAACCGGAAAGTCATCAGCCGTCACGTCATAGAGCCTGAAGCGGTAGGCATTCACATAAACCGCCAATTGATCTTTCGGGGCGAACTCAGCCTTAGCACGAATCCAGTCGGCAGGGTTTGTTTGCATGGCCGCACCCTGAAGTATCGCATCCTGCATTACCGTCTGTGCTTCAGCCAGAGGCAGCGGGCGATTGGCAACGTAGCGTTCCTGCGTGGTAGCAAGCTGCGGCAAATCAAGCTCATCATGGGCACGGATTGCCGCGTCCTTCGCCTTACCTAGTTCCGCATAGAGGACATCCCATGCTGGGATATTTCCATCCCATTCAACCATGGTATTCGGCGCGTAACCCATGCGCTGCACAACATAACGGTAGAGCGCCCACACCTCGTCCACCACGTGATCATCATGGGTGTCAATGATATGCGTACCCATGTTGCTATGACCAGAGAGATGAATCTGCACCACTTTGTCCATGGGGAGTGCGTCCAGATAGGCTTTGGGGTCTAGCCGATGATTAAAGCAGCTCACATAGACATTATTGACATCCAGTAACAAATGGCAGCCTGAGCGTTTAGCCATTTCTGCAATGAACTCATGCTCAGGAATATGCGACGTCTTAAATTCCAGATAGGTGGACGGATTCTCCAGCGCGATGGGGCGCCCCAAAAAATCCTGCACTTGCGAAATGCGTGAGACTATGTGCTCCAGCGCTTCCTCTGTGTATGGGACAGGTAGCAAGTCATGTGAGTTTTTATGCGCAATGCCTGTCCAGCACAAATGGTCGGAAATCCAGGCGGGCTGAATATCCGCCGCCAGTTTTTTAAGCTTATGCAGATACTCGGAGTTCAGTGGATCAACGGTGCCGATCGACATGGCAATGCCATGCATCACTATTGGATAATGTGCGCGTATTTTATCAAGGTTGCGTCGAGCGCGACCATCGGTATCCATGAAATTTTCAGAAATGATCTCAAACCAGTCCACTGCTGGCCAATGCTCAAAGATATGTTTGTAATGCGGTACACGAAGGCCAAGGCCAAAACCAAGATGGGGAAAAAATTCTGACGATGATTGCATCAAAAAGCCTATCTATCGGCCGCTGTATCTATACCGACCATTCAGTACGATTCTTGTAGTTTTTTCATTCGCATTAATCAATAGAATAAGAGGGATCAAGGAGTAAATCATGGACCCTACATTGTTTTGATCATTATTAGACGGTGCTAAGCGGATTTCCTGTCCTCCATTGACAGTTTTTCCCTTGACGGTTATGACTTTTGCGCTTCCTGTACACGATGACTGTCACTCAGGTAATGTATGCGCTCCGATAAAGTATCTTTTACCAATAGCAGAGGCACCCAATTGGCGGCACGCTTCGATTTGCCATCAATGGAGCCGGTAGGGTATGCGCTGATGGCGCATTGCTTTAGTTGTTCAAAAGATGTTCTGGCGATGACCCATATCAGCGAGTCATTAGTGGCGCGCGGCATTGGGGTGCTGCGCTTTGATTTTACGGGTCTTGGCCAAAGCATGGGCGAGTTTGCGGATAGCCATTTTTCAGCGAATATTGATGATATTCGCAGTGCCGTTGGCTTTATGTCGGCTCAAGGAAAATCGCCACTTCTCATGCTGGGCCATAGTCTGGGCGGCACAGCGATTCTCGCCACGGCCCATGAAGTGTCATCAGCAAAAATTGTCGCAACCATAGGCTCGCCCTATGAGCCCGCGCATGCGGAGCATTTCTTTGATGGTCTGCGTGAGAACATGGAAGCTGGTGGCGAGGTATGCGTCACGTTAGGGGGGCGTAAATTTACCGTGACGCGTGAATTTATCGAGGATCTGGATGATCATCGCATGAATGAAGCAATCCGCAGCATATCAGGCCATGTGGTGGTGTTTCATGATCCGGATGATGCGCTGGTTGAGCGTGAGAACGCCAAAAAAATCTATCAATCCGCAACGCATCCTAAAAGTTTCATTTCTTTGCCTGGGGCAGGTCACATGCTCACCAAGGAGGCGGATGCCGAGCTGGTTGCGTCCATTCTTGACGCTTTCATCAAAAAATTACTGGCTTGAGGGTCGCTTTTAAACAAGCAGGTTTTAAAGCAATCCGAGCTTCTGGCAATCAGAGCCAGCCAGCGCCAATGATCTCACCTGTTTCACGTGATTGAATCAGGATGGCGGCACCGTCACCCTTGGGTAAGGCGAAGCTTTTGGTAAGTGGTTTGCCATTCCACACCCCAAGCGACGTGGTGGAGGTCACGCTGTTACGATGTGAGAGCTGTTCTCCGGCATTTTCTCCCCGTGCCACACCATTTGTGGAATGTTTCTGAAAACCCACCACCAGCAATATAGCGTCAATGCCTTGCGCTTCGCTGAGCTGAATTTTCAATCCACCATTGTCACGGGTAAGGTGCGGTTCATGCCATTGCGGTTGCTTGGTAGCTTTTACCAGTGCGCTTTGCAAAGCGGCACGGTTTGAGCCGACAACATCATATTTGCCCTGAATAATAACCTGTGGTGTGTACACATTTCTTGCCCGCAAATAGGCGGCATATTCTCGCTGCCTTTCGGTGTTTTCTGCGCTGCTATAGGGATCTTTCCATCCCAGATAATCCCAATAATTGACATGATAAGACAAAACAAGCACGCCGGCATTATCTGCATAGGAAGACACAATTTTATCCGCAGGGGGGCAGGATGAGCATCCCTGCGAAGTAAACAGCTCCAACACCGCCGGGTGCGATGCCGGCGTTGTCTGGGCGTGTGCAGTGACCGCAGAATAGGCTGACATAATACCAATAAACGCTGAAAAAATTTTCATCTCGTGCCTCCGTTCATCAGTATTCGCGGGTGAGAGATAAATAGTTACATCCCCTGCAAACAGACCTCACCTGTAAAAATAATGTGCATGTTGTGGCTAACTATCGCATGATGCGGACAAATTTCTGGATAGATTCTCATAGAGGTGTCATGCAAAACGGATTGTTTGAAGTCTTTGTTTTTTTAGCCGCTGCCTGCGTGATTGTTCCGCTCTCCAGTCGCTTGAAATTAGGCTCGGTTCTTGGCTATCTGGCGGCGGGCATCGTCATCGGGCCCTATGTTTTGGGCTTTATTACTGAAGCAGACAAGGTCATGCATTTTGCTGAATTCGGCGTCGTGATGATGCTCTTTGTCATTGGTCTGGAGTTGGAGCCAGCAGCCTTGTGGCGACTGCGAAAGTCAATACTGGGTATGGGGGGATTGCAAGTCAGTCTAACCAGCGCCACATTTACAATGATTGGCGTGGGAATTGGTTATAGCTGGCAAGTCAGTCTGGCTGCAGGGCTGGCGCTCTCACTTTCGTCAACGGCATTGGTGTTGCAGATGCTGAATGAGAAAAACCTCATGAACACATCGGTGGGAGAGAGTTCATTTTCGATCTTGCTGTTTCAGGATATTGCCGTGATTCCAATCCTTGTGCTGCTGCCTGTGTTGGCCATGCACAGCGCGCCTGCTGTCGGCGCACAAGCCAGCATGATCGCGCAACTGCCAGGCTACGCTCAGGCGTTGGTGGTTGCGGGTGTCATTGCATTGGTGATACTGGGAGGACGCTATCTCTCACATCATTTATTTCAGGCCATTGCACGCTCTAAATTGAGAGAGATTTTTACTGCGCTGTCGTTAGCGCTGGTGGTTGGCATTACGCTGCTTATGCAATGGATCGGCATGTCGCCAGCCTTAGGTGCTTTTGTGGCCGGCGTGGTGCTGGCCAATTCAGAATATCGCCGCACGCTGGAGACCGATATTGAGCCGTTCAAAGGTTTGCTGCTGGGGCTGTTTTTTATCTCAGTGGGTATGGGGATTGATTTTAGTCTGTTTGGCCGCTTGCCGTTAATGATCAGCTCGGCTGTCGTGGTGCTGATGCTGGTGAAGGCCATCATTCTTTGGGGGCTGGGGCGCCTCTTTGGGTTGTCGGCTATCCATAATTTGGGGTATGCGCTGGCACTATCGCAAGGCGGTGAATTCGCGTTTGTTCTGTTTCAATTCTCGGGTGGATTGTCGCTGCTCAAACCCTCTCAGGTCAATTTTCTGACGTTGGTTGTTGCCTTGTCGATCGCGGCTACACCTTTGCTAATGCTGTGGTATCAACGCATGATTGTGCCGCGCTTCATGAGCGTTTTGCCCGTGCGTGACTTTGATAAGGTGACAGAGATGCGCCCGGTTATCATCGCCGGATTTGGGCGTTTTGGTCAGGTGATTGGGCGCTTTTTAGTGGGGCAAGGCATAGACGTGACGGTAGTTGAGAAGGATCCCGATCAGATTGATCTCATTCGCAAATTTGGTTTCAAAGGATTTTATGGCGACGCCACACGTCTGGATTTATTACATTCGGTGGGAGCCGCGAAAGCCCAGCTATTAATCGTTGCTGTGGATGATGTTGCGGCCAGTCTTGAGATTGTGCGCTTAGCCAAAGAGGAGTTTCCGTCCCTGACCATTTTTGCGCGTGCCCGCAATCGCCAGCATGCCTATGACCTGCATGTATTGGGTGTGCATTATTTCAAGCGCGAGCTGTTTGACGCATCGCTCAATATGGCAAAACATATTATGATCTGGCTGGGTAAACCAGAAGCAGAAGTGCTACGCAAAGCCGAACAATTCTATCAGCATGATGAAGAAACGCTCAAAGAATCGTTCAAATTCTTTGGTGACGATAAGACGCTTGTTAGCTTTTCAAAAACGAGACGCGCTGAGCTGGAGCGTATATTGCAAAGTGATAATAGCGATTATAACCATCCGCCGGATGCCACCACAACGAGTCACGTGCTATAGTCTGAGCAATTCCGTTTCCCCTATGTGGTTATGTATGGGATAAGACGATGTATGAATAAATAAGGTACTGAAATTTTACACACGACAGGGAGTTTGTGTCATGAATTCGCAAGGGTTTACATTTATTACCGGAGCCTCAGGCTTTGTCGGTGCGGCAGTGGCTCGCGCTTTATTGGCGCGTGGCCATCAGGTGCGTGCGCTGGTTCGCCCCAGCTCTCCGCGTGGCAATCTGAGTGGTCTGGATGTTGAGCTGTTCGAGGGCGACATGCGCGACGCGGCGGCCATGCAGCGTGCCATCAGTGGTGCACGCTATGTATTCCACGTGGCGGCTGATTATCGTTTATGGGCACGCGATGCCGAAGAAATCGTCTGCAACAATCTCGACAGCACGCGTGCAGTGATGGAAGCGGCAATGGCGGCGGATGTAGAGCGCGTCGTCTATACCAGCAGCGTGGCAGCCCTGAAGCCAGACAACTCAGCCCCCGCCGATGAAACACGCCCGGCCAAGCCGCATGAGGCAGTGGGAGTGTATAAGCGTAGCAAAGTGGTGGCCGAGCGGCTGGTCGAGGAAATGGTCGCCGAGCGTGGATTGCGTGCCGTCATCGTCAATCCCTCGACGCCGATTGGCCCGCGTGATATTCGTCCTACGCCTACCGGTCGCGTGCTGGTGGAAGTGGCGCATGGCCGCGTGCCCGTCTATGTGGAAAGCGGCCTCAATCTGGTACATGTGGATGATGTCGCTGCGGGCCATTTACTGGCGCTTGATCACGGGCGGCTGGGTGAGCGCTATATCTTAGGGGGTGATGATGTGCCGCTGATTGAGATGCTTACCGAAATTGCCCGCCTGACGAACCGTCGCCCGCCTTTCCTGCGCCTGCCGCGGCAATCACTGTTCCCGCTGGCATGGCTGAATGAGCAGCGCTTCCGCATCATGTCCGGTAGTCCGTTTTTAACACTGGATTCCCTGCGCATGGCCAAACATCAGCTCTATTTCAGTTCGGCCAAAGCAAAAGCGGAATTGGGCTACGTGTCACGCCCCTATCAGGAGGCCCTGCGCGATGCCGTGGACTGGTTCCGCAGTGAAGGCCGCATCCCTTAACACGGGGTGTGTCTTTTCGCTCAAGTGCTTATCCACAAGCTTCGCCATTTTGGATCACGTCGAATTACCTGGCCACACCAAATTTATAGCTGATTTGGTGCTTATCCGAGAGCAAACGCAAACAGGTTTTGCTGATACGGAAATGGAGTGCAGGGTTAATATCTGACCTGATCGCCTGCCGTCGTACCGCGCTTCCAATTCGCGAATACATCCGCTGCAGCGCTTAGTATTACCCGACCAGAAAATCGCTCGGTACGGACAGCTCTTTCAGTATCCGGTAACGAAGGTTGTTTATTTGTGATTTCAGGCTTTTGATGAACATGGCTATGGCCATGCTTATCTACAACAGCCATAGCTTCGTAGTTATCGGTGATGTGAATGATACGAGCCGGATCGGGTGTTTTGCTATCCAAAGCGGGATTATTGGGATCTGTATTATCGCGCTGGCGTAACATTCTTGCCCAATCAGCAGTAATCAATCCGGCTGGATGGGGAATGTCTCTACATACCATAGTAAAGCCATCAGGGAGGCAAAAAACTGGCTCCTGATTACCAATTTGCTTTTGTTGGTCGGCATGTTTTTTTACAGCGCTTTTGATAGCATTGAGCGACGCGATTCCAGTAGGATCAATACTTGTATCCGTATCGCCATAGGCAAACACGGTGCCTTTTTCATCGAGTATCACCGCGCCATGTTGGCCCAGCTTATTGCGCACCTCTTGCTGTTCATCATTACCTAAAGAATTAATGGAAGTCATTTGTTGATCGCGCGACAAGCCGAACATATCGTATTGTAACTTATCTGAGAATTCGATGATTTCCGCTTGCTCACGTGTATTCACGTATGAAATTTTGCTAATGCCGCTGCCATTCGCTACGGACAGACACATCGGGCAACATTCGCAAGAAGTGTAAAGAACAGCGCCTTTTAAGTCCGAGCTGCCTTGGCGTTTTGCCGCATCGCGATACGCTTCCATTTCCGCATGTGCGGAAGGATCATTGTTAGGCACAACATGATTTGCTCCCACTCCAATGATACGAGGCTTGCCGATTCCTATTCCGTTTGCATCAAGTCCACCTTCAAACTCAACAATGACCGCGCCAAAAGGTCCCCCATTGCGTTGTTCAATATTTATTTGCGAGAGAAAGACTGCAACAGAGTGAAAGAAGGAATCGGTAATGCGTTTTCCTTGAGCATATGTACGATCAATATGGGCATTGGCCGCTGTCACAAATGGTTCGGTATTAATCGTAGTATGATTATGCTCTCTTTTGTATTTTTCCTGAAAAAGCGTCATGCCATCATCCTTTTTAAATTTACACTTTAACGGGCTTTTTTTGTAAATTATTTTGCAGCTTAGTATCTGTATTAAAGGAAATTAACAAATGAAGCTTTTATGACAGCATTTTTGCCCACTCACGCTGTGAGACGAATCAAGATAAGTGGTGCAAGCTTAAGCCTTTTGGCAGAAAATGGTGCCGTCTAGGTGACTCGAACACCCGACCCCCGCATTACGAATGCGGTGCTCTACCAGCTGAGCTAAGACGGCACATGATTCCAGCGTGTGTTGATAGCACATGGCAATCATCGATCTGCAAGTAGCGGGTTTGGCCTTGGATGGCAACTTTTTTCAGCAGGCGCCCTGCGACGTTTTATTGTCTTTTGCGTTATAAGGAAGCTGCGGTTATGCCGAACATGGGCACTTAATATCACCTGTGGTAATCTGTGACTGAAAGTGAGGTGGCATGGAAAATCAGACGCGAGTGGCGAATAAACAACCCGTGAAACAAAAACCCAAAAATGAGGTCGATCAGGCGAGCGAAGATAGCTTTCCCGCCAGCGACCCTCCGTCATGGAGCGGGGTCATCGCGGATGGGGCACCTGACGCTAAAGAATGATTAATTTGTGCTAAATCTCTGCAACTGTTAACGATTCGTTTAAATCTTTGCGATAGGATCGAATCATTCAAAGGATGGTTGCATGAGTATCGTCAATGTCGCACTGAGTGGTCTAAATGCAGCGCAGACACGCCTTGCCAACAGCGCCAATAATGTGGCGAATGTTCAAAGCACCTCGAGTGTGGTGAACGGGCAGGAGGTTAAACGCGCCTATCAGCCGACCGACGTGAATCAGCGCAGTATCGAGCCAACCGGTGGTGTGGAAACCTCGATTCGCCCACGTGATCCGGCGACGATTCCGGTTTACGCGCCGGACAGCCCATCCGCCGATGAGAACGGCATTGTGGAATATCCGAATGTGAATCTCGACGAAGAGGTCGTGCAGCAACAAATTGCCAGCTATGACTTCAAGGCCAATGCCAAGGTGCTACAAACGCAAGATGAGATATACCAGAGCCTTCTGGATATTACGGCCTAAACCGGCTCAACTGCCACAATTTCAGGGATGTAGTGCTTAAGCATATTCTCGATGCCATGTTTCAGCGTGGCGGTGGAGGACGGGCATCCTGAGCACGAGCCGTGCATCTCCAGCTTTACAATGCCCTCCTCGTAGGAATGAAACACAATGTCGCCGCCATCCTGTGCCACCGCTGGGCGCACGCGGGATTCAATCAACTCTTTGATTTCACGCACAATAGCGCTGTCATTCTCCGAGGAAGTGGCGCCCGCTGAGACTTGTTTGGAGAGCATGACCTGACCACCGCTGACAAAGAAATCCATAATGGTGGTGAGAATGTCGGTTTTCAACAGTTCCCAATGTGCCGATTCTTTTTTGGTGACGGTGATAAAATCAGACCCCAGAAAAATGGCCGATACCTCTGAAATTTTAAACAATGCGGCCGCCAAGGGTGACTCATCCGCCAGCTTGGCATCGGTGTAAAACGCCGTGCCGCTGGGCATCACCGGCACACCTGGCAAGAATTTCATGGTTTGCGGATTGGGGGTGGATTCAGTCTGGATAAACATACAAAGCTCCTATACCTGAGAAAAATAGTAGGGATTGCGGGGAATGGCAAGAGATACCTGTTGCTCAGCCAAACAACTAGCTAAGTTTTTTCCGCTTTTCTCTGAAACGCTTCGCGCCCTCCGCTTTCTCATAAAGCGGTGCTCTCGTGGTGACGAGCGCATAGGCGGCCACATCATCTACAATGGTGCTGCCCGCACCGACAATGGCGAAGTCACCAACACTCACAGGCGCGACAAGCGCCGTATTTGAGCCAATAAAGGCACCCTTGCCAATGTGCGTTTGGTGCTTGGCAAAGCCATCATAATTGCAGGTGATGGTGCCCGCGCCGAGGTTGGCACCGCTGCCAACCACAGCATCCCCGACATAGCTCAGATGATTGACTTTGGCATGCGGATGCAGGGTGGCTTTTTTGATTTCCACAAAATTGCCCACATGCACGTCTTCCATCAACACCGCCCCCGGGCGCAAACGCGCAAACGGGCCAATGATGGAGCCACGGCCAATGGTGGCGCCGGTGATGTGGCTGAAGGCACGAATTTCTACCTCATCCTCCACCACCACACCGGTGCCGAACACCACGTTCGGCTCGATGATCACATCCTTGCCAAGCTGTGTATCCGCCGCCAGAAACACACTGGAAGGATCAATCATGGTGGTGCCATGCGCCATCGCCCAGCGGCGCAGGCGAATCTGCATTTCCGCTTCGGCGACGGCCAGTTCTTCACGGGCATTCACCCCGAGTAATTCCTGCTCGTCCGCTTCCTCCACCACGCAATGCAAACCCTCCGCATTAGCAATGGCCACCAGATCGGTGAGATAAAACTCACCCTTGGCGTTATTATTTTTGACCTGTTTCAGCAGCTCGAAAATACGGCCTTTGGCCACGGCCATCACGCCGGAATTGCACAGATTGATATCGCGCTGCTCCCAGCTGGCGTCTTTGTACTCCACAATGGCCTGTAAGCGGTCATCATTATCGACGATCAGGCGGCCATATTCCTTAGGGTCATAGCAGCGCATACCGAGAATCGCCAGATCAGCGCGCTCCAGCCGCTTCAACAGCCGCGCGATGGTCTGCGGGCGGATCAGCGGCGTATCGCCGTACAGCACCACATGCGCGCAGCCTTCCTGCGTCACAACATCCTCCGCGCACTGCACTGCATGGCCGGTGCCCAGTTGATCCTTCTGAACGCTGACGTGACACTCGGGGAAGGTTGCCTTCGCCAGTTCCGCTACCGTTTCCATATGCGGCCCCACCACCACCACCGTCTCCTGAGCCTCCAGCGCACGCACTTTTTGCAGCACATGCCACAGCATGGGGAATCCGGCGATGGAATGCATCACCTTCGGCAACTGAGATTTCATGCGCGTGCCTTTGCCAGCGGCAAGGATAATGGCACAAAAAGGAGGAAGTTCTTTGGGATTCATGGCGTTTTCGGAAAGATTTGATAGGCTTTTTTATCTTCCAGCGGCGTGAGTTTTTCTGGCGGCTTATCTTCACATTCTTTGGACCATGCCCCAACCAGTGCTACGCCTTCAGGGGTGACCTCGTAACGGGCAAGCTGACCACAATCACCGATACCGCGTGATTTATGCATTGTGCGTAGTGTCTGCGATGACTGATCAAATGACGGGGCTGGGAAATAGGGCGAAGGTTGCAGTGACTTCGCCGTAAACTCCAAGGCATGCAGCATCACCCAGTCTTTCTTTTCCGGCGCGTGGGTGAGCGGCTTCACCAGATAGCCAATATAGCTGTAATTATACAACGTCATGTCACACGGCAGGAGCACGAGTTGATTATCCTCCTTACGCTCAAAATCATCGGGATCATTGGCAAGCACCGAGACGGTTTCAACGATGGGGCTCAATGATTCGTCCGCCCCTTTGATACGGCACAGGCGATCACGCGAGGCTTTCACATGGGCAGGCAGGGATGTTTCATCAAAAGCAGCATTTTTTTGTGCTGCTGCTGGGGCCGATATCAATAACGCAAATAATGGCAATGACCACTTCGACACCGTGCTGCGACATAAAAGGCGTGATTGCATCTGAAACCATGAGAGTTTAAAAACACTGGGGTAAACGTAATTCGCCCACCATAACGACGCAAGGCTAAACATCACCGATCGCCCATGAAAGCGAAAATCTTTGTCGTGTAACTGGTGCGTGAAAAAAAGGAATGGCTCATGGAACCTATCGCGATTGTTCTTGCCTGTACCACGGCTCTGACTGCCGCTGGCGTTGTATGGAGTCAGCGTCACATCATGCGCCAGCAGCAGGAATTGCGACTCCTGCGTGACGAACTGCAACAGCTGGATGTGGAGCGCGCCGGTTTGCAAGCCTCGCGCACCCCGCTGGAGGAAGAGCGCGACCAGCTGAAGGATGAGTTGCACACATTGCGCGATCAGAATCTACGTTCAGAAAAAGACCTCTCCACCCTGCGTGAAAAAATCAATGGCATGGAAGCTCGCCGCGCCGAGTGGGAACGCGACAAACAGCAGATGGAAGAAGCAGCGAAAGCGGCGGTTTTGAAGGCAGGCGCTGACTTATCTACGAAGTTACTGGAAGATCATAAACGCGAAAATGAAGAGGGCAAAAAACAGACGCAGGAGATCACCACCAGGCTGATGGAGAACGTCACGGGTATCGTCACACGTGTGGAGGCGATGAAGGAAAAAACCGAATCCGTCACCGGTAAGATGGATCTCGTCATGCGCGCCCTCACCAATCCAGGCGGCGCAGGCAAGATGGCCGAGGTGGGGCTGGAAAACCTTCTCAAGGAGCTGGGTTTTGAGCCTAAGCGCGACTTCGTGATGCAATACCACATCGCGGGCGAGGACGGGGCAGGGGCGCTGCGTCCTGATGCTGTGGTCTTCTTGCCGCAAAACATGGTCATGGTGGTGGATTCCAAGGCCTCCAAGTTTATGCTGGAGCTGGAGGAAGCCACCGGCACCGAGCGCGAGCAGGAAGTCTTCGCCCAATTCCAAAAATCCATGCGTGAGCACTGCAAGGCGCTGGCCGGAAAAGACTATAAAAGCGCCATCGAGGATTGCTACAAGCGAGCTGGGAAGTCCTCCAAGATCGATACGGTCATCAGCCTGATGTATTTCCCGGGCGAGGCGTTGATCGAGCGATTGAAAGCGCATGATCATAATGTCTGCGAGTATCTCTACAAGGCGGGTATCAACATGGTGGGGCCAGTGACCATCCGTGGCTATTTCGCGCTGGCGCACAGCCGTCTGCTGGAAGCGCAGCGGCAGGATAAGCAGGAAGAGATTATTCAGGATGTGGCCAACCTGATGGAGAGCGTCATCAACGCGCTGAGCAACATGGACAAGCTGGGCCGCGGCCTGCAATCGGCTGCTGAAACCTACAAAACAATGACCGGATCACTGAACAAATTTGTGCTGCCACGCATGCGCCGTCTGGCAGCGCATGGTGTGAAGCCTTCGAAAAACAAAGAAATCCCCGCACCGCTACCTGTCTTTGACGTGCATCGCAGCGAAATGACCCTGACGCTGGAAGCCGAGGAGGATGAGGGGGAGAAGGTCATCGCCATTACGGCGGGATAAGTTGATCCGTTATCTTGAGCGTCAAGCGAAGGATCTTCTCCCCCCACGAGGAGATCCTCGGGTCACGCCCGAGGATGACGGGGGATAGCGGGAGATCCTTTGCTTGCATCTCAGGATGACCAGTCTAGTTATTCCGTCATTGCCTGAATCGCCCTTGCGATTCTAAGGCAATCCAGTGCGTATGGCACCGTCCGCTGGATTCCCCTAGAATTCCGCTGTGCGAAATTCGGGGAATGACTTTTTGCTGTGAGTTGAGGACAGAATGCCCGAATGGCCGAAGCAGGGGCATCAAACAAAAAGACCGGATCGATTGCCCGCGATCCGGTCTTAGGAGAGTGCCGCATTAAAAACGCGACGATATATTTCTAGTAATGCCAGTATTAAGGCGCCATTAGGATGATGGGTCACAGTGCCTGAAATGCTTCCTTGGAATGCGTGCGCCGTTGCCTGAAATAATTAGCCCTGCTCACGCGTACTCGCAAACACCAAATCCGGCCAGTCCTGCTGGATGCGCGCCAGATGCCAGCTGTTGGGAGCGAGGTAGGTGAGGCTGCCATGCGCGTCTTCGGCGCAGTCAAATTTATGCTTTTCGCGGAATTTCTCAATCTGCGCCTTCTCCCCCGAAACCCAGCGTGCGGTGGCGTAATTCACCTGCTCAAACCGCGCTTCCACACCGTACTCGCCCTTGATGCGATCAGCAATCACATCAAACTGCAGTGGCCCGACCACGCCGATGATCCAATCCGAACCCATCAGCGGCTTGAAAAGCTGGCTCGCGCCCTCCTCGGAGAGTTGTTCCAGCCCTTTTTTTAGCTGTTTAGATTTGAGCGGATCGGCGAGGATGGCGCGGCGAAACACTTCCGGTGCAAAGCTCGGCACGCCTTTGAAGGTCAGCGTTTCCTTCTCGGTTAGCGTATCACCGATGCGCAATGCCCCATGGCCGGGGATGCCGATGATGTCGCCAGGCCAAGCCTCCTCGGCAAGCTCGCGCTCAGCGGCGAGGAACATCACCGGATTGGTGAGTGAGAGGATTTTGTCTGAGCGCACATGGCGCACCTTCATGCCGCGCGTGTATTTGCCGGAGCAGATACGCGCAAACGCGATGCGGTCGCGGTGGTTCTTGTCCATGTTCGCCTGCACCTTAAAGACGAAGGCGGAGAAATTCGACTCCTCCGGTTTCACCTCGCGCTCGGCGGCCATTTGCGGACGTGGCGCGGGGGCGAGGTCGATCAGCGCTTGCAGCAGCTCGCGCACGCCGAAATTGAACATGGCGCTGCCGAAGAACACCGGTGTCAGGTGGCCCTCTAAGTACGATTGTTCATTGAAGGCGGGGCAGAGCTCCCGCGCCATGGTGATCTGCTCGCGGAACTCGGCCAGCTGCTCCGGCGTCGCGATTTCAGACAGGCGCGGATCGTCGATGCCGCTGAGCTGTTCGCCCTCGGCGATGCGTTCGCCGTCGCGGGTATCAAAACGGTAGAAGCTGTCACGGCGTAAATCATAGCAGCCTTTGAAGCGCTCGCCCGAGCCGATCGGCCAGGTGAGCGGCGCGGTATCCAGCGCCAGCGTGGACGAGATGTCATCGAGCAGATCAAAATTGTCGCGCGCTTCGCGGTCCATCTTGTTGATGAAGGTGATGACGGGGATGTCGCGCAGGCGGCAGACCTCAAACAATTTGCGTGTCTGCTCCTCAATGCCCTTGGCGGCGTCCAACACCATCACGGCGGAATCCACCGCGGTCAGCGTGCGGTACGTATCTTCCGAGAAGTCCTTGTGGCCCGGCGTGTCGAGCAGGTTGATGGTGTGGCCGTCATACTCGAACGTCATTACCGACGCCGAAACGGAAATCCCGCGCTGCTGCTCAATGGAGAGAAAGTCCGAGCGCGCGCTCCGCCCCTCCTTCTTCGCCTTCACCGCCCCGGCTAGGTGAATCGCGCCGCCGAACAGCAGCAGCTTTTCGGTCAGCGTCGTCTTCCCTGCATCCGGATGGGAGATGATGGCGAACGTGCGGCGGGTGGTGTGCGGGAGGGACATGGAAGAGTTCAGCGTTCAGAGTTCAGAGTTCAGTGGTTTAGCAGAAAAACACTGTTTTTCTAGCGAAAGCTTCAGTTTTTACGTTGTCACCCCGGCCACGCATTATCGCCTTGTCATCCCAGCGCAGGCTGGGAGGTAGATTCACATTTGAAGTGCAACGGTTGTTGTT
>JAIEPI010000104.1 GCA_019749855.1 Rickettsiales bacterium | reverse complement strand
TCATAAGAGAGCGCCACATACATCATCGGGCGGATGACCACCTGCCCCTTGATGGCGACCGGACGCTCTTCGGTGCGGTGCATACCCAATATACCCGATTGCGGCGGGTTGATGATCGGGGTGGACATCAGCGACCCATAGACTCCCCCATTGGAGACCGTGAACGTGCCGCCGGACATATCAGCCATGGAGAGCTGGCCATCGCGTGCTTTTTTGGCAAGACGGGCGATTTCCGCTTCAATCTCAATCATGGTCAACTGATCCGCGTTACGCACGACCGGCACCACCAGCCCTTGCTCCGTCCCCACCGCCACGCCAATGTCGTAGTAGTTTTTGTAAATGACGGAATCGCCATCAATCTGTGCATTTACTTCCGGAATTTCTTTCAGTGCCTGCACCGCGGCTTTCACGAAGAAGCCCATGAAACCAAGGCGAATGCCGTATTTCTTCTCAACGTGATCCTTGTATTCACTGCGTAGCGCCATGCAGTTGGTCATATCAATGTCATTGAAAGTAGTGAGAATTGCCGCAGTGTTTTGCGATTCCTTCAAACGACGGGCAATGGCAGCGCGCAGTTTGGTCATCTTCACCCGTTCCTCGCGGGGGCCCGTGACGCGGGGCGCGCTTGGCGCTTGCTGTGCGGCAACCACCGGCGCAGGTGCCGTTAATGCTGAGAGCACATCGCCTTTAGTCAAGCGCCCATCTTTGCCGGTGGCAGCGACATTGGCCGCATTCACCTGCGGATTCTCCGCCAGCATTTTGGTAACGGAAGGTGGATTCTGTGGTTGGTCACTGGTTGCTGGTTGCTGGCTGCTGGCAACCGCTCCTTCTCCCCCACGGGGAGAGGGTTGAGGTGAGGGGGCCGGTGCGGCCGCAGCCACAGCGGTGGGCGTGCCTTTGGGATCAATCTCGCCCAATGTCGCACCAATATCAACGCTCGCGCCCTCTTGCACCGCGACAGCCACGAGTACCCCTGATTCCGGCGCATTAACTTCCATGGTCACTTTGTCGGTTTCCAACTCCACCAGCGGCTCGTCTTTTTTGACGGCCTCTCCTGGCTTCTTGAACCATTTGGCGATAGTAGCGCTGGTGACCGATTCACCTAAGCTTGGAACAACAATAGCAACCATGGACAGACTCCGAACAGATTCATTAACTATGCATTACGACATAGACGGTTTGCTTGGTAGAATCAAACGTCTTGCAGTAAAAAGCGTGGCCGTATTTGTGCCAGACTATGTTTGTGACTCTCAGTGTTGAGACTGGGAGACAGCAGCAAGATATGGCCCTGACATGCTCAGGCACGTTTGCGTTTGGCATCGGCAGCAGTGGCGAGTGCCTGTGCCACCAAGGCTTTTTGCTCACGCTCATGCACCTTCAAATAACCTGCCGCCGGAGATGCCGCCGTGCTTCGTCCCGCATAACGTACGCGTTCGGTCACACGTCCATGCTCATCCAGCAATTCCTGCAATAGCGGTGCAATGAAGGTGAAATAGCCCATATTCTGCGGCTCTTCCTGACACCACATCAGTTCTGCATTTTTGTAACGTTTCAGTTCCGCCAGCAATTCAGTGCGCGGCAAGGGGTAGAGCTGCTCCACACGCACAATGGCCACATCTTTGATGGCCTGTTCATCGCGCGCCTGCACAAGGTCATAATAGACTTTGCCGCTGCACAGGACAAGGCGGCGCACTTTGGCATCCGCCACCAGCGCACCCGTTTCCGAATAGAGTTTGCGGAATTTCGTGCCAGGCGCAAACTCACTTAATGCTGAGACCGCCATTTTGTGACGCAGCAGAGATTTGGGTGTCATCACCACCAGCGGTTTGCGGAAGTTACGATGCAACTGACGGCGCAGCACATGGAAGAAGTTAGCGGGCGTTGTGCAGTTGACGACTTGCATATTATCTTCGCCACACAACTGGAGGAAGCGCTCAGGGCGCGCCGAGGAATGCTCCGGCCCCTGCCCCTCATAGCCATGCGGCAACAACAGCACTAAGCCGCACATACGCAGCCATTTGATTTCACCACTGGCAAGGAACTGATCAATCACCACTTGGGCGCCATTGGCAAAATCACCAAACTGCGCTTCCCAGATGGTGAGCGCGCGCGGCTCCGCCAGCGAATAGCCATATTCAAAGCCCATCACCGCCATCTCAGAGAGAGAACTGTCGATCACTTCGAACGCGGATTGTTCGCCACCCAGATGATTTAGTGGCACGTAACGGTCTTCGTTTTCCTGATCGACAATCACGCTGTGACGGTGAGAGAAGGTTCCGCGTCCACAATCCTGACCGGACAGGCGCACCGGATGTCCTTCTTTGAGTAGGCTGGCATAAGCCAGTGCTTCACCTGCCGCCCAGTCCAGCTGCTTCCCATCGGCGATGGCCTGCTCACGCGTTTGTAAAATACGCTGAAGTTTTTTATTGGCATGGAACTCGGCGGGCACCTGCACCATCGCTTTTCCGTATTGCTTAAGAAGCTCCACCGCGATGCCGGTGTCAGGATCAGCGCGCTCGCCCTTCTCCGCTTTACTCATCCCCGCCCAAGCACCTTCCAGCCAGTTGACGTTATTCGGGGTGAAGCTTTTGGCCAGTTCATACTGTTCGTCAAAGAAGGCGCGATAGGATTTCTGCTTGGCTTCAAGCTCGGCTTCGCTGAGATGCCCCTCACGTACCAGTCGGTCCGCATAGATGCGTGCGGGCGAAGGCTTCGTCGCAATGGTTTTATACATGACTGGCTGCGTGAACGCCGGCTCATCGGACTCGTTATGGCCATATTTACGGTAGCAGAAAATATCCACCACCACATCGCGCTTAAACTGCTGACGAAACTCGGTGGCCAGACGGCACACAAACACGACCGCTTCCGCATCCTCGCCGTTGACGTGGAAGATCGGCGCTTGCACACTTTTGGCAACATCAGAGGGGTAAGGCGTGAAGCGTGAGTATTTCGGCGCGGTGGTAAAACCAATCTGGTTATTGACGATGAGATGCAACGAGCCACCGGTGCGATATCCGCGCAACTCCGAGAGCGCTAATGTTTCTGGCACCGATCCCTGCCCCGCGAAGGCGGCGTCACCATGCAACTGAATGCCGAGCACCTGTGACTTGTCCGTGTCACCGTACTGATCCTGTTTAGCGCGCACCTTGCCACACACTACCGGATTGACAATCTCAAGGTGCGATGGGTTGGCGGTCAGCGACAAATGCATTTTACTGCCATCCGGCATGACGCGATCATGGGAGGCCCCCAAATGATATTTAACGTCACCGGAGCTCTCAATGCCTTCAGGAAAATCGAGATTGCCATGAAACAGCGAGAACATCTCCATATAGGGTTTGCCCATGATGGTGGTCAGCACGTTCATGCGGCCACGATGCGGCATGCCCAGTACAATTTCTTTGACTCCGAGCTTGCCTGAAGAGAGAATCATTGCCTCAAGTCCGGGCAACATGGTGTCACCCCCCTGCACTGAGAAACGCTTGACGCCCGGGTAGCGCAATTGCAGAAATTCCTCGAAGGAATCCACTTCCACCAGACTATTCAGGATGTGTAGTTTTTCGTCCTTCGTCAGTGTGGGCTTGCCACGCGCCGCTTCAATGCGCTCCTGTATCCATGCTTTTTGCTCTGGAAACTGGATGTGCATGAATTCAACACCAATGGTGCCTGAGTAGGTCTCTCTCAGTAAAGACACCACTTCCGCAACAGTGGCTTCCTGCATTCCCAGCGTACCGTTTAAGAATACTTTTTCCTTCATGCTGGCATCATCGAATCCGTACGTTTTGGGATCGAGTTCCGGATGATATTTTGATGCGGCATGGCGCAACGGATCCAAATCAGCAATCAAATGCCCTCGCACGCGGTAGGCATTGACCATACGCAACGCCTGAATCGAGCGCACCAACAGGCCGGTATCCACCGCTGCCGCTTTGGTGCCATCTTTAGCAGCAGCAGGCTTTACGGCAGCCGTTTCCTCACGCGCGCCAATAATTTGTTCATCATTGGTTCCCCAACTGGCAGACATGCGCCCCTGCACATCGCCCATGCCGTCAAAAAACGACTGCCAGCTCGCATCAACCGATGCGCGATCTTTCAGATAGCGGTCATAAAGCTCCTCAATAAACAGAGCATTTGCGCCGAAAAGATGTGTGGAGGCGTCGAAAATATCGTGTTGCATGACTATATCCGTTATTTGAGCAATGCTTTTGATTTAGCGCATACATTAATGGCTTGCAAGCCATCACGCATGGATCATGTGCGTAAGTTGAGAATTCTCGTATTTCCACTGAAGATTGTGAAAAATAAAGTCTTAGGGAATTATCAATATGTTTCGTCTAACGTCATAGACCTATCTTATCATGGAGGGTTAAAATGAAGATACTGCTTTCATTGTTGGCATTCGGCTTGTGCGTAACTTTTTCAACGCAAGGATTTTCACAATCGACTGTGCAAGGCATACGGGGAGAAATACGAGACAATCGCCAGGCCCATCGTCAGGAAATCCGTTCGCTGGTTAAAGAGCGCCGCACCGAGATTCAGGACAACCGCCAGGAGCGCCAGGAAAATCGTCAGGAGTTCCGCCAAGAGAAACGCTCGGAAATACAGGGTATCCGGCAAGATCGTCGCAACGTGCGGCAGCAAAATGCCGCGAATCGTCAATCTACGCGAGCGAGTAAGCGTAGTGCGCGTTAGGTGCTTTTAACTAGGTAACACGCAGAATTCACGAAAGCTTCACACATCAAACAGGTGAAACGGCTATGATGTGGGTCAAATCACATCTAACCTTAAGTAGCAAAATGACGGAAACGCCGCGCACACTGCAAGAGGCCCTGCGCCAGAACGAGACCTTACGTAACGCCGTGCGCGGCTATGAAATGCGCGATGAAGCTTGCATCAATGGCGCGTTGGTCGGCGCCGGCACCGGTGCTTTAATTGGCGTCGGTGGCAGGTTGTTCCTCCCTCCGCTTTTACGCTCGCCAGTTATGAGTCGGCTGACCCCCATCATGGCGGCGGCTTTTGCTTCTGTTGGTTGTGTGGCTGGTGTAATAGCGCAACGGGTAACGCAGGAAACCACTGATTTCTTGGCCCCTGATAGCCCCTTACGTACACCGCGAGTGGACCGTCCGTCTCCAGATCCACGTCAAAAGTAGCCAAGCCGCATCAAAAAGGGGGCCTGACTCATTGAACCAGACCCCCTTATTTAACTAAAATAATCGCGCGCGATTAGGCGGCGAGCAGTTTGCTCATGGTTTTGCCCAATTGTGCCGGTGAATCCGACACCGCAATACCTGCCGACTTCATCGCCTCAATTTTGTCCTCTGCACCGCCTTTGCCACCCGAAACAATGGCGCCCGCATGGCCCATGCGACGCCCGGGAGGGGCGGTACGACCTGCGATAAAGCCAACCACAGGTTTTTTCTTCTTCGCTTTTTTGAGGAATTCGGCCGCCTCTTCTTCCGCTGAGCCGCCGATTTCACCAATCATGATGATCGCGTCCGTCTCGTCATCGGCAAGGAACATCTCCAACACATCAAGGAAGTTGGTGCCATTGACCGGATCGCCACCAATGCCTACGCAGGTGGACTGACCAAGGCCCTCAGCCGTTGTTTGTGCCACCGCTTCATAGGTCAGCGTGCCCGAGCGTGAGAGAATGCCGATGCGTCCCTTGCGGTGAATATGGCCGGGCATAATGCCGATTTTGCATTCGCCCGGGGTGATCACGCCTGGGCAGTTCGGGCCAATCAGCCGTGTTTTTGATGCGGACAGTGCGCGCTTCACTTTCACCATATCGAGCACCGGAATACCCTCAGTAATGCAAATGGCCAGCTCGATTTTGGCGTCAATGGCTTCCAAAATAGCATCCGCCGCAAATTTAGGTGGCACATAAATCACGCTGGCATTGCAGCCGGTCGCGCTTTTAGCCTCCTGAACCGTGTTGAATACCGGCAAATTCAGATGCTGCGTGCCGCCTTTACCTGGCGTGACACCGCCCACCATTTGCGTGCCATACGCCACCGCTTGTTCGGAGTGATATGTCCCTTCACGACCGGTGAAGCCCTGACAAATCACTTTAGTATTGGAATTGATAAGAATCGACATGTCTGTTTCTTTCCGTGTGTATGTTAGGCAGCTTGTGCGCGCTGGACGGCATAGACAATCTTCTGCGCCGCGTCTTCCAGATTATCGGCTGGTGTGATGGCTAGACCAGACGAGGCCATCATCTTTTTGCCCAGCTCGACGTTGGTGCCCTCGAGGCGCACCACCAATGGCACGTTCAGCGAGATTTCGCGGGCCGCGGTAATGATGCCCTCGGCAATCACGTCACAACGCATGATGCCGCCAAAGATATTCACCAGAATGCCCTCAACATTGGGGTCTGACATAATGAGCTTGAAGGCTTCGGTCACTTTCTCCTTGGTGGCACCGCCGCCCACATCGAGGAAGTTCGCCGGATTGCCGCCATGCAGCTTGATGATGTCCATCGAGGCCATCGCCAGTCCCGCTCCATTGACCATGCAGCCAATGTTGCCGTCCATTTTGATGTAGGCGAGGCCAAATTCGGCCGCACGCTGCTCTAGCGGATCCTCTTCATCCGGATCGCGCATTTCCGCTACTTCAGGCTGACGATACAAGCCGTTTTCGTCGAAGTTAAACTTTGCGTCCAGCGCAATCAGTTTGTTCTCTGCCGTCACCACCAGCGGGTTGATTTCCACCTGCATGGCGTCGGTTGCCAGAAAACACTCATATATCGCAGTGACGAATTTGGCGAATTCGCCATGCAACTCTGCGGCTAATTTCAGTCCAAATGCCAGCTGACGCGTGTGAAAGGCCTGCAGCCCTGCCGCCGGATCGACATCAACCATAATAATTTTTTCCGGATGCTGCGCCGCCACTTCTTCAATGTCCATGCCACCTTCCGTGGAGGCCATGAAGGTGATGCGTGAGGTGGCGCGATCGACCACCATCGAGAGGTACAGCTCTTTGGCAATGGAGCTGCCTTCTTCAATGTAAACGCGCTTCACCAACCGGCCCTCTGGGCCGGTCTGGTGGGTGATCAGGGTCATGCCGATCATTTCTTCAGTGTATTTTTTTACTTCATCAAGGCTTTTCGCAAGCTTAACGCCGCCGGCCTTGCCACGGCCACCGGCGTGGATCTGGGCTTTCACCACCCATAATTTGCCGCCCAGCTGATTGGCGGCCTGCTCTGCTTCGGCAGGGCTGTATGCCACGTGACCGCGTGGCACCGGCACACCATATTTTTTGAGAACTATTTTCGCTTGATACTCATGTATGTTCATTGGTTTGTCTCTCTCGTGTAAAAAATAATTTCATGATTATCTGTGGATTACTTGTGACTCCCCACTCGGGCGCTTCACGGCTTTTCCTAAATTCACCACCTTTATCTCGTCATTAACCAATAGCTCTCTGCCAATCGTAGCTTTGGCTATCTCTTGTGTAATCCCAATCATTCTTTCCTTACGGGCAGGAAGATCACTCTTATCGGGAGCTTCGACAGTGTCGCCATCTTCCTCAGCAAAATCTTTCCCCTGATCCTGCAAACGGACCCCGCTTTCAGTAACATGAACCGTAAAATGCATCGTGTTCACTCTGGGGCGATCTGAGAAAGCTTTTCTTAATTTAGCAACTTCTTCGTACTTTAGTGCCATGGCCCTGCCCCTTGAGCGATTCCAACAAAAATCAGGCTGCTTTTTTGTTCAGATCAATGCCGCCACATAGCTCGCGCACGGCCGCGACGGATTGATCAAATTGCGCTTTAGCGGTGGCGTCCAGCTCAATTTCAACAATCGACTCAGCGCCGCCCTTGCCAATCACCACCGGCACACCGACATAAAGATCGCTAACGCCATATTCGCCATTCAGGTAAGCGGCGCAGGGTAAAATACGCTTCTGGTCACGAAGGTAGGATTCAGCCATGGCAATCGCTGAGGAGGCCGGCGCATAAAACGCCGAGCCATTGCCCAGCAATTTGACAATTTCTGCCCCGCCATCGCGCGTGCGCTGAATGATTTTATCAAGCGCTTCCTGTGAAATTTTACCCATTTTTACCAATGCGGGCAGCGGAATACCGGCCACGGTGGTGTAATGTGGAATCGGCACCATGGTATCGCCATGTCCGCCGAGGACGAAGGCGTTGACATCTTTGATCGACGCACCGAGCGCATCGGCAATGAAATGCGCAAACCGCGAAGAATCGAGGACGCCCGCCATGCCCACCACTTTGTTTTTTGGCAGGCCGGAGACTTGCTGCATCACCCACACCATCGCATCGAGCGGGTTGGTGATGACAATGACAAAGGCATTAGGGCAATGTTTCTTGATGGCTTCACCGACCGTGCGAATCACGCCGGTGTTAATGCCGATGAGATCGTCGCGGCTCATGCCAGGCTTGCGCGGCACACCGGCGGTGACAATCACCACATCCGCGCCCTCAATGTCTTTATAGTCATTGGAACCGGTCACCTGTGCATCAAAGCCTTCCACGGCGGCGGCTTGTGAAATATCGAGCGCCTTACCCTGGGGTGTGCCTTCTGTAATATCAAACAGAACCACGTCGCCCAATTCTTTCATGCCGGCGAGAAGCGCCAGTGTACCACCAATTTGACCCGCGCCAATCAATGCAATCTTATTTCGTTTCGCCATACAACTACCCTCCATGTTTGTTGCTAAGTTAACTAGTCATTTTTAGAGATAACTGCAAGCGAAACGGGAAGCGAGACGTGTTCTAGGCTACGAATTCATGCGATCAAAGAAATCGTCGTTGCCTTTCGTGTCCTTCATCTTATCGAGAAGAAACTCCATACTATCCACTACACCCATAGGGTTGAGTATCCTACGCAGCATCCAAACCTTAGCGAGTGTGCCTTTGTCGTAGATGAGGTCTTCTTTGCGGGTGCCGGATTTGGTAATGTCGATGGCCGGGAAGGTTCGCTTATCAGCGAGTTTGCGATCCAGAATAATTTCTGAGTTCCCCGTGCCTTTAAATTCCTCAAAAATGACTTCGTCCATACGCGAGCCAGTATCAATCAGAGCGGTGGCAATAATCGTCAGTGATCCGCCATTTTCAATGTTTCGCGCCGCGCCGAAGAAGCGCTTGGGACGCTGCAGCGCGTTGGCGTCCACACCCCCCGTGAGCACCTTACCGCTGGAGGGCACCACCGTGTTGTAGGCGCGCGCCAGACGTGTGATGGAATCAAGCAAAATCACCACGTCTTTTTTGTGCTCTACCAGTCGCTTGGCTTTCTCAATCACCATCTCCGCGAGCGCGACATGACGGTGTGCCGGCTCATCGAATGTGGAGGAGACGACTTCGCCCTTCACTGAGCGTGACATATCGGTCACTTCTTCCGGACGTTCGTCGATCAGCAGCACAATCAGGGTCACTTCTGGGTGATTCGCGGTAATGGAGTGCGCGATGTTCTGCATCAACACCGTTTTACCGGTTCGCGGCGGTGCCACGATGAGCGCGCGCTGACCTTTACCGAGCGGCGCCACAATCTCGATGATGCGGCAGCTCAAATCTTCTTTTTTCGTACCCGTTGGCTTGAAAGGGACCTCAAGATTTAAACGCTCATCCGGATAAAGAGGCGTGAGGTTATCAAAGTTTATTTTGTGGCGCAGCGAATCAGGATTATCGCCATTAATCGTATCAAGTTTGCTTAGGGCAAAGTAGCGCTCACCCTCTTTGGGGCTGCGGATTTCACCTTCCAGCGAATCGCCAGTGCGCAGATTAAAGCGACGAATGATCGTGGGACTCACATAAATATCGTCCGGCCCCGCCAGATAATTTGCCTCCGGTGCACGCAGGAAGCCAAAACCATCCTGCAATACCTCAACAGTACCACCGCCGTGTATGGCGATGTCTTTTTCTGCCATCTTTTTTAAAATAGCAAAAATCATTTCCTGTTTAAGCATCGCCGTGGCGTTTTCAATGCCCTGCTCTTCGGCGATTGAAAGTAATTCATCCGGTTTTTTTTGTTTTAATTCGCGTATGTGCATGCGGATTTTATGTATCTGTGGGGTGGGGAGAAGGAATGTCTCAAAGAATATGAGATGCGGTTGGTTAATGCATTACTGGCGCGAGGTCAATGGGTTTTTGTACGCAAAGCCTAGCAAAACATGACGTTATCAAGCGTAATTGAATGATTATTGCTTAAAATCCTTAAAAAGGCTTTAAGACGGCCAACAAAACAATCACGACAAATAACACCGTCGGTACTTCATTTAAAACACGGAAATAACGCGCTGATTTACGGTTGTTGCCACGCGCAAAATCCTTGCGGTACTTTGACAGCATGCCATGAATACCGCCCATGCCCAAAACCACCAGTGTCATCTTCGCATGCCACCAGCCCTGACGGTACGCTTCTGAGAGGTACACCAGCCAGCCGCCAAAGACAAATGTGGCCACCATCGCCGGATTCATAATGGCGCGAAGTAACCGGCGCTCCATGGTTTGAAATAACAGATCCGCCTCAGAGCCTACCGCGACATCCGCGTGATACACATACAGGCGCGGCAAATAAAACATCCCCGCCATCCAAGCGGTGACGCTGATGATGTGTAAGGCTTCAGCGACTAGATATTCGTTCATGCCAGCTCCTTGGTTCGACAACGGCATTCGCTAAATGTTTCGGGACAGCGCATCGCCAGAGGTGGTGACACCCTACGCGTTTGTGCTTCCACCTGCAAGCATAGCGTTTGAAGTGTCTGTATGTAGTCACTGTGAACTCCCAGCGCTGGAACGCGACTGTAATGAGGCACTCCGGCATGATCCGCTATTTCACGGTACTCAATGTCGAGCTCTACCAAAGTCTCTGAATGCTCAGACACAAAAGCGATTGGAACGATCACCAGGGGTTTTTTTTCTGATCCGGCCTTACGAATTTCATCCTCGGTCGAAGGGCCAATCCATTTCAAAGGGCCTACACGACTTTGATAGGTGGCGTATGCTTCTGCGGGATTTAAACCGAGAATAGCGTTCAGCCGTGCAACGGTTTGTTCCACCTGCCACTGATAGGGATCACCTGATTTTACAATATTCTCCGGTAATCCATGCGCTGAATAAAGCACACGCGGAGCGCCCTGCGCCGATGCTTCAAACATCGCTTCTTTAATCAGAGCCGCGTGTGACGCCAGAAACGTTGGCTCTGTAAAGTAACAGCAAATTTCTGTGGTTGGGGTATGTAATTCAGCGCGCTTAGCTGCTGTGTACCAATCACGAAAGGACGATAATGTGGTGGTGGTTGAATATTGGGGATAAAGCGGCAACAAAATAATGTGGTCAGGTGCGTAATCCTTCACATTCGCAACCACCTCCGCACTCATGGGATGCCAATAGCGCATGCAGGTAAAAACCTTGACATTGCCCAGAGATTTCAGAGATTCCTGCAATGAATCTGCCTGCGCGTTGGTGCCCTCAAGCAGCGGTGATTTGCCGCCCATATGTGCATAAATCGCCTGCGCTTTTTTATCGCGCCGCCAACTCACAAATGCCGCCAATGGACGGCGAACAAACGCGGGCATACGAAAGATCAGCGGGTCATTAAACAGATTGAATAAAAAGGGTCTCACTGATTGCGGCGCATCCGGCCCACCCAAGTTTAACAGCACGATAGCGGTGCGATTATTTTGTGAAATGATACTCACTCAATTGACTCGTTTTGCTTTTTCGTTGTTTGTTTTTTTCGGTGTCGCCGATACATCACCACACCAAGTGAAATTTTAATGATCGAGTATGTACCTATCAGAAAAATGGTAGCTCCCGACATATTAAAAATGAGGCTCTCTCAATAATTCACTCAATGCATCCACATGCTCAACCGGCGTGTCCGGAACAATGCCATGTCCGAGATTAAACACATACTTCTTTTTTGCCATCACCTCACGCAGGCGCCGTGCTTCACGCAATGTTCCTTCTTTGCTCGATGCCAGTAACAATGGGTCAAGATTGCCTTGGAGAATGCATGGCACGTCCATAGTGCTGATATCGGTTTGCATATCAACACTCAGTCCATCCACGCCTGTGGTGGTGGCATAATAGGCTAAATCACGACCCAATCCCTTGGGAAAGGCGATGATGGGAACATGGGGATGGCGATGTTTCACCTCGGCGATGATGGCGCGCGCTGGTGCCACAATCAATGCTTCTCGTTGCGATACAGGAACCAAACTTGCCCATGTGTCAAATAATTGCAGCGCATCCGCGCCTGCTTCAACCTGTGCACATAAATGCTCAACAACCGCCGAACTTAGCAGGCCTATGAGGGCCGCGAGCAACGAGGGTGTTGTATAGGCAGCACGTCTGGCTGCGGCAAAATCCGTCTTGCCGCGACCCTCCAGCATATAGCACGCCAATGTCCAGGGTGCGCCGGCAAAGCCAATCAGTGCCGTTTCTTTTGGCAGTGCCGCTCGTGTGTCCGCAATTGCCTGATAGACGGGGGCCAAATGCGTCGCCATTTTGCTCTCATCCAGACGTGCAATATCGGCACCGCTACGAATGGGCTCCACACGTGGTCCCTCACCTTTTTCAAAATGCACAGCACTTCCAAGGGCGTGTGGAATGACTAAAATATCAGAAAAAATAATGGCAGCATCCATGCCAAAGCGCTGGATAGGTTGTAACGTTACTTCCATCGCATGTTTGGGTGAATAGCACAGATCAAGAAAATCTCCCACCTCTGCACGAACGGCGCGATACTCTGCCATGTAGCGTCCGGCTTGACGCATAAACCAGAAAGGTGTTCGCGCGACAGGTTGGTCAGAAAATGCGTCTAAAAAGATTCCCATGTGCTCTACATAATCTAAATAGTAACTTAAGAATAGGGTAGATGATTTAGTAGTTGTCCACGCAGAGTGTGAGGATAGTTTTTTATCCACTGTTTTTTTGTTTTTTATCCACAATTCAGTCGACTGAATATCTCTGTGTATAAAAAAATAAATTATAGTTTATATTTATATTTATCAATATATTGAACTGTTAATTATATTAAAATAATAACTGGGATAACTTGTATAAACATTTTTTTTCAGTTGATGAAAAAAAATCTCCACACAGGGATGTGTTCGTGGATAAGTGATGGTCAGGAATGTGAATTGCGGTGATAGATTGCTGCTAAGACATTATGCACATAGCTGTGCAGGAATAATGCATGCGCTATCCCCATAGTTTTTCACAGGGCATCATGATGGCATGATGGCGTTGTTTATTGACGAATGACGTCACTCATAGCACGCATGAAAACAATGGATGGTTCATTGGTACGTTTACAATGAAGCTCAGCGATCAATAATTGGCTAAGTAATGCCTCAAGCTGTGTGATGGAGCGCTTGGTGAGCGCACGTTTCATGCGATCTTTTTCTTTAAAAAAAACAGGTGGCCTTAGCGCCATCATCGCCTGATCAGCATTTTTACCCTGAGCCATCATGCTTTTTGCCAGAAGTAAACGCTCAACAATGCGCATCATACCGCGCAACAGTGCGACCGGATGCCCTTGTTCTTGCAGTAAGCGCTCGCCAATCGAGAATAAGGCATTGGCGTTGCCCTCTGCCAGCGCATAGGCAAGGTCGTCGAGTGCCAATAAGCTGTTTTGCCCTACCAGTGCTTGCGCTGACTCTGCTGTGAGCTGTTTTTCATCTCCCAAATAGACAGCGATTTTATCTAATTCGGAGAGTGTGACGCCGCGATCATTACCTAAATTCTGACGTAAATAAGCAACCACTTCTGGTGTAGATTGAATCGAATGTTTGGCAAAAAAACTACGGATGATTTTCTCAAGCGTCTCAGATTCATCAAAATAGCAGGCGAGTGCTGCAAGGTCGTTTCTCTCCTCGAATGTCTTGCGTAAGGCATTGCGACTATCCAGCTCTGAGGCGGTCACCAGCAAAAAATTTCCCGTTGATTCTGCTAATGCCTCTAAAATGACGGCACCGGCTTTTCCACCGCCGTCACGAACCCACACCACTGGCGGAGTCCCAATCAGCGAATAAGAGGCCAGTGCCTCATACAGCCTGGTTGGATCTTTTTCCACCTGATCGCCAGCGAGCTCAATCAAACCAAAAGGATCATCTGACGCGCAGGATTTTTCCAGTACAATTTTGCGCCGTTCACGAACCAGCCCCTCATCAACACCATAAATGAGGACAGCACGATAGCGTGTCGGTGCGGCAAGAAAGGCGGCCATATCCCGCGCCGCCAGCTTCATGCTGCCTGACCTGTTTCTCGTTCATAGCGGCGTAAAAAGGCCGAAACCCGTAAAAAATAATCTTGCGAAAGCTCGTCCAGCCCGTGCGCTACCGCATCCTGTTCTGCGGCATATGTTGAAAAATCCGCATCGTTGATGACTTCATAGCTACTGGAGCGATGAATGCGATCCGCCTTGATTTGCTTGCCTAATTCACGGTCATACAACGTATAGCTCGTGTCATAGAGCACACGAAAACGGGCGACCGTTCCATCCAGCGCAATACTGATCGGCACCAGTTGCACATTGATGGTGGGCTGCAATTCATAGCGAATGGCCTGCCCTTCAGCGTTTGGATTTAATTTATCCTCCAGTGCGGCCGTAAATAGCTGGCCCACTCGCCCGACAGCAGGCAACACCTGCACCTGCGCCAGCGTTTGAGATGTACCGCCGGCGGCGCGCGTCCCATAGACCGGAGAAAATCCGCACCCTGCTAACAGACATGGAATCAAAGCCAGCCAAATGATGACCAATGCATGCGGCCTCTTCACCTGATAATCACGCGACATAGACGGCTCTCCTTCAAGCGGCAACGACATTAACGATCTTGTTGGGCACCACGATGATTTTTTTGATCGCTTTGCCCGCCAAGGCTTGTTGAATGACCGGCTGTGATAGTGCAAGCGACTGCACATCCTCATTGCTGGCGTCTTTCACGAGTGAGAAAGTGGCCCGCAGTTTGCCATTAATCTGCACCGCCACCGTGACCGTTTCATCTTGTAAATACGTGCCATCAGCAACGGGCCATGCCGCATCACTTACCAGCCCCTCTCCGCCGATCGCCTGCCACATTTCTTCGCTCAAATGCGGTAAAAAAGGTGCTGCAAGAAGCGCCAGCGTTTGAATCCCCTCACGCATGACATACGGCGCACCCGCAACATCCATTGGCATGACGTAGAGTGCGTTGGTTAACTCACGCAACCGAGCCAGCGCCTTATTAAAATGGAATGATTCAATATCGCGGGTGATCAGGTCAATGGTTTTGTGAACCGTTTTATAGGTCTCCAACGCGATGCCTGATAATTCTGGTCGAGATGAGTTTTCATGAAAGAGATGCTGGTGATCGTAAAGCAAGCGCCACAGGCGATTAATGTATCGCCACGCGCCTTCAATGCCCGCATCTGTCCATTCCAGATCGCGCTCTGGCGGGCTGTCAGAGAGCATGAAGAGCCTTGCCGTGTCCGCACCATACGAGGCAAGAATATGACGGGGATCAACCGTATTTTTCTTGGATTTGCTCATTTTCTCAATGCGACCAACACTCACCGTGCTGCCGTCTTTTGCCAGCTGCCATGAGCCGTCCGCCGCTTTGCGTAACTCATCTGGCGAACACCACTCTCCAGTGTGTGATTTGTAGGTTTCATGGGTAATCATGCCCTGTGTTTTCAGCCCTTTGAACGGCTCATCAATATCAATCAGGCTGCAGGCCTTCAGCGCACGCATAAAGAAACGCGAATACAGCAAATGCAGCACCGCATGTTCGACGCCACCAATATATTGATCCACCGGCAGCCAGCGCATGGCCGCGTCTTTATCAATGCCTTGCGGTGCATCAATCGAGCAAAAACGGGCAAAATACCAGGACGACTCAAAAAACGTATCGAACGTATCCGTCTCACGTCGTGCTTTGCTGCCGCAGCTTGGGCAATCGACATGTTTCCATGTTGGGTGATTTTCCAGCGGATTTCCGGGCAGGTCAAAGCGCACATCCTCTGGCAGCGTGACCGGAAGCTGTGCATCCGGTACGGCAACCACCCCGCACGCATCGCAGTGAATCATTGGGATGGGGCAACCCCAATAGCGCTGTCGTGAGACGCCCCAGTCACGCAGACGGTAGTTGATCTTTGCGCTACCCGTGCCCATTGTCTCAAGTCGCGCCACCATCTCCTGCTTTGCCTGTGCAATCGGCAGGCTATTGAGAAAGTCTGAATTCACCATCACGCCCTCACCGGTGTAGGCCTCGGCACCGATGATTACGTTGTTGTCTTTAGGCGCCACCACCGGCGTCACTTCCAGCGCATATTTTAATGCGAAGTCCAAATCGCGCTGATCATGCGCGGGGCAACCAAAGACGGCGCCAGTGCCATAATCCATCAGCACAAAATTGGCAATGAACAGCGGAAAACTTTTCTCAAGAAAGGGGTGCTTGACCGAAATGCCTGTAGGGAAGCCCTTTTTTTCTGCTTTCTCGATGGCCTCTTCACTGGTGCCCAGCTGCGCGCATTCTTCAAGGAAGGCTTGTAAGGATGGATCCTGTCTGGCCAGAAGCTCTGCCAGCGGGTGGTTGGGCGAAATGGCGGCAAAGCTCATGCCAAACAAAGTATCGGGACGCGTCGTGTATACTTCCAGTGTTTTTGGGTGCGCATCCTGCGATGCATCACTCAGCGCATCTGGCCACTCAAGCGCGAAGCGGACTGTGGCGCCGAAGGATTTACCAATCCATTTTTCCTGCATCAAGCGCACTTTATCGGGCCAATCTGTCAGCAAATCCAGGCCGGTGAGAAGCTCTTCTGCAAACGCTGTGATTTTCAAAAACCATTGCGATAATTTGCGACGCTCAACGGGCGCGCCGGAGCGCCAGCCCTTTCCATCGATCACCTGCTCATTGGCCAGCACCGTATGATCCACCGGATCCCAATTGACGAAACCCTCCTTTCGATATGCCAGCCCCTGCTCAACCATCCGTAAAAAAAAGCGCTGTTCATGCTCATAATAGGATGCGTCGCACGTGGCGATCTCGCGTGACCAGTCATAGGACAAACCAATGGCTTTAAGCTGTTCTCGCATGGTCATAATGTTTTCACGTGTCCATGCGCCCGGATGCACCCCTTTTTGAATGGCGGCATTCTCGGCGGGTAATCCAAACGCATCCCAACCCATCGGGTGCAGCACGTTGAAGCCGCGCGCGCGACGATAGCGCGCCACGACATCACCCAGCGCATAGTTTCGCACATGGCCCATATGAATGTTTCCTGACGGATAGGGGAACATTTCCAACACGTAATAAGGTGGGCGCTCGGCATGGCGATTGGCCGCAAAAGTTTGAGAATGCTCCCATTGTTTCTGCCAGCGAGGTTCGGCATCTTTTGGGTTATAGCGTTCCTGTATCATGGAGAGTTATCATCTGGATGGGGTTAATGAGATGAAATGTAGAGTGCAAAAATAATAATGGAAGAAAAACTATACACGGATAGACGGACTATTGCGCCGCCTGCGTAACACGTAGCTGGCGAGCGCGTGTGAGAATCGTGTCTTCCACCTCGCGGCCAACGGACGGCTCAACCTGTGTATCCGCCCATTGTGCGGAGGCATCTTTTTTCTGTTTAAACACTGAAATTCGCACGCCATCAGCGCGCAGGGTGCGGTCAAGAATCAGGGCGTTGACCTTGAAGCGCTCACCAGGTGTTTGGGGATCTTCATACCAATCCGTAATCACTACGCCGCCAAAGGGGTCAGCCGAGGCAATCGGCATAAACGACAAAGTGTCCAGTGTGGCGCGCCATAAAAAACTGTTCACGCCGATGGGTGATCCAGCCGCCGCTTCGCCCTTCTTTTCTCCACCAAACAATGTGAAGCCGCCGCCAGTATCTTCATCACCGGTCACGCGCCCACGATTTTCCCAACGTGCCCGATCAGAGGCAATCGGACGCCCTGCGGATAATTTCTCGCCATCATCCGCGCATCCGCAAAGAATTAGGAGGGCACTCAGCAAAACAAAAGAAAAATGTTTCATAGCGTCCATGTATCGTATTTGGAGTCACTTGAAAAGTGCTTTGGGATTTACAGCCGTGCATAAAAAAAGGGCGGGGAAAAATCCCCACCCTCTTTTATTCGTAGTTGACCTTGAATTAGAACGCGAGTTGCGTACCAACCAGAACAACTGTGCCATCGTTTCTAGCGGTAGCAGTTGCAGCTGGATCAGCCTGGAAGTAGCTAGCTTCGATGTATGGCGTGAAGCCAGGCGCCAGTTTGTAATCAACGCCGACCGATACGTTGTA
>JAIEPI010000200.1 GCA_019749855.1 Rickettsiales bacterium | reverse complement strand
TCGATCGCCTCACCTGGGGCAATGATCAGTTTATCAAATGACTGCGTTATCTTTTCAAGCGGCTGCTGCGTATCAGCAATCTGCAGCGTTACCATCCCATCCGCAGTCTCCTGATAGGCTTGTTTTGCATCAAGGCGCGCGGGCGTCACTTGATGTCCAAAATGGATAAGTGCCGGAACGGTGGGGTGGTTCCTCAGCTTTGCCACCAGCACATTTAAAATCGCTTCATAATCCATGACGCCGCTGACGCCTTCGGGATTGCTCACCGGATCATAAGCCTTCTCAATCAACACGGCCGCATCATCGGCGATGTTTTCGTAAATGCTGCGCGGAGTGTCACCTGTAGCATTTTGGGTGCCGCGGTAGCGCTGCTTCAGCTCGAGACCGCTAATCTCTTCAATCAGGGTATTGGTTTTGGCAAAGGCGGCTTTATTCGTGGCGTATTTGGAGGACTCGTTAGTCAATTCGTCAGCTTTGCCGATATAGATATTCTCCACCGGCTGAAAAAGCTGCCGGCCTTTAAACGCCTCTAGCCCAAGCGCCGCCAGTTGGCCATTTTCTGTGGCCGTATCAAGAAATTGTTGCAGATCATCAATCATCGCTTTGGTGGCACGCACATTGAATGCGCCGCCACTCATGCGCATGGTGCGCGCGGGTGATTCCCCTAAACTGGCGCGCTTAGCCGACTCACCAGCGTGGTAACTCTCGGCGCTGCCTTTCTCAAACACATCAATGGTGACTGGATGGCCATACTGAGACTCGGACGCGAGTTTTTTCTGTAACTGATAGGCGGTGGCCAGTCCGGCAATACCACCACCCACAATCGCATAGCGTGTGTTTTTTTCGGCAGTATTTGTCTTTGGCGTGCTTTCACTTATCATGATTCTGATTCCTTATTTTGGCGCAACGTAACAAGTTTATGTGACAGAATTATTAAGGATTGTTCATTTTTTGCGTTTGCCTCTTGCAACACGCTTAATGGCTCGTTAGAAACAGTTTGCTAATTCAATTAAGAATCATTTGCAACTGCAAAAGAAAGTTTGGCACGAATGACGGCAATTCTGGTGGCGACGCCTATGGAAGAAAATGCGTTGGCAGCGTTCACAACGCAGCAACAGGCGCGTGGGGTGCGGGTGGAGTATCGCCCTGATCTCAATGTGGCCGATGCAGGTGGCACGCCGGATGCGAAGATTCGGGCATTGCTGCCTGACTATGACGGGGTGGTGGTGGGCAGTGTCGCCATCAGTGCCGACACCTGGAAAGCGTGGGCGGCGGCCAAACCCAATCAGAAGCTGGCGATTTCGCGTCTGGGTATCAGCACCGAGTCGCTGAATGTGGCGGCGGCGGAGCAGCTGGGAATTCCGGTGATGAATACACCGAATTCGCGCATCGAGCCCTGCGCCAATTTTCTGTTGTATCAGGCACTGCATAGTTTTATGGGTGCCGCCGTCCAGCCGCACACTCGCGCGTTTGATGCAGGTCAGTTCGATGATACGCAGCCGCTTTACCTGCCAAACATCCAGCAGGCGCGTATTGCGGTGCTGGGTAGCGGGCCGATTGCGGCGGCCACAGTGGATCGTTTGCGCCCCTTCCTGAGGGATCCGGAGTTGCAGGTGAAAATCTACAGCCCACATCTCGACATGAGTAAAGCGGCGGGTATGGGCGCAACGATAGCACGCAGCAGCGAGGAGGCGGTGCAGGATGCGGATATTGTGATCGTCGCCGCGGGCAATACGCACGCGGTGGTGTTTGGTGAAAAGGAGCTGGCGGCCATGCGCACATGGCGTGAGGCACAGCCTCGCGAGCATGCCTATGCGCCGGTACTGGTCGGCATTTCACGGCGCATGCATTATGATATGGCGGCGATCAGTGGGGCGATGGAGCAGGGCGCATTACGTGCCGTGTCACTGGACAGTCGTGCCATTGATTTCAAAGGCATAAAAGAGGAATTTCCGGCGCTAGAGAATGGACATTTCACGCCTGGCATCGCCTACCGCACGTTGGAGGCAGAACAGGATGCGGCGAAGTGCGCCCTCTCTAGCATTGCGGATTTCTTATCTGAAGGCAAAATATCAAATATCACACGTCCAGATAGTGAGGCTGCTTTGCGGGGCGCCGCACGCTTACAAGATCAGGCCCTGCGCGCGACTCCCTCCAGTGTTCGCACACGCATTTTGCCTCCTAATTGGCGCGAACAGATTCGTGCACAGGAATCCGCTCCTCCGTCGGGGCGGCGGCATTAAGCTAGTGCTGGATTAAGGATGGCGAGTGGGGTATCACCAAGCCTTGAGCGTGGGGGACGATGCTAAGCATTTATTGTAACATGGACAGTAAGCTGGTGCGACTGGAGCAATGTCCCGCCCATGGCACGGTGCCACTGGCAAACATATTGTGGGTGGATATGGTGACGCCCACCAAAGACGAGGAATCAGAGATTGAAGCGCTGCTGGGCATCGGCGTGCCCACGCGTGAGGAAATGGAAGAAATCGAACCATCAAGCCGTCTGTATGCTGAGGGTGGTATTTTATACATGACCGCGGTGCTGGTTTCCAACGCGCACACGGATGATCCACAAAGCCACTCAGTGAGCTTCGTGTTGACGCCAAACACATTGATTACCGTGCGCTACTGCGAGCCAGCGCCGTTTGATAATTTCCGCCGCCGAATTGAGCGCATTTTGCCCGTGCATTTACATGGCGATGGGCTTTATCTCGGGCTGATGGAAACCATTATTGACCGGCTGGCAGACATTCTGGAAACGGTGAACCGCCGCATAGATGGCTTGTCGCATGAAATTTTCCGCGCCCCCGCCAATGCCAAGATTAAGCCGCCTTACAAGGAAGTCTTGCGTCAGATTGGAAGGCAGGGTGATTTGACGTTCAAGGCACGCGATTCACTGGTCAGTATCCAGCGCATGCTGACGTTTTTTGAGCAAACGGTGATGCATCGCACTGGTGGTTCGGAGGAGGTTTCCACGCGTATCGTGACCCAGTTGAAAGACGTAGTGGGTATCAATGATTATGCGGCCTTTGTCGCCAACAACATTACCTTCCTGCTCGATGCAACGCTGGGCATGATCTCGATGGATCAGAATGCGACGATTAAAATTTTCTCCGTCGTGGCGGTCGTGTTTCTACCGCCCACCTTAATTGCCAGTATTTACGGCATGAATTTTCACACGATGCCGGAGCTTCAATGGCCATTTGGCTACCCCATGGCGCTGGGGCTGATGGTGCTCTCCGCCTACTTACCCTTCCGGCTTTTCAAGCATAAAGGCTGGCTGTAGCGACTTACTTCAACAGCAGAATGCCGCTATAGGTAATGACCTTAGTGACGGTATTGGACCGATCAATTACTGTTGATACAGAGAACAATTGAAGGGTCGCCCCACTATTTTCACCCTTTAAATCAAAACGTAATTTATCGGATGTCAGGTTTCCAGTTATGCTTTCAACGTAAGTATCACGGGGAATTGTTGTTAAGGCTTCTGTAAGCAACAGGCTGAAAATCTCGTTGGGATGATCATCACGGAATAGTTCCACCACGCCATTTTCTCTCAGGTTTAATGTGTAGCTTTCTCCACGCAGGAAAATTTTTCGGCTTTCTTTCTCATAAAAAGAAATTGAGTAAGTCGCAGAATAGTCGCTGACATCGATGGGCTTTGTGACGTCTTGATTAAAATTAATGTAGCGATCTTTAGAAATGTAGCGAGTTTTAGCAGGCTCTTGCTTTAGTTCCCATTGTTCCAGTTTTTCAATGTTGGCGGCTTTGAAAAAGGCGTCTTGCAAATCATAATTGTTTTTCTGAAGCGTAATGCTCTCAACGCTATCCTTTTCAAGGAAAATCTGGGCTAGAGTGGCCGCGCCTGCTTTGTCATTATAGCCAGCGATAAAACGAACCTTCGAGGTGATGGCAACGCGATCATCGCGGCTGACTTCTTTGGTTGCTGCTACCAGATGGCCATCCTTCAGCATGTCATTCTTTTCAAGCAGCGTCAGTAAGCGTTGATACTGACTGAGCCTGGGAAGTCGCTCGATGCTGAGTGGGCCGAAAGACGTGGCAAACAGCAGCAGACTAAGCGTGAGTGGTACCCATTTGAGCTGACCACGTGCACCGCGCCATGTAAAATGGATGGCAAGAATGGCGAACCACACGCATAGCAGAACCATTAAAAATCGATTGGTGGTCAAACCATAAGGTTCAATACGCGAATAGAGCGCATAGGCCAGCAAACCAATGGGCAGAATCAGTGCTGGATAAAACCACCGGTAATAGGAGCGCGCCACAGAGGATGACGTGTCGCGCAACGGATAAGCCAGCAGATGCGTGAGGATACCCGCAATGCCAAAGACGCTGATCATCCAGCCCAATTGACCGCTGGGCAGGCTGCCTTGCATGAGTAATTTGCCAATATACGCATATAAAATAAAGATATAAGCCCACACAAATGGGATGGAAACATAGGTAGAAATCAAGCGAATATCTTTGGGTAACTCACAGCCATCCTCATAGCTGTAATGATGAGGCAAGCGTGCCAGAAAATAAGCTGGAACAATAAACGCATGGGTGATTATGCCAACATAGGCCATGAATTTATCGGGTAATTCGATGTGAAAGAGATAATCCAGCGTCAATTGAATCAGATAAACGGCACCGGTGAACAGCGCTCCCAGCACCAGCGAGAAAAACAAGGCGCGACTGAGATCATGCGCAAAACCCCAGAAGGATGTATTTTGGATGTTGCGCCCAACATAAGGGGCAACCAGCAATAACAGACTGAGCGCGCCCAAGAAAACAGCCATGCCAGCGACAGGAGCTTTGCCCACAAATACGAAAACTCCAAACGCGCCAAACAACAGCAATGCGACGAGTCGGCTTTTTAAGCGGTGACCATCCATTGATTCCACCCACAAGCGCATGACGAGAAACCACAGGAAGCCAGCGCTACACATATACAAGAAGCGCAGATACAGCTCAGATCCTTCGACTATTTCGGCAATCAGCGCACAGGAGAGAAGGGTGCCGAGCGCCGCACAACTGAAGGATTCAGGGAATCGCTCAAAGGCCAGTTTGATAAACTCCGAGGAAAGAAAGCGGCGCATGTTCATGAATTATCTCTTCAACTGTTGCGATATTTGAAACGTTGTTCTGTTGTTGTACTTAATCGGTGATGTCAATCCCACGGAATGGGCGTGAGAATGCTGCCTAAACTTTCCTGCGCGATGGCGCTAATGAGCTCCCAGTCACCCTCGGCCACGGCGTCTTTGGGTGTCATCCATGAGCCACCCACCGCCACGACATTGGGCAGGGTCAGGTAGCCGCTGGCATTGTGCTGATCGATGCCTCCCGTCGGGCAAAACAAGGCATCAGGAAAAACAGAGCCATATTGCTTGAGCACGCCTTGTCCACCAAACAGTGACGCGGGGAAGAATTTCAGCAAGCGAAACCCTTCCTGAAGTGCCGTAATGACTTCCGTTGGTGTGACGACGCCAGGCAGAAAATGCACTGAATGTTGACGTGAAGTCTCAGCCAGAGCGGGGGTGAGGCCCGGACTGACAATGAATTTGGCCCCAGCATTGACCGCGTCTTTGTATTGCTGTGCGTTGATCACCGTGCCGGCGCCGACAGTGATTTCGGGGACTTGCTTTGCCACCGCTTCAATACTGGCCAGACCTGCGTCGGTGCGCAGCGTGATTTCCATGCTGTTAACCCCGCCTTTGAGCAATGCTCTGGCTAATGGAACCGCATGCTCGACCTTTTGCAGCACCACAACAGGTACCACACGATTCGAGCGAAGAAGGGACTCAAGCGACATGCGCGTACTCCTCTGAGTTATGTAATAATGAAGCGGCACCAATGAGCGCCATTTCGGTGAATGAAAGCATGACATAGGTGGGAATCGGCTTGACGTAATCAGCAAACTTTCCCTTGGCTTCAAAGCGCTCGCGGAAGGGGCTTTTGAAGAAAAACTCGCCCAGAATCGGTACGACGCCACCACCAATAAACACGCCGCCACGCGCACCCAGTGCCAGCGCCTGATCGCCAGCGAAACTGCCGAGCATTCCACAAAACACATGCAAGGTTTCGGTGCAGTGAGCACTCTCGCCCGATAATCCGCGGCGGGTGATTTCATCATTCGTCAGTATTTCAGGCACGCGCCCCTCGATCACCGCTAATGCCTGATGCAGAAAGCCCATGCCGCTGCCACTGATAAAATGTTCGGCGCGCACATAGTCATGATGGCCATGCGCATAGCGCAGCAATTCAATTTCCTTGGCATTGCCCGGGGAGAACGACGTGTTGCCGCCTTCGCCTTGCAGGGGCACCCAATGTTTGCCACCCCATATCAGGCCGGAGACGCCAAGACCTGTGCCCGGCCCCAGTACGGCAATGGGCTGCTGCGGGATCGGCTCTTGGCCACCGTTAACGATAATGCGATGCGGCGGAATATGCGGCACCGCCATTGCCAGCGCAGTAAAGTCATTGGTAACGTTGAGCCGCTGGAAATGAAAGCGCTCGCGCAGGGCTGCTTGCGAGAATGTCCAGTCAATGTTGGTGAGTCTGACGCTATCGCCCGTCACTGGCCCTGCCACGGCAAGGCAGGCGCGGCTGGGGTGTTCTTCCACCATCTCGAGGTAATGCGCGATGGAATCCTCCAGCGTTGCAAAATCGCAGTTGGGAAGTTTGCGCGGCTTGTGCAAATCCAGACTACCGGAGTGGCACAGCGCGTAACGTGAATTGGTGCCGCCAATATCAGCGACGAGACACAGATGTTTCATAGCGCATCAATGCCCGATTCCTTAGGATTTGTCATCTGTAAAGAAGCGCGCATTCGCATTGCGGGCCAACCCCATCGCCAAGGCTGATAACGCCAAGAGACTTAGACGATGAAGCTTGCGCCTTCTTCCGCCGTGGTCACGGCCAGTCGTGCATTATGGTATAGCTCACGGCCCGTGCCAAATCCGTTGGCACTGATATCCGCATTTAAGGGTGAGCGTGCCGCCCACTCCGCCGCGTCCACCAAGGCTTCCAGCGTTCCGTTCTCCGCATCGAGACGGATCATGTCACCATCACGCACTTTGGCTAAGGCACCGCCCTTCGTGCATTCCGGCGAAACGTGAATGGCGGCGGGGACTTTGCCGGACGCTCCGGACATGCGGCCATCGGTCACTAGCGCTACTTGGAAGCCCATATTCTGCAGCACCCCCAGTGGTGGCGTCAGTTTATGCAGCTCCGGCATGCCATTGGCGGCTGGCCCTTGAAACAATACAACAGCGACCAGATCGCCATGTAAATCACCGGCATTGAAGGCTTTCTGCATCGCCTCCTGCGAGGTGAACACACGGGCAGGCGCTTCAACGAAGCGATGCTCCGGCTTCACTGCCGAGATTTTTATCACCGCGCGGCCCAGATTGCCTTGTAGCAATTTCAAGCCGCCCTCGCTGCTGAACGGTTTTTCCACATCGGCCACCACTTGCGTATCGGCGCTGATGGTTTTGCCCGCTACCCAATGTGCGGAATCATCCTGCAGCACTGGCTCCTGCGTGTAATGCGCTAATCCTGAGCCTGCCACCGTTTCTGCGTCGGCATGCACCAAACCTGCCTGAATCAGGTCATGCACCATTTTGGGCAGACCGCCCGCATCGCGGAAATGATTCACATCTGCTTCGCCATTAGGATAGACACGAGCCAGCAGCGGCACCACTGAGGACAGCTCGGCCATGTCGCTCCAGTCAATGAGGATGCCGGCGGCACGTGCAATGGCGATGAGGTGAATCGTGTGATTGGTGGAGCCGCCGGTCGCATGTAGCCCCACAATCCCATTCACCACGCTGCGCTCATCAAATACCTGATAGAGCGGTTTAAAGGCACCACGCTGCGGCGATTGAGCAATCACTGAGCGCGTCGCGGCGCGGGTGAGGGCGTCACGCAGCGGGGTGTAAGGGTTGATAAACGAGCTACCCGGCAATTGCAGCCCCATCAACTCCATCAGCATCTGGTTAGAGTTAGCCGTGCCATAAAATGTGCAGGTGCCCGGGGAATGATACGAGGCGGATTCCGCCTCCAGCAGCTCGTCACGCCCCACTTTTCCTTGCGCGTATTGTTCACGCACATTAGCCTTTTCCTTGTTGGACAAACCTGAGGGCATCGGCCCACCCGGAACAAATACCACCGGAATATGCGCAAAACTGAGCGCGCCCATCAGCATGCCGGGGACGATTTTATCGCAAATGCCCAGCATGAGAGCGCCATCAAACATGTTGTGTGAGAGCGAAACGGCGGTGGCCAGCGCAATGGTGTCACGCGAGAAAAGTGACAATTCCATGCCATCCTGCCCCTGCGTGATGCCGTCACACATGGCCGGAACCCCGCCCGCAAACTGCGCGGTCGCTCCGTGTTTCAGCGCTTCGTCTTTGATCAGGCGCGGATAGGTTTCATAGGGCTGATGTGCCGATAGCATCTCATTATAAGCCGAGACAATGGCAATGTTAGGTGCCTGATTTTCTTTGATGCGTTGTTTTTCCTCACCCAGACATCCGGCAAACCCATGCGCCAGATTCGCACAGCCGAGTTGCTTGCGGTGGGTGCCTTCCATAGCGCTTGCCGCCGCCTGCATACGCGCCACATAAGCGTCACGGGTGGGGCGGCTTTTCTCGCGGATGCGTTGGGTGACAGAGAGAATGGTCGGATGCATGAGCAGCTTTCAGTAAGGATAAATCCTGCACTTTTTAGCAGCATTATCCTTAGCGTGAAAGCCGAATATGGGTCGTATAAGCCGAATATGAGTCTAGCGGTTCGCTTTGGGCCTCATGAAGCCATGCGTCTAGTCCGCGTAATAAATATCCACCGGCACCTGCGTTTGACGCAGAAAAGCCCGCACTGGCATATCTTCCACCGGCCCATCCTGCATCACATGCTGCTCCAGCGCTTCAATTTTGCTTTTGCCCAGCAGGTGAATCACCACGCGACCCGTGGCAATCAGTTGTGTGTAGGTCATGGTAAAGCGCTCAGGCGGTGGCTTGGGTGCATCATTCACCGCCGTGCACAGCAGCGGATAATCAGGATTAAAGGCATTTTTCAGCGCCGCATTATTGGGGAAAAGGGACGCGCAATGGCCGTCCTCACCCATGCCCAGCACGGTCACCGTGAAGGGGCGCGGCAATGCCTTGAGGCGCTCATTCGTTTGCGCTTCGCCAGCCTGTGGGGTTGCAGCTTCATTGATAAGGCCAATGAAGGGCGATTGCGGATGCAGCAGCGTCTCACGCACCAGCTTTTCAGAGGAATCAGGATGGGTGATCGGCAGCCAGCGATCATCCGCCAGCGAGATGTGAATCTTATCCCACGGTAAATCATACGCATGCAGCGCTTTGAAGAATTCCCCAGGCGTAGTGCCACCGGAGACCACAAGTGTGGCCACACCGCGCCGTGCAATATCCGCCGTGACATCCTGCGCGACTTGTGCGGCAATGGCGTTGGCAAACGCCGTGCGATCGGCAAAGCGCAGCAGGCGAACGTTTGGGGCAGTCGTATTGAGGGCGTGGGCAGCGTGTGACATAAAGACAGATCCTTGAATGCTAGCGTGGAGGTTTATTCATCGTGATGCCATGCGCGCCCATCACGGGCTATCAGCGCATAGGCATCTTCAGGCCCCCAACTACCGGAGGGGTAAAGCTTGGGCTTGCTGCGTGCTTCTTCCCAGCCCTTGAGGAGGTATTCGGTCCAGATCCACGCGGCTTCCACTTCGTCCGTGCGCATGAACAAGGTCGGATTTCCGCGCACCACATCCATCAGCAAGCGTTCATAGGCATCGGGGTAGCGCTCATGAAACTCATCGGCGAAGGCCAGATTCAGTTTCACCGGTTTCAAGCGATACCCCCCCGGGCCGGGCACTTTGGTGTTCATTTGCAGCTGCAGGCGCTCATCGGGCTGAATGCGGATGATGAGTTTATTGCTCTCCACCTCACTGCTTTGCAGTGGGAAAATATTGTGAGGCGCCCGTTTAAACTGAATCACAATCTCTGAATAGCGCTCCAGCATGCGCTTGCCGGTTCGCATGTAGAAGGGCACACCCGACCACCGCCAATTATCGACATGCGCTTTAATGGCGACGAAGGTTTCGGTGTCGCTATCGTCTTTTTTGATATCATCGAGATAAGACGGCACGGCCTTGCCGCGAATTGCACCCGCCCGATATTGGCCGCGCACCGTTTCAGTGTTCAGATTCGCCGGCAGGCAAGGGCGCAGCGCACGCAGCACCTTCAGTTTTTCATCACGCACCGCATCCGGCGTGATGCGCGAGGGAGACTCCATCGCCACCAAACAGAGCAGTTGCAGCAGATGATTTTGCACCATGTCGCGCATGGCACCGGAGTGATCGTAATAGCCACCGCGATCACCGACGCCAATATCCTCCGCCACGGTGATTTGAACATGGTCTATGGCATCCACGTTCCACACCCGTTCAAACACATTATTAGCAAAGCGCAGCACCATCAGGTTCTGCACGGTCTCTTTGCCGAGATAATGGTCAATACGGTACACCTGCGTTTCGCTCAGATGACGCAGCACCGCATTATTGATGTCGCGGAAGGATTTGAGGTCATAACCAATCGGTTTCTCCAGCACCACGCGGGTTTCTGGCGTCACCAGCCCACCCAGTTTCAGCTGCTCGCAAATGCCGCCAAAAATATCCGCGGGCGTCGCGAGGTAAAACACGCGAACAGGCCGTGCTTTCGTTTCCAGCAGCTTCTTAAGTGCGCCGTAATGCTCAGCCTGACGCGCATCCAGCTCGAGATATTCCATGCGCTCGGCCAGTCTGGCATAATCTTTGTCATTAAAATCGGCCTTGGCGACAAATTCCTGCATGGATTTTTTGACACTTGCCGCGTGTTCTTCGCGCGTCATGGCCTTGCGGCCTAACACAATAATGCGGCTCTCGGCGGGAAGCTGCCCATCACGCAGGCGATAATACAGTGCGGGCAGAATTTTACGCACCGACAGATCGCCCATGCCACCAAATACCACAATATCCGAAGGGCTGAGCTGTATGCTGAGTTTGTCGTCGTGAGTCATAACCATGCGGAGGCCGTGCAATGTGAGGGGAGTACCAGTCCACTACATGCACTGACTTAGCCATGATTTTCAAGTCTTGAGATCGTTGATACGGGAATTTTCAACTCTAAATATGCCGCTGCAACCAACTTACCGCAACGCACCGTTGTTTTTATTTACCCACCTTGAATATAATTACACCGCAAAGATTCGCATCCGAGGTCGTATTATACAGTGAGGTGCTTGCTATATCGGTGGTGGTGCAACCGGGCTGCCAACTTGACGTTGATTTTGTAGATGTAACATTGCCCGTGCCTGGTCTTCCGTCATCGACTTTCTGGTCTAGGGCGTAAAGTATTTTTGGGGGCACATTATTTGGCTGGAATGCAAGTGAAAACTGGGGGTAAGCTCTGTCAGCAGCAAAGATATCGGGATTACTTGCATCCGTCTTGGCAAGTTCTTCATTAAGGTTCACCGCTCCTCGAATATCACCACTTCCAAAGCTGGGTACATTAACACCGGCGCTAAAGACGTCGGAAGTAGCGCCCGCCGTTTTTCCTGAAAAACCACCTTCCACGAAGCCAGCATTGGCCAAATGCTGCCAGCTTCGAAAACGCTCTGCGACATACCAAATGTTGGAATAGTCACCTGCTGCGTTTGGTATTGGGCATTCAATCTTGCCATCGCCATTGCCGTTGCAGGTGGCTTTGCTACCGGTGGAATCCGTATTGTAACAGGCGATGGTGTTGCCCGTTCCCCCGTCGGCGGCACCCCAGATTTCTGTGGCATTGATCATGTCACCCGGCATCTGGTTGTACTTCTCACGGAACTGATCCACAGCGCGGGTATATTTTTGTACATCATCGAGAATGCCACGCAAAATAGCATTGTTTCGAATGCTCATGCCTGCCACCACTCCGCCCGTCAATAATCCGATAACAATCAACACCACCGAAAGCTCAAGCAGTGAGAAGCCAGACTGTGGGGAGACAATGTTGCGCGTGTTGTGCTGAGAATTCATGGCTACGGAACCTTATAATATTGTGCGTTACATGGCTCGCCGCCCGAAGCCGTTGTATTGTAGCGCGAGGTTACGCGGCTATCCGTGGTGGTGCAGCCCGGTTGCCAGGTGGAGGAGCCTTTGGGGCCAAACACGTTGCCAGATCCTGGTTTTCCATCGTCCATTTTGAGGTCAATTTTATACATGGTACCAGAGGGATATTGGCTTGTCAGGCTAGCCTGCATCATGTTGAAGGTTTCTGTTTCAGCAAAAAAATTATCATGCGCTGCATTCACCTGATTACTCAGGGCACCGACGACATACTTGGTGCCATCAACGGAGACCGGCCGGTTGCCATCTTGCAGGTCAAAGTTCCAAATGCCGCTGAATCTTCCGGGGATTAATTCCGCATTTGAAAGATGTTGCCAAGCGCGGGGGCGCTCGGCGGCGTACCATGATAATGTCCACAGCCCGGGTGCACCAGGTATCGGCACGTCCATCTGGCCGTCTCCGTTGCCGTTGCAGGTGCGCTTAGGATCCGCTAGCGTTGTTGAGTCGGTGAGGTAGCAGGTGCTGTCATTTCCGGTGCCACCGGCAATGCCCCAAACCTCCGTTGCTCGTGTCATATCGCCCGGATATTCCTCATATTTTTCTTTAAACTGCGCGATGGCTTGTTTGTATTTCTGCACATCGTCTATGATACGACGAATCTTTGCTGCATCCAGCAGGCTGCTGCCCGCCATGACACCACCTGTAAGCAGTCCAATCACCACAAACACCACCGAGAGCTCAAGCAAACTGAAGCCAGACTGTGCACCGGTAATCGGTATTTCATTCGTTTTTTTCAAAGAAGTATTTGCTTGTTCCATTAGAATTTCATATTCAACTACAATAATTTAAAATACAGGGCGAGACATAGCTTCTGTTTGCTGGTCACGTTATACTCAGCGGTGAAAGGGTTCGTTGTCGTCGTGCAATTTGGCTGCCATGAAGCGGTGGATTGAGTCGCAAAAACCTTGCCTGTTCCGGGTTTCCCGTCATCAATTTTTGCATCTATTTTATAGAAGGTCAGTGCATCAAAATCTGGAATGAGGCCTTGCGATGCCGAATTAAACGAGATCCAGTTATAGAGTGGGTCTTCATAAAACCAGTCGCCGCCGCCAGTGCGCGCATACATAAAGCCACCTAGCTGATAGAAACCCTCGGCTGGCCCTCTAGGTGCATTGACGCCTGCGGTGTGATATCCCGCACCGCCGCCCGTGGCGATGCCGTTATAACGCCCGCTGATCATTCCGGAATTGGCAAGATGCTGCCAGCCTCGATAACGCTCTGCCGCAAACCAGATATTGGAGTAACCACCCGCGGCACCCGGTATTGGCGCCTCAATAATGTTATCCCCATTGCCATTGCAAGTGGCCTTGGGGTTGGCCGTGGCGGATGCATCCGTGGTGTAGCAGGTGGAGTCATTTCCGGTGCCACCGGCAATGCCCCATATCTCGGTGGCGCGCGCAAAATCACCCGGATAGGCCTCATATTGGTCTTTGAATGCAATGACCGCCTTTTTGTAAACATCGACGTCTTCAATCACGCGGCGCAGTTTAGCTGATTCCGAAATGCTTTGGCTGGCCACAACCCCGCCGGTTAATAAACCGATCACGACAATAACGACTGAGAGTTCCAGTAGTGAGAATCCACGCATACATCATGCCCTTAACAAGGTACTATAATACCTCTGACGCATTAACTAATGCTTAACATGCGCCTCAAATGGGTTTTGGGCGTCCCTTGAGGGCGGCAAACGCCAGAATTCCCCAGCCAGCCATAAGTGCCGTTCCACCCCATGGTATAAAAATCACCGGCATATTGAAGAAAATACGCAGATACATCCCACCGCAAAACATACCCACACCGGCCATAAAGCACAGCCCTGCCAGTCCCAGTAACCAGGCGGAAAGCCGCATCAGGCCCGTGAGTGTACCGGTGGCTAATAAAGCGACCGCATGCAGCAGTGCAAAGACGCTCGCCATGTGCAATTGCTCCGCTTGCGCCGCGTTCCATGTGCCGTGACTGGCCTGCGCGCTCACTCCCACGGCGACCACGCCAACAATTCCGGCCGCAAAAACCATGATACGTGGGCCAATGCTCATAAAATTACTCCATTTGGAAAAAGAAAATAAGGTGCCATTTATTGCTGCACATAGCGCGGTATCAAGTGAATGTGCAGTATTTTACATTTACAGAGCGAAGTAATGCTTTAATTTTTCAATCAATTGTGGCATAAATGTGAGGTAATTTTGCATCATTCGGTTGCCGTGCTGGTTGGCCATAGGAGTCATTGTCTGTGAATCTTTCATCCGTGAACATGTCTTTCTCATCGTTTAAACGCTTGCTGCGGGACACACGCGCTGTAGCGGCGATTGAATTCGCCATTGTGTTTCCCGTCTTTATTTACATTGTCTTTTTCCTGATGGAATTATGCCTGATCTGCTTTTCGGCCATCACCATTGAAAACGCCGTTGCGGAAGCTACGCGCACGGGGAAAATCGGCACCACGGCCGGTGGTTTAACCCGTGATCAGTTTATACGTCAGGAGGTTCGTGCTAAATCTTATGGTCTGATTAATGCGGATCGTCTGGCCATTACCAGCACCACCGCCGCCAACGCCACCATTCCAGATTATGATTCGGTGACAACGGATGATTTTTGCATCGATCCCATAAGTTTAGTCCGGGTGGGCTTCTGTCCATGTGCCACTGGCTCGACCTTTATTGATAATAACAGCGACGGTGTATGCACGGCCCCAGGTGGTGGAAGCGTGGTGAATGCCGGAAATCCGGGCGATATTGTGCGCTACACGGTGACCTATCGCTGGCGCGTGCTGACGCCCATTATTCCGCTCGCCACCTTGGTTTCTGGGGCTGGGCTTGGCATTGCCGATGCGGCGGGTGATTTGCGTCTGGTGAGCGGTGGGGCCGTTCGCAATGAACTTTTCCCATGAGCCATCATCCCTTACCCATGACAACCAGTGATTATATGAGCAGCGAGACATGAAAAAAGCCTTATCTCTTAGAAAAAATACGGTGGGTGCGGTGGCCATTGAGTTTGCCATTATTCTGCCATTGCTGCTGCTCATGACATTGCCCATTTATGATTTTTTCCGCTATATCATGATTATACAGAAAATGAATAAAACCATCTCCACCATTGCTGATATGATCGTGCTCTCGGAGCCAGCCCCTGCAGGCACGGTGAATGGAGATCCGGTGATTAACAGCAATCCATTTATATTGACGCAGGATCGCTTGAGAAACATCGTCACCACGGCAGATTTCCTGATGCAGCCTTATAGTTTTTCGCGCACCAACGGTCAGGGGAATCCGAGTCAGTTTATCAATGTGGTCTCTATTTATAACCCACCCGGCACCGGAGCAGGTAACGGGCCCGGCATTTACTGGAGTTACACCAATTTTGGTTTAACGCAGGCGATTGATCCCCGCTGTAATGCGACAGAAGCACATGGCTCATTTTGTGGCCGTGAAAATTTGAATCCTACCAATGATCCGGCCAATACGGAGGGTACGTTCATCGATCAAATGGCAGATGGCGAAAATGCAGTAATTGTACGAATTTGTTATGATTTTGAGCCGATTCTGCAATGGAATAACTTTATTCTGCCTATCTTGAATATCCCAATGTTTGGCGTGACGTCACGGGTAGGTGCTGCGGCATGCGATGCCTCGCAATTACAGTTCGTGCGATATTTCCCCGCACGTAACGGGCCGCTATTGCAAGTTTATAATTAATTTTTTGACCCATCAAACTCAGGTTCACCATGCGTAATTTCTGCCGTTTTCTATGCCGTCGCTCATTGCTTTCTGATGCTCGTGGGGCCGTCTCCATCATGTTTGGCCTCATGCTGGTACTGCTGCTTATCCTGATTGGGGGCGTGCTGGATTTCGGCTCGGCGATGGTGTCACGCACACAAGCGCAAGGGGCAACGGATGCCACCGCACTCGCCGTGGCGCAACCGCCCGGGGGTATCGATCCCAACGTGGCGGGTAAGCGCTATTTTGATGTGAATTATCCATTCAACACCGCTAATATCGCACGGCCTTACGGGCGGGTGGGGGTGAATAACCAGCCCGATCAGGTAACAGTCACCAGCAATGAAAATCTCAACACCAGTTTCTTGCAGCTGGGGGGCATTGAGACCGTTGCGGCCAATGCCATCACTGTGGTGAGTAAGCAAAGCGTAGCCGTGCCACCGGATACCGATGTGGTGATGGTGGTGGATAGCTCGGCCTCCATGTATTGCACATCCGGTGAATCGACCGATCCAACTTTGGACCCCACCATCACCTGTCCGCCGAGCTCGGTGCCCCCGATTGGGCCTCCTGGCAGCCGTTATGTGGAAACACAAGCGGCCTTAAATGAGCTGGTTAACACGCTTTTTGCGTCCGGCTCGCCGAATGTTCGCGTCTCATTGGTGGAATTCAGCACCAATCTGCGGCGCACCACCGCGCTGACCAATGTGATTGCGCAGGCACAGGATTACATAGCGGGAACATCGCTTGATGGCTGGACCTGCGGTGCCTGCGGCATGGATGGGGCGATGAGCATTCTCAACAGCTCTGGCCCGGCACCCGCGACACCACGCCCAGACGGCGCGGCTTTGAGTCAGATCAAACAGGTCATTTTTCTCACCGACGGCGTGCAGACCTGCGCGGCCCCGGGTGATGCTTTTACCAACGTCCCTGGCACTAATTGCGGATACGTTGAGAACAGTGGGGAAGGTGGCTTGATCTTGGCAGAAAAGCGCCCCTTTACGGATTTGTTGCAGCGTTGTGACCAGTTGAAATCCATGGGCGTTAGTGTGGCAACCATAGCCTTTGGCGTTGATGTTCAGGTTGCGGGTGACAACCAAGACACACTGAGGGCCTGTGCGTCTGTGAAGCCTGGCACAACCGACCGGCAGTTTTATCTGGCCTCGGACTACTCCGGCCTGCGTGCGGCGCTGATTGATGTTTCCAGAACCGTCGGGCGTTTGCGCATTACGCGCTAACACGAGTCACCAAAATTTTCATTAAGCGACACTGCTGAGTGCTGACGACCTAAGCTCGTTTGCTTGTCACATCTTTCATGTTTTCCATCGGCCAAAGTTTGCTGGCAGGGCACACGAGTGCGGTATGGTGCAACCATAGATAGAATACATTATATTTTTATCACACTTGAATAGTTTTTCAACCTGCAGCTAATATCATTGTTTATTAGTTTAAAAATTCGCGGTAAAAATATGTGATGTTATTTTTAGCAAGGCTTTTATAAACCT
>JAIEPI010000159.1 GCA_019749855.1 Rickettsiales bacterium | reverse complement strand
TCGCCATAAATCTTCACCGCCACATCCGAACGCACGCCAGAAATCAACTCGTTAAAGCGCATCTGAATCGGCTGGGTGAATTCGTAGTTGTTCCCTGGAACATCGGACACGGCTTTGTTGATTTTACTCAACACTTCTTCCTTAGTCGCACTGGAATCAGGCCACTGGTCTTTATCTTTCAGGATAATGAACGTGTCCGATACGTTCGGTGGCATTGGGTCAGAAGCCATTTCTGCCGTACCTGTTTTGGAGAATACGAACTCCACTTCTGGCACGCTGCTTACGGCTTTCTCCACCGCAAACTGCAATTCCTGCGATTGGGTGAGTGAGGTGGATGGAATCCGCATCGCGTGCATGGCGATGTCTTTTTCATCGAGCGTTGGGATGAATTCTTGCCCCATCGTGGAAAACAACACGAGTGAGAACACAAAACCGCCCGTGGCTGCGCTGATGATTTTGATCGGGGAGCGCAATGCCCAATGCAAAGCGGGTTCATACCAACCTTTGGTTTTAACAATGATGCGGCTTTCCTTTTCCTCCACTTTGCCTTTTACGAAAATAGCAATCATGGCAGGCACGAAAGTCAGCGACAGCACGAAGGCGGCAATAAGCGCAAAAATCACCGTCATCGCCATCGGCTCGAACATCTTGCCTTCCACACCGCTAAATGTCAGCAGCGGGATATACACCATGATGATGATCGCCTGACCGAACACGGAAGGCTGAATCATCTCACGGCTGGCAACCATCACTTCATGCAAACGCTCTTGCAGGGTAAGTATCCGCCCTTCATGGTGTTGGCGGTGTGCTAATCGGCTTAGGCAGTTTTCGGTGATAATCACCGCACCATCCACGATCAACCCGAAATCAAGCGCACCAAGGCTCATGAGATTGCCGCTGATACCAGCACGAATCATCCCCATGCTGGTCATCAACATGGAAAGTGGGATGACGAGCGCAGTAATCAGCGCGGCGCGGAAATTGCCGAGCAGCAGGAATAGAATCACGATGACCAGTAACGCGCCCTCAGCCAAGTTCTTTTGCACCGTGCCGATGGTGCGATCCACCAGCTTGGTGCGGTTCAACACCGTTTTGGCGTGGATACCAGCGGGCATTGATTTGTTAATCTCAGTAATTTTTTCATCCACCGCTTGCGATACTGTGCGGCTATTCTCGCCGATCAGCATCAGTGCCGTACCGACAACCACCTCATTGCCATTTTCCGAGGCCGAACCCGTGCGGAGTTCCTTGCCGATGCCCACGGTGGCGATGTCTTTAAGATAAATCGTCACACCGCCACGGGTTGTCACCACGATATTGCCGATCTGCTCGGCATTCTCGATGCGGCCATCGGCACGCACCACATAGGCCTCACCACTGCGCTCAATATAACCTGCGCCAATACTGGTATTGTTGCGTTCTAGCACATTCACTACGTCTGAAAAGCTAAGGCCAAGCGCGACCAGCTTTTCAGGGTTCGGCTGCACATGGTATTGTTTTACATAGCCACCAATCGCATCAACACCCGCGACGCCTTTCACTCCTTTTAGCTGAGGGCGGATAATCCAATCCTGCACCGTGCGAAGATAAGAAGCCTGTTCGATATTCGTTTTAAGCCGCTGGCCTTCGGGTGTGAGGTAGCTACCATCGGACTGCCAGCCTGCTTTGCCATCTTTAATTTCCGCGCCTTGGCCTTGCGGGTGTTCATATTCTACCGTCCACATATAAATCTCGCCAAGGCCAGTCGAAATCGCGCCCATCTTCGGGTCAACACCTTCGGGCAGGCTTTCTTTGGCTTCGGCAATGCGCTCATTCACTTGAGAGCGTGCGAAATAAATATCCACGTCATCGCGGAATACAGCCGTTACCTGAGAAAATCCGTTACGCGAAATCGAGCGTGTATATTCAAGACCAGGAATCCCAGCCAGCGCGGTTTCCACGGGGAACGTCACCTGCTTTTCTACTTCCATCGGAGAGAAGGCAGTTGCCGCTGTGTTAATCTGCACCTGATTGTTGGTGATGTCTGGCACGGCATCAATCGGCAGGTTTTTAAGCGAGTACAACCCGAACACCGCCACTGCTAACGTAAGCAGTGCGATCAGGTATCGGTGGTGGAGGGAAAACCCTAAAATACGTTCAATCATGACGATGTTCCTTAGATTCTAGTGTTCATGTTCCGCACCGGCTTTGCCGATGTCCGCTTTCACCACGAAGCTATTTTTAGCGACATAGCGTTGCCCTGCATTCAGGCCGCTTTTAATTTCCGTCCACTGCGAATCGCTCATGCCTGTTTCAACGGGGTGAGCTTTGTAAGTGCCGCCTTCTTCCTGAACGAACACCACCATGTTGCCTTCCATGCGCTGGATGGCTTCGGTTTTAACAACAAGCGGTGATTGCTTCTCGGACAGCACTACATCGGCGCGGATATTCATGCCCGAACGCCAGTGATTATCGGCATTCTCGATCACCGCACGCGCAACCACCGTCTGGCTGGAGGCTTCGGCGGTGGGCAGCACCAAAGCAATGGTGGATTCGGTACTGACTGGATCATCAAGACACTGGATACGAACCTTCTGACCAGCTTTCAGCTTCTCTCCATCTTTTGAAAAGATGAACAGTTCCGCCCATAGCTTGCTTAAATCCGCCACCACAAACAGTGGAGTATCTGCCGCCAGTTCGCCCACGTTGGCGGTACGATTGATGATCGTACCAGCCACAGGCGATTTCACCGCATAGACTTGAAGGCTGTCGTTACTTTCTACCGTTGCCAGCGTATCACCCGCTTTCACCACTTCACCTGGCTCTTTCACCACACTGCGAATCACTCCAGGGAAGCGTGCTTTCACTTGTGCGGTGCCATTCTGGTTCAAGGTAACACGACCACTGACGCTGACGGTTTCCTGCACCATGCCGCTACCGACTTCCAGAATCTCGATGTTCAGGTTTTTAACTGCATTATCGCTGATTTTACTTTCCTCCGCATGACCACCTTCTTCGCCGCCATGACCATGCTCGTCTGCTTCGCCATGTTTATCAGCATCGGGCTTTGCTTCTGTGTGGTCGTCCTTATGTTCATCCCCATGTGCGTGTTCATCCTTGTCACCATGCCCGTGTTCGCCACCTTCGGCATGGTCGTCCTTATGTTCATCGCCGTGGCCATGCTCGTCTTTATCGGCGTGGGCGTGATTCTCTGTTGCGGGTTCTTTATCACCGCCACCCAGCGTGAGATATGCGCCACCAGCGATAGCCAGCAGCAGTGTTAAAATAATGAGGTTGCGCTTATTCATGGTTCTCTCCCGATTTTTGTAGTGTGCTAAGGCGTGTGGCGGTCAACCGTTCTACTTGCGCCTTGGCCGTATGAAATTCGCGTATCGCTTCAATCTGTTGTTGCTTCACCCCGAACAGACTGCGCTGCGCGTCCAGCACTTCGAGGTAGGGGAAACGCCCCAAACCATAACCCTCACGCGCTAGGCGGAAGGCTTTATCGGCAGAAGGCAGGATTTCGGTTTTGAGTGTTTCTGCCTGCACATAGGCGTTTTCCATACGCTCATGCGCTTGTGTCAGTTCCGCGCTGGTGTTGAGCGCCAGTTGGCGGTTATCCATTTCCGTGCGGCTGACCTCATGGCGAGCTTTCTCGATATTGCCACGGTTGGCATTGAACACGGGGATGGGCAGCGACACACCGACGATAAACGCCTGATCGCCACTATCGCGGAAGTCGCGCACCCCAACACTTAGGCGCGGATCAGGAATGGCATTGGCCTGTTCCAGTTCCAGCCGCGCTTTCGATTGCTCTAGGCTACTATTCAGCTTCACCAGATCAGGATTGGTTTTCAGCTTTTCTTCCAGCGATGCAGCCTCTGGCTTCGCAATGGCATAGAACGCCGTGCTATCAAGCGGCAGGGTGAAGCGTTCTTCACCCATGAGCGCGGCCAATTTTTTACGGGAAATATCACGTTCACGGTTCGCCTTATCAAGCGCGATGGTAGAGGTGGAGCGTTCCACTTCCGCACGGCTTTTCTGCATAAGAGGAGCAGCGGCGGCATTCACACGCACGCTGACCGATTTTAGCACATCCACGGCCAGTTCTTTCTGCTCGGTGGCAAGGCGCACATTTTCTTCCGCCGCCACCACATCCGCATAGGCGGTGGTAACATCGCGGATCACATCAAGCGTTGCCGCCTGTTCATCGAGCGACGCGATTTCCAACCCTTTACCTGCGATACTCTCCCGTGCTGAAATTTTCCCACCAATAGTGATTTCCTGCGTGACCCCAACCGTCACTTCCGCCGAATCAAACCCTTTATAAGCTCCTTGACCAGCGACATTCTCCGCTTCCACACCCACTTCTGGGTTCACCCATGCCCCAGCCTGCCGCTGTTCACCTTTTGCAGCCGCAACGCCACTACCAAAGGCTTTCAAGCGGGGTGACTGTGCGAGTGCCTTGGCAATCGCATCATCCAGCGTAAAGCCAGTGGTTTTCACTGGTGCGGCCACAGCAGCGAGTGGCGGTGTTTCGGTTTGCTTTTCTGGTTCAGCGTAAGCCGGCACACTGGTTAGCATGGTGGCGCAGAGCAGCCACACGGGGAGCTTATATGGGTTTGGCATCGGGAGTTCTCACACTTAATTCCTTGGATAAAACACAAAAGGACATGCGACATCAGAGTGCCTGAATAGGCACTCTTTCAGGCGCAAGCCTGCTTTATGGAATTAAGCGTGTGAGGGTGGTTTGAGTGGTGGTCCGACCACAACGGATGCCGTCAGATTAACTTTGTAAATAAAGACTGCATTAGAAGAAACGGGCTGAGGGTTCTGATGCGAACTGGTATCAAGCCGTGCAGAAGCGTGAGCGCAGCAGCAATGGTGATTATCAGCAGACATTTTCCCATCGTCTTGTGTATCAGTCTTTGAAATCTTGCTTGATTGCTCCGACTGCTCGGAGGCTTGGCAATTACCACCCGCACAGTCCAATCCCGCCGCGTGCGCGATGGGCGCGATCAGCAGAGAAATGGCAACAAGCAGTGTAATGACGAATTTACTCATGCATCCATCATAAGGATGCTTTGTTAAATTTCAACTAACATGTTCGAACATCATCCATTAGTTCTTGAATAAGATGTGTGCGTGTGTCGTATGTGACTCACCTAGGGCTTGCATAGGGCTACAAGTAGGACTCAGTCGGTAATATCCGCGCCCATCGGCTGCGATCAATTCCTTCCAGTTTGGTTGATGACGGAACGCATCGCGCATCACCATCGAAGTTGATCCCGCATTGGCGAGCAAAGTTTTTCCATGCAGCCACGGATTATCGGTATTGGAAGCGGTGAGAAGCTGGCGGATGATAGCGGCCTGAATGTCACCGAAGTTGAAGCGGTAGCCATTTAAGGCCACCACGCGGCAATCATTCTGCTGACTGAAAGGCTTGTGAACTGTGGATGACGCGGTGGTTTTGATTTTGTGTACACTAATTATCTTGCACGAGTTCTGCGCGGCTAAATTATGCAGTTTTTCGAATTGCCGCAGATCCTCGTGAAGTATCACCAAATCGCTGACGCAAAGCTCCACTTTGTCTAAATGCTCAACAATCATGTGGTAGCAATTTTCTTCACGGGTGGGGAACTTGCGCCGCCCAACACTGCCACGCGAGAACAGGATTCGGCAGGATTCTGGCGCAACACAGACATATCCTTCAATCGGCTGGGGAGGGAAACGCCGCGCTTCACCTTCGGGGCTTTCAATCATTTTGTATGCGTAGGTGGGTTGAAGCCAAGCGGAGGCAATAAGTTTTCCCGTGGCGATTGCATGTTGCACTTCTTCCAAAGTGACTGCCCATCGCCGCGTTAAATGCTCCAATGAATAATACTCCCTCTCAGGAAATGGCATGGCAGCCCCCCGATTTTGCTTGCTAATCTTAGTTTTTTATGTCTCTTGAATTATGTACAGTATTTTGTTATGAAGCGTCAATAGCATTGACAACTTACAAGGGAATCCATTGTGACAATCACACCGCACGGCGGTAAACGCAAAGGCGCAGGAAGGCCAAAAGGCCAGGGACGCTTTGGTGAAACGACAAAACCAGTCCGCATTCCACTCAGCCTATTAGGGGATGTGTGTAGGTATGTGGAAAACAAGGGATACAAAGTCCCGATGTATTCTTCCCGCATTCCCGCTGGGATTCCCACGCCGCTCGAAGACCATGTGGACGATACGATTGATCTCAACGAACTGATGGTGAAAGACCCAGATTCCACCTACCTGGTGCGCGTGTCAGGTGATTCGATGGTGGATGCAGGCATCAAAGAAGATGACGTGCTGGTGGTGGATACCGCGAAACTGCCCGAGCATAAAGACATTGTGATCGTGTCGCTCAACGGTGAACTCACCGTGAAACGCCTGTTCCGTCAAAACGGCCACATCATGCTGGTGCCAGAAAATCCCAACTATGACCCGATTCTCATCAAAGAAGGTGAAGAACTCAAGGTGCATGGTGTGGTGACGTTTATCATCCATCCCGCTTCTTAAAATCACTCCGCAACATGCCTTGGTTAGCCCCAGCTTTGTCTGGGGCTTTTGCGTTCAAGCCCTGCCCAAGCCCTCAATGACACCTATGCGAGCCTCACGCCAGCCCTAGCACTCGTCCGTCAGGTTGCCGTTCGAACAGTTCGAACAAACGAACCGTTTTAACCAACGGAGGCAACCATGAATGAACAACGACCACCCATTTCAAGATTTGAAGAAATCATGCAGCTCACGGAGCAGGCTTTGCTCCACATGGATATGGATGAGCTGATTGCATTGCGAAAACTGGCCAATCGGGAGTTTCACCGATCGCTCATGGCAATTCGAGCCCTTACTTCGGCAATCAATAAAAAATTGAAGGCGCAGAGCAATGACAATGCCAGCGACGCGTAGGTTTTCACATGACATCAATCGAATGGTACAGGGTTTATCACGGTATGCCTGAGGACGCAAAACTCAAGGTAGTCGCAAAGCGTTGCGGCCACCTGATGACGCATGTGGTGACAGTATGGCTTTGCGTACTGGATGCCGCCTCTCGTCACAAAACACGCGGCACGGTGCAGGTGGATTCCGAGCAGATTGCGGTGGTGCAAGACATCCCGCAAAAGACTGTCGAGGACATCCTCCGCACCTTTTACGAAAAGGGCATGATTGACCAGAAACATCGGCTTACGGGCTGGGATAAGCGTCAGTATGCCACTTCCACGGAGCGTTCGCAGAAAGCACGAGCTGACAAGCAGCGCGATGCAACACCATGCAACGCCATGCAACGCGATGCAGCGGATGGAAACGCCGTGCAGCGCAAAAACAGCAAAAACGACCCAGATACAGAGAGCAGAGTACAGATAGCAGATGCAGAGAACAGATCAGCAGATAGCAGACCAGATTCACACGCAGAGGCAAATTCAGAAAAAAAGAAAACAAATTCAGATAAAAAAATAAGAGAGAGAGCAGAAAAGAGAGAGTCCGAGAGGGAAAAACAGACAAGCTGTGGAAAACAGATTTTAGAGCAGATGCTCGACATCTGGAACGCAGAAGTGCAGAGCAAGCTGACCCCAGATCAGAAGGCAAAGCTCACACCCAAACGCCAGGATAAGATGGCACAGCGGTGGTTGGATGATTTCCAGCAGGACATGCGTGCATGGAAGCACTACTGCGAGATCATCGGGGCTTCGGAGTTTTGCCTGGGCAAGATTGCAGGCAAAGGTTGGACGATTGACCTGTCATGGGCAGTGGAATCTTCCGACCATGTGGCAAAAATCTTGGAGGGTGGCTTCTCGGGTGGGAATCATCCACCCAAAGCACCTGCCTGCGACGTACCTGCTTTGCAAGAGGCGTGGGATCGCGTGCTTGATGCTTTCCAGAAAAAGCATGGCAAGGCATCTGGTCGCAGCTGGCTTTCATCCACACGCATCATCCGCATCCTGAAATACGGCGACGGCGCGGTGGTCACCATGCGCTGCCCGAGCAAGTTCATTCAGGAATGGCTCACCACGCACTATCTGGCCGACCTCACGCGCTGGTTTGCAGAAGCAACCAAGCATGACACGCCCGTGACGCGCCTCGAATTGATTGTGGAGGCCAGTGTATGAAACCGACCCTCAAAAACTACACGCTGGTGGAAATCGCTGACCGCTTCGAGGAAGCAGCCTACACGCTGCGCCGCCTGCCGTCAGTCAGAATGAAAGGATATTTCAGCACCTGGCCGCCGATTGTCCGCACGGTGATGGAAAACTTGCAGGCAGAAGTCGAGCCGATGCGCCTGGGACCACCTTCCGCTGAATCCATCAGTCGGATGGAGGAAACCATTCAGTGGATTTTCCTGCTGGATCGCGAAGAAGAACGCCGCCTGATTTGGCTCCGCGCCGCGAAAGTGCCGTGGAAACCTATCTGCTGGCGGCTCGGTTGCGGTCGCACCACAGCCTATCACATGTGGCGCACTGCGCTTTTGCAGATCGCTTTCCGCCTGAACACCTCACGAAACGGGGGGCGAAATGTTCGAACAAAAAAAGACTAAACACGTTGAACAGAATTCGCTATGTTTAGGGAGAAAATCGCGAGAGGTGCGTACACGTTACCTTCTCACTTTGCGAAATCTCCGTAACAATTTTCAGTTTTGTGTTTTGGCAATCACTTCGCTTTTGCGAGGCGAGCCATGAATCGCAAAGAATTAAAGGCGGCACTGAAAAGCGATAAGCGCACCAAAGAGGAAGTTTTCCAAGATTTGGTTGCTCAAATGAAGCAGCTTTCGACAGAAGAAATGTCTGATGGAGAGGCAGCTCAGGCTGCAAGGGTATTGATCGCATTTTGCAGTACGCTGATTTACGGAGAACCCGCAAAGAGGCTTGATTCCAATTGCAGCCTTACTATCATCGAAGATGGAACTGGTAACAGTTCTGGGGTGTCGTAACCCCGATGTTAAGCGGTGACATCGACCGTTTTCGGTGTAGAATCCCTGATCTCCCTATGGTCGGGGAGGCGTTGGTTATGTCCAGGGCTTGCCTAAAGACCAGCGCAAACCGCCTTAACACGGTTTTACGAACTCCCCGACCACCAGCTTTTGCTGGCAATAAAGGGAGATCAACATGACTAAAGCCATAAGCGCGGTGATACTCACGCGAGTTTCGACCAGGGAGCAGGAAGAAGGTTATTCCATCGACGCGCAGATCCATCGGTTGCAAGAATATTGCAAACGAAAAAATCTGCGGGTGCTGGAAACATTCAAGATTATCGAATCTTCGACGATCTGCCATCGTAAGCAGTTCCTGGAGATTATTAAGTTTGCAAAAAAACAGAAAGAGCCCATCGCAATTGTCGCCGACAAGGTGGACAGGATTCAGCGCAGCTTTCAAGAGTATCCGATTCTTGATCCCCTGATTAAAGAAGGAAAAATTGAACTGCATTTCAACACCGAGGGTTATGTCATCCATAAGGATTCGATTTCCCAAGAGCGGTTAATGTGGAGCATTGGTGTTGTTATGGCGCAGTCCTATGTGGACAGTATGCGTGACAACATAAACCGAGCTATTGCCCAGAAACTCAGAAACGGCGAGTGGATCAGCAAAGCTCCGATTGGCTATAAGAATATTCGTAAAGAGGGTGGGCGCGGCGATATAGTGATCGACACCGAGCGTGCGCCGCTTGTTCGGCAGCTTTTTGAGCATTATTCGACTGGCAACTACTCTATGCTTGAGATGATGCGGTTTGCGCGGTCAATTGGTTTGCGAAATAGCGCGGGTAAGCAGAAGGATTTAACGAAGTCGCATATTCATAAAATGCTGCAAAATCCGTTTTATCACGGCATCATGCGTATCGAGAGTATGAAGCAGGAATTGCCGCATCGCTATGAACCGATTATCGACAAGAACCTTTTTGACCATTGCCAGGAAGTAATGCACGGCAGAACCAGAAATCGCTCATGCTACCGAGGCAAAGATTTTGTATTCCGTGGCGTACTACGCTGCGCGGTAACAGGGCGCATGATAACCGCTGAAACGCACACCAAGAAATATGCCAACGGTGGAACAGGACAATGGACATATCTGGCCTCATTCGAACCAGAGAATCCAACCAAAAAGATTTGGGTTAGGGAGGATGAAGTCTTAGCCGAGGTTGAATCTATCCTGGAAGGGATGTCCATCAAGAACGAAGCCATCCTGAGCAACATCATGCAATATATTCGTAAGTCGCATGAGGAAAAGAAACTCTATCATCGAGAGCAGACAGCGAATCTGAAGAAGGAACATACGCAGATCGAGGACAAGATTGATACGCTGGTCGATCTGCTAATGGACAAGGTGATCGACAAAGAGGAGTTCGAGGTCAAAAAGAAACGCCTCAAAGACCGTCAGTACCAGATTGATGATTTGATCCGCAGCTTTGATGAGGCAGATGACGCTTTTAATGAAAAACTCCTGAACCTCGTAGAATTGGCTGCTAGAGCCATATCTCACTTCAAAGGTTCGGACATCCCCCGTAAGCGGGAGTTGCTGAATTTCATATTTCAGAACCTATCGCTGAGAGGAAAAAAGCTAGAATACACAATGCGTTCTCCCTTCAAGGAGTTCGCAGAGGCATCAAAAATTGAAGAATGGTCGGGGCGACAGGATTTGAACCTGCGACCCCTAGTCCCCCAGACTAGTGCGCTACCAGGCTGCGCTACGCCCCGACATTCGATAGTACGACTGGTCCTGGCTAATGTAGATCCAGTCGCCGGAGGCAGAAATTCTGCCCCTTTAGGAAGCCGGACATTAGTGAAGCGATTGGCAAGTTGCAAGCGTAATTGGTCATGGCACAGCGGGCTAGCTACCAAGCAAACGATGCAATGATTGGAGTTCCTGACGCAGAATCAGCAAGGCCTCACGCTGAGAGGCGGGCAAGGGCTCAACATAGACATCGCGCTGAGTAGCGGAGGGTGCTGAGGCAAAGTCGTCGTTTGGCGCAGGTATTTCCAGACCGCTGCGACGTGCTTTCAGCATATCCGGCAGCACTTTGACCGCACCTTTAATGGTAAAGCCGCGACTATGCAGCAACTCGCGGATGAGGAGTAATGCCTCAACATCCTCGTTGCGGTAAAAACGACGCCCGCCCGCCCGTTTCAGCGGTTGAATCTGTGGAAATTTTGTTTCCCAAAAACGCAGAACATGGGTGGGGAGTTCAAGAATTTCTGCGACTTCACTGATGGTTTTCATCGCGCCGTGCGCTTTGCCGCCGAAGGCATCGAGGGGAGTGACGTCAGTCATTGAATCACTGAAGGACATGCACTCCCCCGAATCATGATTTATCAGCCATTCGCTGATTTAGCGGCTTTTTGCTGCGGCGTGTGGCCACCGAGATTTTCATTCACCTGCTGCTTCATCAGATTAGATGGATTGAATGACAGCACGGTACGCGGCTGAATGGGGACTTCCACACCCGTTTTAGGATTACGACCTACGCGTGCGTTTTTCTTACGCAGAGCAAAGGTGCCAAAGGAGGAGAGCTTAACAGAATCACCTTCTTCCAGTGCGAGAGAAACCTCTTCGAACACGGCATCAACCAATTGCATGGATTCCGTGAGAGATAAACCAATTTCGCGGTAAACAGAGTTACCAAGATGGGCGCGGGTAATGGTCTCGTCAGTCATGGGGTCGTCCCTTTCTTCTTATTATTATTCAGTATCACCATTGTATAATACAGCTTCCCCATGTAAGTCCAGCACCAAGCGCAGTCAGGAGCACAATATCATCTTTCTTAATTTTTCCCATCGTACTTGCCTGCGCCAGTGCCAGGGGGATAGAGGCGGCGGACGTATTGGCATGCTGATCCACGGTCATGATCAAGCGAGAAGTATCCATTTCTAATTTCTCCATACAGGCCAACAATATGCGCGCATTCGCCTGATGCGGCACCACCCAGTCAACATTCGTAACCGATAATCCGTGTTTCGCTAAAAGCCGTTGCGACGATTCCGTCATTTTAGAGACGGCATGGCGGAACACTTCTTTGCCCTGCATCTGCAAGAATCCGGCGGTTTGCGTCATCGACACACCGCCGCTGGTTTTCAGCAAGGGTGCCAGCGTGCCATCAGAGCAAATTTCGCTACCGACTATACCACGCGATCCTTCTTGTGCGGTGAGAATCACAGCCCCCGCGCCATCACCAAACAGGATGCAGATGCCGCGGTCGCTCCAGTCAACCACGCGGCTCATGGTTTCAGCGCCAATCACCAGAATCGTGCGTGACTGGCCGCTGCGAATCAGCGCATCAGCGAGCGTCATCGCGTACACAAACCCAGAGCACGCCGCATTAATATCCATGGCCGCTGCGTGGGTGCAGCCCATTTTTTGTTGAACCAGCGTCGCAGCGGAAGGAAGCGTATAATCCGGTGTGGAGGTGGCCAGTAGAATCACATCCACCGACTCAGCGGATAGCCCCGCTTTGCGGAGTGCATCCATTCCCGCTTTGGCAGCAAGATCAGAGGTGAATTCACCCTCAGCGGCAATGTGGCGTTGTTCTATTCCGGTGCGCTCACGGATCCAAGCATCGTTGGTGGCTAGGCAGGGGTCTAAATCAGCATTGCGAACAATGCGAGAGGGAAGATAGCTGCCGCATCCGGCAACAACGGAACGTATCATGATGAGTGGGCAAGCTGATCTAGAGTAGTGGAACTCTCTTCGTAATCATTTTGTCTGGCAATGGTCAACTCTTCCGTGATGCGGTCGTTCATTTTGCTTTCTACGGCGCGATGGGCGACACGAATAGCACTGGCAAATCCTTTGTCGTCGCTGCCGCCATGGCTTTTAATGGCAATGCCATTCAAGCCAATCAGCATGGCGCCGTTGAAGCGACGCGGATCAAGCGTTTTCTTCATTTTTTTGAAGCCTGGGCGTGCCAGCAAATAGCCCAGTTTACTGAGGATTGAGCTGGTAATGGCCATTTTGATTTGCATATACATGAAATGTGACACGCCCTCAGCGGTTTTAAGTGCCACATTGCCAGTGAAACCATCGGTGACAATTACGTCGAAATCACCGTTGCAAATGTCGTTACCCTCACAGAATCCCTTGAAATTCAGCTTGATGGGAGAGCTTTTAATCAATGCCGCTGCTTCGCGCAGGTCTTCATGTCCCTTCATTTCCTCGGAGCCGATATTCAACAAACCAATCGCTGGATTTTTGCGCCCGAGAATGGCTCGCGCATAGGCGTTGCCCATCAGTGCAAAATCATAGAGGTCCTTGGGGCTGCACTGCACATTGGCGCCAATATCCAGCATGGCCAGATCGCCGTGCTTGTTAGGCATCATCCCGATGATCGCTGGACGGGAAATACCCGGCAGGGTGCGAAATACCAGCTTGGCCATCGCCATGAAAGCGCCGGTATTGCCTGAAGATACCACGCCTGAGGCGCGGCCTTCTTTCACCGCATCAATGGCCAGGCGCATGCTTGATTTTGTGGCTTTACGCAACGCCACGGAGGGCATGTCAGTCGCCGCAACCTGCTCGGTTGTATGTAATATCTCACTGACTGGCAGCAATTGTGGCCGTTTGCTGAGCAATGGGCGCAGAGCATTTTCATCGCCGACAAATAAAAAGCGCAAGTCGGGATTCTTTTTCAGTGCGCGCGCCGCGCCAAACACCACGGCCAACGGCGCAAGATCACCGCCCATGGCATCGAGTGCCAAGGGTAGCATGGAAGCCCGTGAGGCGTCGTTCATGGAATTAACCGACTGGTAAATAGACTAAACGTGCACTTTATCGGTCGTGACCTGACGGCCTTTGTAATAGCCATCGGGTGACACATGGTGGGGACGCTTCAATTCGCCTGTGGTTTTATCTTCCACTGCATTGACCGTATCGAGTGCATGATGCGAGCGACGCATGTTGCGAACGGATTTACTGGTCTTTCTCTTAGGTACTGCCACGGAACTCTCCTTATCGAATCTTGATATGTTTTTATTATATAGCTACTGTAAAAGGACGGCAGTATAGCCACAAAATAAAATAAATCCAGCCTAGAATGCTTTGGTTTGCAACCTGCAAAAACTTATGATAAACAACTTAAAAATAGATAGATATTATTAAGATACAATGCCGTCTACCGCTCTACGTCCATTGACATCCTTCCTATCCGGCCCGCAAAAGATATGCGCGGTGATGGTAACCCATAATATCGGCATATCAGTGCTGGGTTCTCTTGAGAGCCTTTTGCGTCAGGCGCAGGATGTGATTATCGTTGATAATTGCTCATCGGAGGCCACTTTGCGAATGTTGGAGCAATGGGTGTCCGAGCATCCGGGGCGTGCTCACCTAATCAAGCATAGTACCAATAATCTGGCCATGGCACAGAATGCGGGCATTCGGCTTGCGCTTCAGCGGCAGTGTGATTGGGTGTTGATGATGGATCATGACAGCCTTCCCTCAGCTGATATGGTCGTGGAAATGCTCTCCAGCCAGCAGGAATACCGTGACTCCATCAGCGTTGGCATCATTGCTCCTTACCTGAGTGATGTGAATAGCTGCCGTACGCCTAAGTATTTACGGCGCTGGGGTTCTTTTGGTTTTCGCCGCACCAGCTTTGGCCGTCGCGCCGTGCTGGACGATGCGATGTGCGTGATTGCATCGGGGAGCCTCATTCGTCGTGATTTGCTTGAAAAAGTGGGCTTGATGGATGAGCATCTATGCATCGACGATATCGACCGTGATTTTTGTTTACGCTCGATCAAGTCCGGCTACCGCATATTGGTGGTTCGCGCCGCTGTATTAAAGCACCAACTTGGCCAGTGCCGTGACCATTACATGCTGGGGATGCGCGTCACCACGACGAATCACACGGCGCAGCGCCGTTATTACATTTACCGCAACCGTTTAACCAATTGGTTGCGCCATGGCTGGGCCATTCCATCCTTTGTGATTTTTGATGCATTGGCCATCACCTATGATTTAGGGCGGATTATTTTTCTTGAAGCAGATAAACGGCAGAAATTACGCGCCGCCTTTACCGGTATGGGCCACGCCATACGCGGTGTGAAGGGCCATAATCCTCTCTTTCTCCCGGGAGCCAAGCCTCCTCAAGCCACCGTGCAGGCGACTGTGCAAGCCAACGGCTAGGGGGCTGTTGGTTTATGAATCATTTTTTCTCTTTGGACCTGTTGCCTGATTTTGCTGATATGGCATGGGCATGGTTTGAAATTAACGCACTGACCTATGCCGCGCTGGTTCAAGCCGCATTGTTGAGCATTTCTTTACTCGGTGGTGCTTTGTTGCGTCAGCCGCTGGTGTCGCCATTGCGTGGACTGGAGCAGCGCTATCGCGGGCGCTGGTTTGAAACAGCCCTGCAAGGGTTGCGGGCGATTCTTTTTCCCATGTGCAGCCTGTTTTTCCTCTGGATATGCATGGCCATTGCCGTGCGTTATGCCTCGGGAAGTCGGCTACTCTCCATTGCCAGCACGCTGACGGTGGTGTGGATTGGCGTGCGATTTGTCTCATCCTTTGTACGAGAGCGACGGCTCGCCCGTCTGGTCGCGCTTATTATCTGGTCGATTGCGGCACTGGATATTCTGGAGTTGCTCACTCCGGCGATTGACCAACTGGAGGCCATCGGATTCACGCTCGGCAAAAGCCGCATCACCTTGCTGGTGATTTTTAAATCCATCCTTACCCTCATCAGCATGCTGTGGCTGGCAGGTTTTATCTCACGGGTGGCGGAACAGCAGGTGCGTTCCCTCAGCACCCTGACACCTTCCCTGCGCGTATTACTGAGTAAGTCGGTGCGTGTTACGTTGCTGGTCGTTGCGTTCGTCATTACGCTGAATACGCTGGGCATTGATCTGTCCTCACTGGCACTGTTTTCCGGTGCGCTCGGTGTTGGCTTGGGTTTTGGTTTACAGAAAGTCGTCTCCAACTTTATCAGCGGCATTATTTTGTTGCTGGATCGCTCGATTAAGCCTGGCGACGTGATTTTCATTCATGACACGCAAACCTATGGTTGGGTGAACACACTGGGTGCGCGCTGTGTATCCGTCATTACGCGTGACGGTAAAGAGCATCTCATTCCCAATGAGTTGTTGATCACCGAGAAAGTCGAAAACTGGAGCTATTCCAGCAATGATGTACGCATCAAAGTGGAGGTGTCTGTTTCTTTCGATAGTGATCTGCGTCAGGCGTTAGCCCTCATGAAGGAAGCCGCCGCCGCCCACCCGCGCGTGTTGAAAGCGCCGATGCCCAATGCGCTGATGATGGAAATTGGCGACTATGCGGTGAAGCTGGAATTGCGCGCGTGGATTGATGACCCCATTAATGGCGTGGGCAACATCACCAGTGATCTTTTACTCGATATTTGGGATCGTTTTAAGGCCAATGGCATTGCGTTTCCCTATCCGGTGCGTGACGTGCGTATGCATGTGCCAGACATTGCCTCATGAACAAAACCACAACGTCACATGCGGTGCTGGAAACAGCCCTCTCAGGCGCCGCACGGGCGATCGGGCGCGATAAACGCCTCAACGTCGCCTGGCAGGCGGGTGCCATGCCCTCAGGTGTGAATGTGACGCAGCAGCCGACGCTCCGCATGGCTCCGCCGCCCACCACGCATGATGCGCAGACCATGCAGCGGTTGCGTGGCGAGGTGGATCTGGCCGCGTTATCCCGTCGTTATCATCAGCAATCCGTTCATGCGCGTGAGCGTCCCTCGGGTGAAAAACAATCGGCGATTTTCGACGCGCTGGAACAAATGCGGGTGATGCTGCTGGGCAGTCAGATTTTTGCCGGTGTGGCGCATAACATCGACGCGCGCATGGCGCATTATTACAGCCAGCAAGGCTATGCGAATCTCTCACCGCTGGCTGAGCCACCCATGGGTGACATTCTGGCGGTGATGTTGCGTCAGGCTGTGACCGGTGCGCCGCCGCCCCAGAGTATGGAGGCATTGCTGCGGCACTGGCAACCTTACGTCATGCAACAGGCGGCATCCAGTCTCGACGCCTTGCGTGATTCGCTGGGCCATCAGGCATCTTTTGCCAAGCATGTGCGTCAGTTATTGATCCATCTCTCCTCCGGCGATGATGCCACCGCCACGGGTGATGCCTCGGAGCTGGAGAGCGCCGAGTCGGTGCAGAGTGAAGCGCTGGATGAGCAAAACGAAACCGAGAGTCTGGGCGCACTCGCCGGTGAGGAGCAGCCGGAAGACGAGGTGGGCGGTGGTGATGATGGCGAGCAGCCATCCGCTGCCCCTGAGGAGCAGGGCGATCAGGAAGCTGGACGCAAGCAGCGCGAAACACGCACAGGTCATGCGGCTCCACAGAC
>JAIEPI010000073.1 GCA_019749855.1 Rickettsiales bacterium | reverse complement strand
GATGTTGAAACGCTGCCATTAAACGCCAATGCATCGGGCGCGATGGTCGGCTATTACCTCAATCAACATGCGCTGGGCAAAGCGAGTCTGACCGCCACCTATCAGCGTGCGCAGTGAGCCTTGCGATGGCTCAAGCGCCGCAGATTCTACCGTTCAAGGGCGTGTGGCCGACGATCCATCCCAGCGCCTATATTGCCCCTGGCGCTGTCGTGATCGGTGATGTGCATATCGGCGCGCATGCCAATATCTGGTTTGGTTGCGTGATTCGTGGCGACGTGCAGTCTATCCGCATTGGTGCACGCACGAATGTGCAGGATAACACGGTCATCCATGTTACGCGTGTGACGGGGCCAACCCATATAGGCGCGGAGGTCACGATAGGCCATCATGCTGTTTTACATGCTTGCACATTGGAAGATAGCTGTTTTGTTGGCATGGGTGCCGTGGTCATGGATGATGCGGTGATCGCTCGTGGCGGAATGCTCGCTGCTGCCGCATTGCTGGCGCCACGTAAAAAAATTGCCGCAGGTGAGTTATGGGCGGGTAATCCGGCCCGCTTGTTTCGCCCGATGAGTGAAGCAGAGCAGGCTTTTATTGCGATTTCTGCGCAAAATTATGTCGATTTAGCCGCCGAGTACGCGATCAGCAGCACAAATTCATAAAAGCTTCATATTATTCATCGGTTATTCCCGTATGATCTAAGGTGAGGAAATAGATATGATTGATACCATTGCTTATGGTCTTCGCTGGCTAGCCGCCTTTATCACGGGTCGTGGCGCGGCGACGCTTGCGGTGGCTGGCGCTGTTGGCGCGGGCATTGCCTTTGGCAGTCCGTGGTTACCCATTATTGGTCTGGCGGTTGGTATTCCCGTCACCGCGGCGCTCGCTACTATGTCCCATGACCATGCGCAAAAACAACTCCGCACCAGTTATCGTGAAGAAGTGGCGGCGGTGCTAGGTATTGCGCCACGCGAAGTAACGATGGATCATCTGCGAAGCGTGGCGCGCGGGATTCCTGAGCAGAATATTCCTGGTAATCTCACGCTGCATCAGGCGCTTGAGCGAAACGACCGTCATCGCACTATTGCCGTGGTTTCTAATGTCGTGGCGGCGATGGGGGCCACTGCAATCATCGCTGCGTTGCATTTTCTGGCGATTCCCTCGGCTTTGGCGAACTTCTTTACCGAAGTCACGCCCTGGTTAGGTATAGGTACGGGTTCTGGCGCAGAAGCGGCGGTGCTGGCGGGGACGGCGGCGATTTCTGGTATCGGACTCGATTATGGCTTTAATCGTGCGGGAAGACGCATGTTTGGTGACGACAGCCCCTCCCTTGCTGCTCGAATTGAACGCATCAGTCACATGGTGCGCCGTGGGCAGTCTGTGGGCACATCGCCTATCATGGCACTGGTTGCGGAAGCGAATGGAGGCGTTGATCAGGAAATTCGCCAACGTTATGGATTGCCTTATCATCAGCTGCCTGCGGAACAGCAGCGTGATGTGATTCAACATTATGACGGCGAATTTCAACTGAAGGACAGCGCAGAAGCTATCAGCTTAGGACTGATGCCAGCGCAGGAGTTAGCATTTTTGATTGAGGGGCGGCGTTCAGGAGCAGTGCCCACTGCTACCACCTTGGTACAGGCTTATCATAGCGAGTTGGATAAAGCCAAGGCGCAGGGGATTCATATTCCGGCACCACAAGAGCATGTGAGCGCGCTACAGCGGGTGCCCGGTCTGGCGCAGGCTCAGCGTTTTGTGGATCGTGTGCGCGGGCATGCGCCTGACTCAGGCTCCCCCGCGCGAAACCACGTCGAGCGTCTGGAACAACAGGCATCCTCTTCAAGCCCGAATGTGACCCTGCATTAATCGGCGATACAACTTGCGTTGCGGCACTGGTAAACATTCTCAAAACACTTTAGGGTGACGGCTCAATTCCTTGGGCGTGTGGATGCCGATGTTGCCAGCCATTAATGTGACCAATTCGCCCAATGGCGAGGCAATCCTCCACTTGCAGGGTGAGTGGACGGTGGCGCATCTCTCACGCATTGAGAAACTCCTGAGTATCCAAAAACCCAAGAATCCCAGTTCACTGACACTGGATGGCCAAAAGCTGGAAGCACTGGATACCTCGGCGGCATGGCTGTTAGTACGGTTTTTACGGCAAAAAAATCGTGCCTCGAAATCCGAGACACAGCTTATGCATTTCAATGAGCATTTTACGCATATTTTAACTCTGGTCGGTGCACTGGCGCACACTGACTCACCGCACTGCTACTATTGCGGGCCGATACGGCAGTTTTTTTTGCATTTGGGACAGGCAAGTTTTGCCATGGTGGCCGCTATGCACGAATTTATGGCATTTTTCGGCCAGATTTGCCTCACCTTGGTGCGCACCATTCGCCATCCCAGCAAATTACGCGTGAGCAGTGTTGTCTATCACATCAATGAAATTTGCATTCGTGCCATTCCCATCATTGCTTTAATGGGGTTTCTCATCAGTCTGGTGATGGGATATCAGGGCGCACATCAGTTAGAGAAATTCGGTGCAAAAATCTTTACCATTGATTTAATTGCCATCTCCATGTTGCGTGAAATGGGGGTCATTATCACCTCCATTATGGTGGCGGGACGCTCAGGCAGTGCCTTTGCTGCGCAGCTTGGGGTGATGCAGGTGAATGACGAAGTGGACGCCATGCGAACCATTGGTCTTGACCCTTTCGAGCTGTTGATTCTACCGCGCGTGATTGCCATCATGATAGCACTGCCGATTCTGACGCTTCTGGCCGACATCATGGGAATTTTTGGTGCGTTATTTGTCTCCGCCAGTATTGTCGATATATCGCTTTTGCAATTCGCTGAGCGTCTTCACACCGCCATCAATATCAATACCCTATTGATTGGCCTGGTGAAGGCGCCGATATTTGCTCTTCTGATCGGTATGGTGGGCTGTTTACAGGGCATGCAGGTGAAAAACTCTGCCACCGAAGTCGGCGCCCGCACGACCACCGCCGTGGTGCAGTCCATTTTTCTGGTGTTGATGTTTGATGCATTATTTTCCATTCTTTTTACCGTGTTGGATATATGAAAGAACCGGTGATTGAGGTGAAGGGGCTGGTCAATCGCTTTGGCGATCAGTTGGTGCATGATGGAGTCAACTTCAGTATTTTGGCGGGTGAAATTATCGGCGTTGTGGGCGGCTCCGGCTCTGGAAAATCGGTGCTTCTTCGCTCCATTATTGGCTTAAACCATCCTTCCGCTGGCAGTATCCATGTGCTGGGGCGCGATATACTGGCCATGGATGAGCAGGAATTATTGCATACACAACGATTATGGGGAGTGTTGTTTCAAAATGGCGCGTTGTTCTCCTCATTAAGTTTGCGCGATAATGTGGCGTTTCCCATCCGTGAATTTGCCGGTGTCTCAGACGCGCTGGCCGTGGAGCTTGCCGAGATGAAAATCGAGCTGGTAGGATTACCTGCGGTCGCGCGTGACAAATTTCCCGCGGAGTTATCAGGCGGCATGATAAAACGGGCGGCTCTGGCACGTGCTTTGGCGCTGGATCCAAAAATTCTGTTCCTCGATGAGCCAACCGCCGGACTTGATCCTATCTCAGCCAGTGATTTTGATATACTTATACGTGATTTGACCAATAATCTTGGTTTAGCCGTGATGATGATTACCCATGATCTTGATAGTTTATTTGCCATTTGTGACCGTATTGCAGTGTTAGTACATAAGAAAATGCGAACAGGCACCATTGACCAGTTATTGTTGGATGATGATCCGTGGATTAAAGCCTATTTTCATGGCCCGCGTGCACGCGCGGCGCTAAAGGGAGTTGTGTAGAGTGGAACAGGAAAAGTATTATTTTCGGGTTGGGATTCTAGTCGCCGTCTGTGTGGTTGTGGTTGTTGCCATCATTGGCTGGTTTTCGTTTACCCATAAGAACAAGAGCTACATCACCTATGCGATTTTTTTTGATGGATCGGTGGATGGGTTGAGCATCGGCGCACCGGTGACGTTCAAGGGCATCAATGTCGGTACGGTGCAGTCGATTGATTTTGAGTCCTATAATACCGACCGTATTCGCGTTCTGGCTGATATCGTCGATACAGCGCCGGTGCGTGTGGACACGGTGGCAAGTCTTCGCCTGCAGGGCATTACCGGTGGCTCGGTCATGGCGCTTGAGAACACACGCATGGAGTCAGCATTTTTGACACGAAAAGATGGCGAAACATATCTGGTGATTCCTTCCAAACAATCCTCGCTTGAGAAGGTGATCACCTCCGTGCCTGAGCTGATCGAGGAGTTAAGTAAAATGGCGAAGAAAGGTCAGAAAATCCTCAGTGATGAGAATATTGAAAAGTTTTCTGCGTTACTGTCAGCCACAGAGATTGCTGCACAATCATTGGATGCGACTCTGAAATCCGTAGATACGACCTCGGCGACACTGAGCAAAGTTCTCGGTGGTGAGCATGCCAAATCGCTTGAAAGCATTTTACTGGAACTGGATCAGCTTTTGGTGGAGGGAAAAATTACAGCCCGTGAAATTCGCATGTTAGCGCGGACCATTCGTGAAGACCCGTCAGTGATTCTGCATGGCGTCAAGAATGCAGGGAAGACACTGCCATGAAGGCATGCGGCGCTATTTTGTTTTGTGTCCTGTTGGCGGCCTGCTCGGTGTTGACCCCGCGAGATATTGGCAATGCGCATCGCATTCAATTGTTGCCATTGAATGCATCGCATGGGCGTGTCACGCAGGCGGGTAGCCTGATCGTTGCACTGCCAACGGCAACCGAGGATTTGGATACGTACCGCATCGCTCTGACGACATCCTCGGGGCTGCATGATTATTTTGCCGGCATGCGCTGGTCAGATTTTTTGACCCATATGGTTCAGCAGACGGTGATTGAGTCACTGGAGCAAACACATGCTTTTGCGCATATTAGCTCAGATGCCCAGCCATCAAGAGGTGCCACATTGCTGAATCTCGATATTCAAGCCTTTGGTGCCGAGTATTGTGATGATGCTTTGCCCCCGCGCTGGCGCGTGCGCGTCAAGGCGAGCTATGTGAGCGCGCTGGATTATAAGGTGAAGAAAGAAAAAATCATTGAAACACGCGTGTTGGCAAAAGCCAACACGCGGGAGGCAGTGATTGAGGCCGCACAGCAAGCGTTTCAACAGGCACTGCTGGAAATGATAAGCCTTTAGCTGCGCTCGGTTTGCGTGGTGGTGCTCAGCGAACTTTTACGTAGCGTCCGGGTGCGTCTTCAATGGCGGCCACTGGGCCTTCACCTGGCTGACGGGCGGCTATGTCACGACCTGCAGTTTTACGCTGCCACTGATCCCAATGCGGCCACCATGACCCAGCTGTTTCCTTGGCTTTATCAAGCCATGTGCGGGGAGTATCGGCTTTGGCGAGCGTATTCGTCCAGTAAGAGTATTTGTTTTTCGCAGGTGCATTAATAACGCCGGCAATATGCCCCGATGCAGCAAGGGTAAATGTCACTGGCCCGCTATATATTTTTGTGGCGGCAAAGGTGGAATGCCATGGCGCAATATGATCCTCACGCGTCGAGAGCAAGTAGCTTGGTGTTTTGATTTTGCTCAAATCAATCGACACACCGCCTATTTTTAAGCCGCCCGGCTTCATCAGGCGATTTTCATTATACATGTTGCGTAGATAAAAACTGTGCATTTTGGCGGGCATTCGCGTGGAGTCAGAGTTCCAGAACAGCAGATCAAAGGGGAACGGTTCTTTGCCCAGAAGATAATTATTGACCACAAAAGACCAGATCAGATCGTTGGCGCGCAGCATATTGAAGGTCACCGACATTTCGCGTCCTTCCAGATAACCTTTTGCATTCATGCGTTCTTCAAGGGCGGTGATTTGCTCCTCATCAATGAACACCCCTAATTCCCCAGGCTCGGAGAAATCGATCATTGTGGTAAGGTAAGTGGCCGAAACCACGCGATCCGCCTGACCTTTAGCGTGTAGCCATGCCAGCGCAATCGAGAGTAATGATCCGCCTAAACAATACCCCACGCACGCCGTTTGTTTTTCGCCTGTAATGCGCTCGATGGCATCCAGAGCGGCGAGCGGCCCTTCCAAAAGATAATCCTCAAAGGTTTTTTCGGCGAGTGATGCATCAGGATTCACCCATGAAACCACAAATACCGTGTAGCCCTTGTCTACTAACCATTTTACAAAGGAATTCTGGGGCTGAAGGTCAAAGATATAGTATTTATTGATCCAGGCCGGAATCAGAAGCAGGGGTGTTTTGTGAACGGTGGGCGTGCTGGGCGCAAATTGCAGCAATTGCATCAGGTCATTTTCAAACATCACCTTCCCGGGCGTGGTCGCGATGTTTTTTCCAAACTCAAACGCCTTAGCGTCAGTCATGCGGATATTTAATTTGCCATTGCCTTGTAAAAAATCTTCACGCATGTGACGCATGCCACGAATCAGGTTTTCGCCATGTGATTCAAGCGTTGCTTTCAGTGCCTCTGGATTCGTGAACAGAAAGTTACTGGGTGACATGGCGTCCGTGAACTGGCGCGTATAAAAGTTTACTTTTTTAGCCGTATGTACGTCCATGTCATCATCGGTACGGCGAACCATCTCATGGAGCCATCCTGCTGTCATCAGATAGGACTGCTTGAGGAAGTCAAAATAGACACTTTCCGTCCAGGCGGGATCATCAAAGCGGCGATCGCGCCTTGCGGGTGGCGGCGCGGGTGGTTCGCCTAAAAAGCGCTGCATGCTGTCACCCCATACGCCCAGCCAACGCTGACAATACTCATATTGCATATCAATGAGAATACTTGGGTCATGCACAAGTTTTGCCCCCATTTCGCTAAAGGCGCGACTGACCTGCATGATTTCACGTTCGCCATCGCGTTGTGAATTGGAACCATTGTGGCGCGCCATATCACCCATCAGAGCTTGCCATTCCTGCGCCAGTTGGTTCATGTTGCGGGCAAAGCGGGTCGTATCGAAGGGCTGTGGAGGCGGCGCATCTTTTTTGGGCGTCATGGGATCCTCAGTTTATGAAGAAAGATTTAGGCTACTCATTATACGCCCCACATGGGCCTAGACAAAGTAGTTTCGCGCGATTACACCATGAATCTAGCTATTTAATCCATTCTGGATCAATCTGTATGTCCATCACGTCTTATTCAACACCTGTTGTTCGTTGTGCCGTCCTGAGTGTGATGTTACTCAGCGTGACGCTGCTGCCTGCCTGCTCTAATTTTGAAAAGCAGCCCAGCCGTTTTAATACCGTGAATGGTCCAAAGCGCACGCCGGTACTAAATCCTGGCAGTATTAATGTTGCGGCAACGCCTGAACAAGCAGCGAATCCAAGCACCTCGCAGCTTCCTGCGGGAATGATGGCGGGTGCAGATATGCCACCGGATGAATTTTCGGCGAACGGAATGACGCCGCCCATGGCAGCGCCGCCCTCGATGAATGAGTCGCAGGCGATGTCAATGACGCCACCAGAGGCCACAGGCCGTAAGGTGCCGCTCGATAATCAGCAAGCACTGGCAGCGGAAGGCGTTGGTATGCCTGTCGCACAAACGGCGCCTTTGCCACAGGTGGCTGCCGCTGAATTGCCGAGCCCTGTGATGGCAGCCCCCAATGAAACTGTATTGGCGCAGCCTCAGGACACCATGGGCTATCAGCCGATGACGAATGAGAATGGAGAATTTCCGACGCTCTCCGAGGTGCCGCCCAATAATAATTTAGTGAATGAGGCGAATGTTGCGCGGCAGGATGCGGCGAGCTTCTCAAACAGTAGCCAGCAATTACCACCGTTACAGACGACCGCGCCGGATGTGGCGCCGCCTATTTCGCAGCCCATGGCACAGGCATCAGGAGGCTTGCCGCCACTGGAAAATGGTGCGCTGACTTCGCCAGACCCGCAACCTGCGCCATTTGTTGCTGAGCAGGCTCCAGCCTCTATCACTACCGCAGGCGAACCACTTCCTCCCGTTGCATTAATGGATCCTGTGCCAGCGGCAACCCCTGAGCCTTCATTGCCTGCGAACAGCCCCATGCAGCAAGCCAGCCCCATGCAGCAGGCCAGTCAAAATTTAGATCACTATTACAAAGAGCCTGAGGCGACACCGGCTCCCTCCACATTCTCTGAGTCTCCCCAAAATGCACCAGAGCCAATGTTAGCGGAAGCGGTGCCGCTGCCATCGGATGGGTTGCCGCCGATTCGTTTGCGTGCTCCCGCCGCTTCTGCTTCCAGTCAAGGGGGTGGTTATGGTCTCCCGTCGAGTTCGCAGAGCTATTCGCGTTACGCCTCCCGTTCGCGTGCTGTGCGCTATGGTGTGATGCGTCATTAATGGCAAGCAGGGTTTATGAGCGCGTCCTCTTCTGATTTTTTTCGTATCAAGCGCTTGCCTCCCTATGTTTTTGCGGAGGTAAACAGCAAAAAAGCCCGTCTGCGTGGTGAGGGGGCGGATGTCATTGATCTTGGGATGGGCAATCCTGATACTCCGGCGCCAGAGCATGTCGTCGCCAAGCTGCGCGAAACGCTGGCCGATCCCAAATGCCACCGCTACTCCCTCTCACGCGGCATCCCCGGATTACGCAAAGCGCAGGCGGCTTATTATCAACGGCGATTTAATGTCACCGTGGATCCCGAAAAGGAAGTCGTGGTCACGCTAGGCTCAAAGGAGGGGCTGGCCAATTTGTTGCAAGCCATCACCGCGCCTGGTGATGTGGTGATGGTGCCGAATCCGAGCTATCCGATTCACCCCTATGGCTCCATCATTGCTGGTGCTTCGGTGTGGCATTTGCCGCGCACGCCCAATCATGATTTTTTCGCGATCCTCAAGCGCGCCATCAAGCATTGCCGCCCGTCGCCGACGGTGCTGATTCTCAGCTTCCCCTGCAACCCAACCACCGAAACGGTGCCGCTCGATTTTTATCAGGAGGCAGTGGATTTGTGCCGTCATCATGGCATTTACATCATTTCTGATCTCGCCTACTGCGAGCTCTATTATGACAATAATCCACCGCCTTCCATTTTACAGGCCAAGGGTGCGAAGGATGTTGCCATCGAATTCACCACCATGAGTAAGACTTACTCCATGGCCGGTTGGCGTATTGGGTTTGGGGTTGGGAACCCGACGCTGGTGGGCGCGCTAACCAAAATCAAGTCTTACCTAGATTATGGTGCGTTCACACCCATTCAGGTGGCGGCCACGGCGGCGCTAAATGGCCCGCAGGACTGTGTGGCAGAACTGCGTCAAATGTATAAAGAGCGCCGCGATGTACTGGTAAAGGGCCTGAATGATGCGGGTTGGCCAGTGACACCACCTTCGGCCAGTATGTTCCTGTGGGCCCCCATTCCAGAGGCATACCGTGAGCTTGGTTCACTGGCGTTTTCGCAGTTATTGATTGAGAAAGCCGAAGTTGCGGTCGCGCCTGGCATTGGCTTTGGCGAATATGGTGATGGGCATGTGCGCATTGCTCTGGTGGAAAATAAACATCGGTTGCGTCAGGCAACGCGTAACATCAAAGCTTTTCTGGCCGAAGACCCGCAGAAGGTTCTGCGTGAGCTGGAAGATGCCGGCGCTTAACGCTTGGCTTGAAGAACAAAAAGCTCTACATCACCCTCATGACACACATTTTAAACATTGCAATCGCGGGGCTGGGCACGGTGGGGTGCGGCGTCGCAAAAATTCTGCAAGCGCAGGAGTCTTTGCTGGAATTACGCTGTGCGCAGCGTCTGGAATTAGTGGCCGTCTCGGCGCGCGATCAGGCAAAGAAACGTGATTTTTCACTCGGCAAGGTGCGCTTTGAAGCGGATGCACTCGCGCTTGCTGTGGCGCCGGACGTAGATGTGGTGGTGGAGCTGATCGGCGGTGCTGAGGGCATTGCCCGTGCGCTGGTGACACAGGCGCTTGAGAACGGCAAACATGTGGTCACCGCCAACAAAGCGCTGATCGCTGCGCATGGCGCTGAGTTGGCCGCACTTGCTGAATCCAAGGGCGTGGCGCTTTGCTATGAGGCGGCGGTGGCGGGGGGTATTCCCATAATCAAAATGCTGCGTGAGGGTCTGGCCGCGAATCGCTATGTGCTCATTACGGCTATTTTGAACGGCACCTGTAATTATATCCTGACCACGATGGAAAAGTCAGGCCGCGATTTTGCTGATGTCCTAGCGGAAGCGCAGGAAAAGGGCTACGCTGAGGCCGATCCAAGTTTTGATATTGATGGGGTCGATTCAGCGCATAAACTGGCGATTATAGCGGCGCTGGCGTTTCAGCGGCGTCCGAATCTGGCGTCGCTGCATATCGAGGGCATCCGCAGCATTAGTAAAACGGATATCCATTTTGCGCGTGAGCTGGGCTATCGTATCAAGCTGCTGGGAATTACGTCTCAGCATGAAGGGGGTGAGGTTGAGCAGCGCGTGCATCCCTGCATGATCCCGCTGCACTCGCCGCTCGCCAATGTCGATGATGTTTATAATGCCGTGCAAATTGAAGGCGACGCGGTCGGTCGTCTGTTCATTGAAGGGCGCGGTGCCGGCGCTGGCCCCACGGCATCGGCGGTGGTGGCGGATTTAATCGACGTGGCGCGCGGTCATCGCATGCCACCCCTGATGCTGCCTGCCAGTACGCTGGCGCCTTTGGAAGCGGCGGATATCAGTGGTTTGCGCGGCGAGTATTATCTTCGGCTCACGGTGGTGGATCGCCCGGGCGTATTGGCGGATATTGCAGGAATCTGCCGCGATCAGGGCATTTCCGTGGCATCGCTCATTCAGCATGCCCATTCACCGGAAGAACCCGTTGACATTGTGCTGACCACTCACCACACTCCGGAATCAAAGATGCAGCGTGCGCTGCGAGAGGTGGCGACCCTTGCCACGCTCATGGCGCCGCCGCAAATGATCAGGATTCAAGCACCATGACGAGCGCACCGATGTTACATGAAAAACTTGCCGACAATATTATGATGGATCGTAACTTTGCACTGGAAGCCGTGCGTGTCACGGAGGCAGCGGCGCTGGCCTGTGCACGCTGGATTGGCAAGGGCGACGAAAAAGCTGCCGATCAGGCGGCGGTGAACGCCATGCGAGAAGCACTCAACACCATGTCGATTCAGGGCACGGTGGTGATCGGTGAGGGCGAGCGCGATAAAGCGCCCATGCTCTATATTGGTGAGCAAGTAGGCACCGGTGACGGGCCAAAGATTGATATTGCACTCGATCCACTGGAGGGCACCACCATCTGCGCCACCGGCGGGCCAAGCTCACTGGCTGTAGTGGCGATGGCTGAAAAGGGCGGCTTCCTTCATGCCCCTGATGTGTATATGAGCAAGATTGCGGTGGGTGGCGGCCTGCCTGAGGGGGTGGTGCAACTTGATGCCAGCCCAAAAGAAAACCTGACGAATCTGGCCAAGGCCATGAAATGCGACATTTCGGATCTGTTGGTGTGCATCTTGCAGCGCGACCGTCACGCCGAGTTGATTGCGAAAACGCGAGAAGCGGGTGCACGAATCATGCTGATTTCTGATGGTGATGTGGCGGGCGTGATTGCCTGTGCGCGTCCCAGCACCGGCGTGCATCTCTATGTCGGCACAGGTGGGGCGCCTGAGGGTGTGCTAGCCGCCGCGGCGCTGCGCTGTATTGGTGGGCAGATGCAGGGGCGTCTGCTGTTTGATGATGATACACAACGTGCGCGTGCCAAAGCCATGGGCGTCAAAGATTTCGATACTATTTACAGCATGAACGATATGGCGCGTGGCGATGTGATGTTTGCTGCAACCGGCGTCACCGATGGCTCCATGCTGAAGGGCGTGAAGCTCTGGCACGGCGGCGGTTCCACCGAATCGATTGTTATGCGCTCCAAAACCGGTACGGTTCGAATAGTGACGGCTGAGCATAACTTCCGTCGCAAGACGTGGGTGGAGTAGGGGAAGTCCTTTTTTATTTGTCCCTGCTTCGGCCTACTGGCCTCCGCAATAGACGCCGCTTCGCGGGCTCACGGCTGACTCGGACATCCTGTCCTCGAATAACAGGGCAAGGATATCGTCATTGCGAGCGCAGCGAAGCAATCCAGCGGGCGGTTCTGGATTGCTTCGTCGCGGCGCTTCTCGCAATGACGGAGAAACACTCGTCATCCTGAGCCAAACCAAAGCCCATCTTCCCTCCCAACGCGGCACTGGCACGGGCCGCGATGTCCGACTAGTATAGCCTCATGACCCAGCCTGCCCAGCCCCTCACCGACACCGTCCTAAACGTCGAGCGCTCTGCCAATAACATGCGCTGGAAATGGCGCACGCAGGATGAGCGCGCGGTGTTGGCAATGTCCCAGAAAATGGCAATCTCGGATATTCTGGCGCGTGTGCTGGTTGGCCGAGGCGTGATGCTTGAGGATGCCGCCACCTACCTGCATCCCACCCTGCGAGACACCATGCCCGATCCCTTGCATCTGCGTGATATGGATCAGGCAGTCACGCGATTGGCGAGGGCCATTAGGGACAAGGAAACTATTGGCATATTTGGCGACTATGATGTTGATGGCGCCACCTCATCGGCTTTACTCGGACTGTATTTTCAAGCGCTGGAAGTGCCGCACCACATCTATATTCCTGATAGGATGAAAGAGGGTTACGGCCCGTCCATCGCCGCTTTTTTGTCCCTGCAGGCGCAGGGCGTCAGCGTCATCATCACGGTGGATTGTGGTGCCGTCTCTTTTGAGCCATTATCCGCCGCTAAACAAGCGGGGCTGGATGTGATTGTCCTTGATCATCACATCGGCGCGGCGCAGCTTCCCGAGGCGGTGGCCGTGGTGAATCCAAACCGGCTGGATGAAACCTCCTCCTGCCGCAACCTCGCCGCCGTAGGGGTCACCTTCCTGACGTTGGTCGCGCTGAATCGCTCCCTGCGGGAGGCAGGATGGTTCGCGGGTAAATCGGGAAAGAATGGGCGACAGGACGAGCAGGAAAAGCCCTCTCCCTCTGGGAGAGGGTTGGGTGAGGGCCATGATGCGTCTCAGCCCTCACCCGAAATCGCTGGCGCGCCTTCGACCTCTCCCAGAGGGAGAGGTATCAAAGAGCCCAACCTCCTCGATTCCCTCGACCTCGTAGCGCTGGGCACGGTGTGTGATGTCGTGCCCCTGATGGGGCTAAACCGAGCCCTCGTGCGTCAGGGCTTGAGTGTGATGGCAGCCAAGCGAAACCAAGGTATACGCGCGTTATGTGAGGCGGCGGGGCTTGAGGAGGCACCCACCACTTATCATGCGGGTTATGTGATCGGACCACGCATTAATGCCGGTGGGCGCGTGGGGGAATCTTCCATGGGGGTGCGTTTGCTAACCACTCACGATGCGGATGAGGCGCAGGCCTTAGCCGCGCGATTGTCAGAATATAATCAACAGCGACAAGCCATTGAAATGCAGGTTCTTGAAGCGGCAATGCACGTGGCACATCAGCAAGCCGAACGTTCGGTTCTGCTGGTGGCCGGGGATGGCTGGCATGAGGGAGTGATCGGCATTGTGGCAGGGCGCATCAAAGAGCATTTTCATCGTCCGGCGGCAGTGATTGCCTGGAAGGATGGGGTGGGCAAGGGTAGTGCGCGCTCGGTGCCAGGCGTCGATCTGGGGGCGGCGATTGCAGCCGCACGAACCGAGGGTTTGCTGCTGGCGGGAGGCGGGCATGCCATGGCCGCTGGATTTACGTTGCTGCGCGAACAATTAGATGCTTTTCATGCATACCTTGAGGCGCGAATAGGACAGCATGCCGCGCATTACCGTGAACAGCGAAGCCTTTCGATTGATGCCTGTCTCAACCCGGATGCGCTGAGCCTTGAATTACCGGACATGGTCGCGCTGGCTGGCCCGTTTGGCACGTCTAACCCCGCGCCGCGCTTTGTTCTGGCGCATTGTGCGATTGTTGCCGTGGATATACTGAAAGAGTCACATGTGCGGCTGACCCTTTCGCGTGAGGGAAGGCTTGGTAACCGCACTACCGCGCTGGCGTTTCGCTGCATGGGCACGCCGCTGGGTGAGCTTTTGGTGGGGCATGCTGGTCGGCCATTGCATCTGGCGGGGCAGATAAAAAAGGAGTTTTGGCAGGGCAATGCCAGAGTTAGTTTCTTCGTCGATGATGCCGCCCTGGCGGGCTAAGCGGTGCTTTGCTGGCCTGCCCCCACTTTACCGTTGACTTACGCGAGCAATTCAGGCACTAAACGCCCTCACTGCGCCCGCTGTGCGGCCCCTTCGTCTAGCGGTTAGGACACCACCCTTTCACGGTGGGGACACGAGTTCGATTCTCGTAGGGGTCACCATTTAACCGTCTGTAATTGTTCGCTATTTTACCTATTTTATCGTGATTTGGTTTAGACCTGCGCCTACTGTTCGTATAGCGCAATCTTCCGATAAGCCCTTTTGCTGCCGACTTCCTCCAGATTGTCATCATTCTGCAAACCCACAGCCAAACTTAGTAGTAGTTTAAGTAGCGGGCAAGGCGGACGGCGGTATCCGTGGTAAGGGCGTGTATAGATTCGTCAATTGTCACAGGAATTTAACAAACATTAACGATTGATGTGGTATGATTCCAAAGATGATATGGAGATAAGTATGTCTAAAAAATACCTAAGCGAAATTGATAGAAAGCTTGGAGAAGCCTCGGGAATCAGAGAAGGCGCTGATCAGGCGCGTGACCGTGTGGGATTGGCTTTTGCTGAACACCGTGCCCATCTTCGTCGCGGTGGAGACATAGACCCTAAGATTGAGCGGGATGTCGATGGGGTGCGTAAAGCCTATGACCATCCAACTGATGAGGTCTTAAGAGAGTCGGCACGAAGAATTGTCCGCAAAGGGCGAGAAGGTGATAACCTGGATGGCGTTGTTCGAGCCGCAAGTCAAATGCGTTCGGTGGCTAATCAAGTGCCGGTTGGGCGCTTCACACAGAGGGAAGTCCGCAAAGAGCTTGATCAGGTTGAACGTATCATCGATGGCACCGATGCGAATGGTAGTCTAGCCAGATAGCTTTCAGGCTCTTTGTCTTAGCGCTATTGAAATGCTTTTCCTTACATCGCCTGTAACAGATAAGCAGCAAAAACGAGTTTCGTATCAGCGGGTATGTTTAGCCATCACAGGGTGAAATCGGTGGCGGTGAGGCTGTAACTTCCCTGAAGCTCGATTTGGAAGTCCGTGACGTTATCGCCATTCGTATCCACTGAGATAATACTGTTACCAGCTTCCGTGCCCCAGGCCACTTGCGCCACTGTTCCTGTAAAATTGCTACTGCCATTGCCGCCTGCTCGAAACGTAAATGTTCCTGCAAAAGCACTGAGATCGATTCTGTCACCACTGGTGAAGTCGGTGATGATGTCGCGATTGCCAATGCCAATGCCGGATTCAGTGACAACATTATAGAAATAATTATCCGTACCCGAATCGCCAGTGAGCGTGTCCACCCCATCGCCACCTCGAAGCGAGTCATTGCCGGTACCGCCATTGATGCTGTCACGCCCAGCGCTGCCATTCAGACTATCATTGCCTGCACCCCCGATGATCGTATCATCACCCGCGCCACCGGTGAGGGTGTCATTCGCACTGAATCCGGTGGCGTTGATCGTGTAGGCCGCGCTAAGAGCTGAAGCATTGATGGTGATGTTGGACGTGGAAGTGGTCGTCACGGTGAGGGTTGTTCCAACAAAGCCTGCGCTGGTATAATAGGCATCGGTCAGTGTGATGGTATGGCCGGCGGCATTGTTTAGTTCAAAGCGTTCAATGCCACTAAAGTTTGTGAAGGTGGCGCTGTTGAAGCTCAGTGTACCGGCGTTGGTACGAAAAATATCCATACCGCTGCCACCAGTGATGGTGTCTGTTGTTGCTACATTGCTGCCGCTATTGAGAAGCACGTCGTCACCCGCACCCGCATTAACATTATCCGCGCCGCTGCTGCTGTTGATGGTGTCGTTACCACTGCCACCGGTGATTGTGTCATTGCCGCTGCCTGAAGTGACGTTCACGCTGTAACTGGCATTGGTCACGGCGCTGGCATTATAGACCAGCCCCGATGAGGAGTTTGAGGTGATATTCACCACGGGTGTATCAAGGCCTGCCAAAGAAAAGTAATTGTTGTTAAGGGTGATGTTATGTGCCCCATTGCGATTCAGCACAAAATTTTCGATGCCCTGAATATTGGTATTGGTCGTGGTGTCGAGTGTAAAAATCGTGGTTCCGCCAGTGAGAGAAACACTATCATTGCCGCTGCCGCCGATGATTGTGTCCGAGCTGTTAAAATTTGTAGCAGTCGAAAAGCTGATGAGGTCATTGCCGCTGCCGCCATTAACTGAATCATTGCCGGTTGAGGGGGTGAATGTATCATTGCCGGCGCCGCCCAGAAAAATATCGTTTCCGCTACCGCCGCTCGCACTCAGGCGGTTGGTGGCATTGGCGACGGCACTCGCATCGGCGCGGATGCCTGTTGAAGATGCGGTCGAGACGGTGACGGCCGTGCTGTTGAGACCTGTAGCGTAATAGGCATCGGTAAGCGTGATGATATGCGCTGCGGGATTGAAAAAATAAAACGTTTCCACACTACTGACATTGGTCAGGGTTGCCGGATTCACATTAAAAGTACCGCTGCTAATATAAATCTGATCGGATCCTGTGCCGCCGCTAACCGTGTCAGTACTGGTGATGTTTCCAGCAGCAAAGGTAAATCGGTCGTTTCCAGCGCCACCGACCAGTGAATCATTGCCGGCTCCCGCACTCATTGAATCATTGCCGTTACCGCCGATAAGCGTGTCGTTACCGTTGCCACCGGTGAAAGAAACAGCGCGGGAGCTGCTCGTAATGGCGCTGCCATTAAAACGCACTCCCACGGTTGAATTCGTGGAGACTGTCAGCGTTGTGCCGCTAAAGCCTGGCGAGGAAAAATAATTTTCATCCACCGTAATGTCGTGTGCCTGGCTGACATTGAGGGTGTAGCGCTCAATGCCCGTGATATTGGGGAATGTCGAGCCAATCGTCATGACAACAGTGCCTGCGGTAATGCTCAACGTGTCCACTCCGGCATCACCGCTTAGGGTATCATTTGCCGTGAGATTGGCCAGAGTTGTACTAAAAACATCATCACCGGCACCGCCTGCGAGACTGTCATCACCGGCATTACCTGTCAGCGAATCATTGCCGCTGCCGC
>JAIEPI010000026.1 GCA_019749855.1 Rickettsiales bacterium | reverse complement strand
CAGGGCGAGTCGTAGCAACAGGAGGAGTCGTAGCAACAGGAGGAGTCACAGGAGCAACCGCCGCGCCGCGAATGCCGCGTGCTTCCAATTCACGGTTTATTTGTTCATAGGTGGCATCACCCGCGATTTGAGGGCGCTGCGTCGCACCGGCGGGGCCACGATTGGCATTGAGATGCTGAATCACTGCCGCACGCACCTCTGAAGTGCGGGAGCCAGCAACGCCATCATCAGGGCGGCTGATGCCTCGGGCGAGTGTTTCACGCACGCGACCATCTAAGGTGCTGAGAGTTGCACTTTCGTCCAGCGCCATGGCGCGACGTTGAAAATCGGCAATATGCTCACCACGCTCCATAGGAGGGCGGGGGGAGTTGCCGGTGTAGCAGCCGCTGCACCGGGTGTGGCAGGAGTGCGCCCTGCGCCAGCGGCTGGCGCCGCGCCGCGTTGGCTTTCTGCCGCAATGACGCCTTCAAACGCCTGACGTGGCTGCACTCGCTCCAGCATTCCGCCGGATGCCGTTGAATAGCCATTGCGATTAAGCGCGGTGGAAAGTGCGGTGGAGAGTTGGCCAGCACCGACACCGGAGGCCGTAGCACCCTGTGGCAGCAAGCCGCTGCGCTCTAGAGTCTGGGTGACTTCGCGGCGTTGTTCGCGTGGCAGGCTCATGTATGCATCAAACGCCACCTGTTGATCGCGTGTGGGGCGCGCCGGTGGTTGCGGCTGTTCAGCTGGCCCACGGCCACCTCTGGATGGCGCAGCCACGGGTGGTAAATCTCCGGCACTCTGTGGATCGCGGCGTGGCTGATAAGGAGCACGGCCTTCCGGCTGCGGCTGATAAGGGGTGCGGCCTTCGGATTCGGGTGCGCGATAGCTACCTTCGGGTGCGACCTGCACAATTTCCGGCTGTGAGCCAAACTGGCGGCCTAACCAGCCCGGGCGTTGGATCTGCCAGGCCGAGCCGTCTGGTTTGACAATCAGGTCAGGCTGTCCACCGCCATAACCACCACCATGGCCTGGGCCACCATAGCCGCCGCCATAGCCAGGGGCGCCATAGCCTGGGCCACCATAGCCGCCGCCGCGACCACCTTGAGAGAATCCGCGTTCGGTGCGAGGTGAAAGGCCACGTTGCGCGGCGTAATCATCTAATGCACCACGTGCATACCCTGTCTGTTCGGCACGGAACCAATTGCGCTGATCTCTCGCAATCAAACCCGATTCATCGGCATCACGACGACGTGGATCAACCTGAAACGCACGTCCAAAATTATCTATGCCGCGACGACCTGAGGAAATAGCACGATTTCCAAAATTCAAGTAGCGAGACATTTCGCGAAGTGGATCGGACATAAAGGGCGCCTCTTTGTTTTCTATCTAGGTGCAGCTTACAGCCATAATGTGACAGTTTGATGAAGCTAAATATGACAATTCGGTGAATAATGAAGGTTTAAAGCTGAATTATTGCTGGTTTTCGGCTGCGGCGCGCATGCTTTCCACGTCGCGTTGAAAAGCCTCCAGCTCAATGCGCTCCAGCTCTTCCGGTGTGAGTGTGTCTCGCCGCACGCCCTGTTCGCCGGGCAGCCAGATGAGTTGCAGGTTTTTCGGATTACGCACATAGACCCGCTCATCGAGAATCATGCCGAGGCTGGGCGGGATGTTGGTTTTTGCCAAGCCCACCACGGTGTATTTCTCATCACGGAACATGCCAATCACCACGCGCGGGCGGTCAATGAACACCTGTGAGCCGCGTAATTCCTCCAACACGCCACGCGCACTGGTGGGGTTGGCGCCTTTTTGTAAATGGTGCACCACAATCATGGCGCATTGTTTCTGGATGGCGAATTCTTCAATCGCCTCAAAAAATTCACTCACCGCTTCGGAGCTATCCTCATTGCCGGCCAGAAATTTTCGTGCCGGATCAATCACGCAGATGGACACATCCGGCATCTTGCGTAAATCACGCAGATATTGCGAGAAGGTCATGTCACGGTCTTCAAACTCGGTGCGGTGGAATTGCAGACGCAAGGCACGGCCTTCGGGGTCAAATAACTGGTTACGCGCATTGACAATGGCGGGCCCGTCCTCGCCGGAGAAATACACACAAATGCCGGTGCAGGCGTCCTTATTCACCGGCTGGCCGAGCCATAAGGGCTGTTCGTTCTCGCGCCATTCCATGGAAGCAAACACGCAAAGCTGATGCGCCACACTGGATTTACCGGTGCCGCCCGCCGCCGCCAGCAGCGTCACGGCGCCACGCGGTATGAGGCCTGGCACCACGAAGTTAAACGTCTCCTCCGAACCTTTGCGCGCAGGGCCGGTGCGATCAAACAGATGCAGGTCACGCGCACAGAGGTCATAGAAGCGATTATTATGCGTGATGTTGGCGGGGTCCTGTCCAAAATGCACATACAGGCGATGCTCACGGTCATAGGCATTGAAGCATAGGGCGCAATCCATGGCTTTTTGCACATTAATGGTGAGATGGCCAATCAGCTCCGACGCTGAGAGATGGCGCAGATTTTCCGGCAATAAATCATCAATGTGCGGATGCTGAAACAGGCCATGCGTGCACAAATAGCGGATGCCACTGAGCAAATAAGCATGGCTGTAGGGATCACTTTTGACGTTGCTTAAGTCATAGAGTGCGCGGCAACCATCCACAGTTTGCATATCTACATGATGATTATCCGTATGTGGGGCCAGCTTTTGTGAGCTGATGGCCAGCATTTTCAGGCCCGCGTGTTTGATGTCGCCACGCTCAAAAAAGCTGTTCATTACGCCAATATCGCTCAGCCGTTGCGACTGGTCCGGCGTCATGTGCGCCACACCCAACGCAAAACCGGTGGCCCAGAATATGCCGCTACCCAGCGGTGTGTAGTGCTCCGCCGCGTCAGCTTCGTGCACCACGGGATTGAGCAACATGGGAGAATTGGGAAGCTCGCCCTCATTATAGTGTTGTTGAATGAAGCTGATGGCCTCGTCGATCTGCTGCGGACCGAACCAGAATTTAATGCCCTCAGCCTTGCTGCGCCAGTCATCTTGCGTGGGGGCGGTGTAGAGGCACATGAATCCATTGAGGCCCTGTTGCTGGTGCGCGGCCCACAGGATAGATAACTCTTTTCGGATGGAATCCCAAAGGCGATCAAGTGTAGCGTTCATGCGTCATCCATAGCAGTCAGTTACGCTCTATGATATGTATGTACGCTGAGTGGGTTAACATTAGGTGAATAGTTTATGCCAGAGGATCATTTTTCGATCAGTCGCCTCTGGGCGGCCCCCCTGCAAACGCCGCTTGTGGATGCGCTGGCCGCCCATTTGCTGGAACAATTCGCCCATCAACCCGAACAGTTGGCGCGGGCATGGGTGCTGGTGCCCACGCAACGCGCGGTCACTTCGCTACGTGAAACGCTCTTGCGCCTATCCGCAGGCAGGCCCATGCTTTTGCCGAGTATTCAACCGCTTGGTGAGTTGGATATTGAGATATTGATGCCTGAGATTCTGGTGATGGAGGATGGAGGCAATGTCAATTCAGACATTTTACCCGCACTCTCGTCACGCCAGAGACTCTTTGAATTGACCCAGCTGGTGAAGGCCTATGCGGCGCGAACGCAGATGCCACTTAGTGTGGAACAAGCCGTGGGGCTGGCACAGGCGCTGGGTGATTTGATGGATGATCTCGACCGCGAAGAAGTGCGTTGCGAAAATCTCTCAACATTAGTCGAGGGCGATCTGGCTGCGCATTGGCAAAAGACGCTCGCGTTTCTAGACATCATCACCCATATCTGGCCTGAGCGATTAAAAGAATTAGGGCGAATGGATGAGGGCGCGCGTCGTATTCGCATGATGCGAAAGCTGGCCGATCACTGGACGATGTCTCCGCCTGATTTTCCGGTGATTGCCGCGGGAAGCACCGGCAGTATTCCGGCGACTGCGCATTTGCTGAAAGTCATTGCGTCGCTGCCGCAGGGGCAAGTGATTCTCTCAGCGATGGATGGTGCTGCGCAGGATGCCACCATGTCCGATGCCATACGCCGGTCAGTCTCGCACCCGTTTTACGGCTTGTCACAATTATTGGAAAAACTCTCGTGTGATATAAATCAAATCGCCGTGATGCCGACGCTCCCCGTCAATGCTGCGCTTCAGGGGCGCATGGCGTTGCTGAATCATGTGATGATACCGGCAGAATTATCGCATGGCTGGCGCGAGATGGAGTTTCCAGAGGAAAGTCTGGACGGCCTGTCACTGGTGGAATGCGAAGACGAAGATGAAGAATCACAGGTGATTGCACTCATCCTCAGAGAGTCGCTGGAGAATCCGAATTCAAAGGCGATGCTGGTGACGCATGATCGCGCATTGGCGCGTCGCGTGGCCGTGCTGCTGCGGCGATATGAGATAGCCGTGGAAGATGGCGGTGGGTTGCCTTTGCTGCATACACCCACCGCGGCCTTCATGCTGCTGGTGATACGCGCTGCTGATTCGCAAGCCGCGTCTGATTTTCTGGCACTACTCAAGCATCCGCTGTGTCGTTTGGGAGTGGGTGCCGCACAAAAATTTCATAGCATTTGCGAGATTGAGCTGCATTTTTTCCGTGGCATTGATTCAGGCGAAACGCTGTCGCAGCGCGCCGAGCGTGCCCATACACTGGAAACAGTGAGTCAGGGTGCCGCTGAGTGTTTACGCTCTTTTGCCGAGGCCATGCAGCCGGTGCAGGAGTTGTATCAGCAGGCACAGATCGATTTTCGTGCAGCACTCGACATGGTGCTGAAGGCAATGGAGCAGCTGGCGACTTCGGACGACATGGTGGGTGCGGAGCGTTTATGGCGCGGCCAGTCCGGTCAACTACTCTCTCGCGAACTGACCCATATCTACGATCATGCCAGCTGTCTCGGACACATAGAGCCACAGGCGCTGGGCGCGCTGATGACACAATTACTCATCAGGGAAATCTATCAGCCCTCTGAGGCGACGCATCCGCGTGTCACTATCCTGAGTCCGTCACATGCACGCATGCAACATGCGGATGTGGTGATTCTTGGCGGGTTGAATGAGCAATGCTGGCCGCCCGCCCCCACGCATGATCCATGGATGAGTCGCGCCATGCGTGAGAATCTCGGCCTGCCGCCTTATGAGCGTCAGATTGGGCAGGCCGCGCATGATTTTCTCTCATTATGTGCAGCGCCGAAGGTTATTCTCACCCGCGCGGCTAAGGTGGCGGGAGCCCCGCACATGGCGTCGCGCTGGGTGCTGCGTTTACAAACCGTGCTCAAAACATTCCCTGATGATGTGCAGCAGTCCTTCATGGCGCAGGCGTTGCAATGGAAGGCATGGGTAGCTGAGTTTCGTCATGTTGCCCCGTTAGCGCCTCTTCGTCGTCCACAACCCAGCCCGCCTGTAGCCGCCCGCCCGCGCCGCTATTCGGTCTCGCAGGTGGAGCGTTTAATGCGCGACCCCTATGTTTTTTATGCACAGTCCATTCTTAGGCTCAAGCCGCTTGAGCCCATTGATAAACAGCCAGGCATGGCCGAGTTTGGCAATGCGGTGCATCAGGCATTGGAGCATTTTGCCACGCGCTTTCCGTCTCAGTTAACGCTCAATGCGCCTCAGGAACTATCGAACATGGTGGAAGAAGCCTTTGCCGATTTGCTGGGTCAGGTCAAAGCTCCAACGTTCTGGCGCCGTCGCTTGGAGCGTATTGTTGCCGAGGTCATCGCCATAGAGCAGGTGCGGCGACCTGCACTTGCATCGGTTGCGTCTGAAGTCCCGCTTGAGCGGCAGATGCAGGGCAGGGACGCGCCATTCATCCTCACCGCTCGTGTCGATCGCATTGACCATTATCCTGACGGTCGCGCAGACATTATTGATTTCAAGACGGGCGTCACTCCAAAAAACACGGATGTCACCGATGGCTATTCACCGCAACTCACGCTGGAGGGTTGGCTGCTTCAGGAGACAAAAAAAGTCGCGGCATTGATTTACTGGAAGGTCCCCGCCGATAAAGAGAAAGGTTCCCTGCTACCAGCAGGCGGCAAGGATGTCGACACCCTCACACTGATTGCACAGGCGCATGAGGGGCTGATGCGCCTGCTTCATTATTACGACCATGCCGAGGTGCCTTACATGTCCTTAGCGGATAATGATGAGGCACCTAAATATAACGACTATAAGCATTTAGAGCGCTTGGAAGAGTGGCGTTAAATAAAATGTCCGATAGGAAAATGCACCCACTGACTATCTGAATCAGCGGCAAGTGCATAGGAGTTATGCAGGATTTGCAATGGTGGTTGAGTGAATGCCCACTTATACAAACAGCATGAAAACGCTGTTACAACATATTGTATTGTTATTTTGCCTCACTACTGCTGCATGTGCTGGCACCGGTGATGTCTCCTCGCCAAGCGCCGGCAATTGGGAGACAATGAAATATACGAGCTTTGCCGCAGTAGAGCCGAATGCGCTTATTCGTATGGGTAAGTGATTTCGTATGGGTAAGTGATTTTTTGCACGGCATCAGCCGAGGTATCGATAATCATTTCTGCATTTGTTTTTTCTTTTTTCACTGCTTCCTTATCAGGCCTTTACTTGACTAAACTTAGTGACACGCTTATGACTGTTTATGTTGCGCCGCAATATCCCTCGTGCGCTACGTATGTAACTTTCGTGCCGCTCCTTTCGCATATGGTACATTCTGCGAAGCCATCGCAGCCATAGTGGAGAGTTGGCGCTAACCCATTAGGAGTCGAATCATGGCCACCACCAAAATCACTAAGTCAAAAGCAGGACCATCCACTCGCCTGACGCTGGCATCTACGGCACCAGCAACGTCATCCGAAAACACGGCTTCGGTTTCACCGTCAGCACCTACGGAGCGTGCCGTTGAATCAACCACCGTTCGTCCAATCACAAAATCAGCGACCGTAGCAAAACCAGCGGCAGTGGCGAAACCCGCAGCGAAAAAAACGTTAGCGAAAAAAACCACAACAAAAAAAGTGGCCACTAAAAAATCAGCGGCGAAAAAATCTTTTAGCTCAGCACCTGTCAAAGCAGCTAAGCCAGCAAAAGCAAAAAAAGCTGCGTCACCTTCTCAGCGCCCAGCCTCGGCGTCGTCATCTTACAGCACTAAAAATTCCACACGTCGTTTCAGTGATGACTCTGTTCGCCGTAATACGGAAAATGTGGTGAATTTTGGAACCGGCGCGCTGCGTCAGGCAATGGAGCGTGGCACCAGTGAAGCGCAGCGTATGCAAAGCAAGGCCACTCAGTTTAGCCGCGATGGCGCTGAACAGATGGCACGTTCCGCTGATGTGGCATCACGCGCTATGAACGAAAGCGTGGCAATGGTGCAGGGAAATATGGAAACCTGCATGGAATGTGGAAACATCGCCGCCAACCTTACGCGAAAGCTGCGTGAAGAGGCATTGAGCTTTGCTAATGAAATGTTCTCAAGCAATGTTGCCATCTCCAAAGACATTTTTTCATGCCGTACCATCAACGATCTTTTTGATCTTCAGAATCGCATGTTGCGTACCAACCTCGATTCACTGTTCAGCGAAAGTGCTCGTATGTCAGAGATGATGTTCGATTATATCGCTCAGGCGGCAGAGCCAATCGGTGAGCGTATCAATGAAACAACAGAGCGTTTTTCGCGTACTATCGCGGCATAATGTCTGTTGTCATCTTGTGAGCTTTTTTGACTCTTCACGCACGTGTAGAGCAAAAAGTGTGACGTTTTTGAAAACCTCGCGGAGAAATCTGCGGGGTTTTCTTTTTTTTAACACATTATTGCTAGTGTTCAGTCGTTCATTTTTTTTTAATGAGTGAACAATCATAACGAAGGAGGGTTCCATGATTGCTACTGTAAAGAAGGCGGCACCGAAAAAAGCAGCACCGGCTAAAAAGCCAGCTGTGAAAAAAGCGGCACCAAAAAAAGCAACGGCTGTAAAAAAGACAACGGCAGCGAAAAAACCAGCGGCTGTTAAAAAGCCAGTGGCTGCTAAAAAAACCGTTGCTAAAAAGCCGGCTGTTAAAAAGCCAGCTGCTAAGAAAGTTGTTGCTCCTAAGAAAGCAACTGTTTCTAAGAAAGTTGCTCCTAAGAAAGCAGCTCCTAAAAAAGTCGTTGCTAAGAAGAAGTAATTTACTTCATTTATTAGTCAGAAAAGGGTCGCTATTGCAGCGGCCCTTTTTTTATGACATTGATACGTATGAAGTGAGAACTTCGAGACAACGGACATACTTGAAGCGGCATCGCTAGCGGTCTTAAGCGCGTGGAATGTTCAGCCTATCAAACACTGCACCCAATGAGGCGACCAGATGCGTCATCATGGCGTCACTATGCAGCGGTGTTGGCGTAATGCGCAAACGCTCGGTGCCACGCGGCACGGTGGGATAATTAATCGGTTGCACATAAATGCCGTATTCATCCAGCAATAAATCGGAGGCGGCCTTGCAAAGGTTGGGATCGCCAATCATCACCGGCACGATATGCGTTTGCGTATGCAGGTAAGGAACCGAAGATTCCGCCAGCAACTTCTTCAACTGCGCGGCCTTGGCCTGATGTGCCTCACGCTCTGCGCGGCTGTTCATCAAATAGCGAATGCTCGCGGTGGCACCCGCTGTCAGCGCAGGGGGCAGGGAAGTAGTGAAGATAAATCCTGGGGCAAAGCTTCTCACGGCGTCCACAATGGAGGCGCGTGAGGCGATGTAGCCGCCCATGACGCCATAGGCTTTGCCGAGCGTGCCCTGAATAATATCCACGCGGTGCATGACGCCATCACGCTCAGCCACTCCGGCCCCTCGAACGCCGTACATGCCCACGGCATGCACTTCATCGAGATAGGTCATGGCGCCGAATTCCTCAGCAAGGTCACAGAACTCAGAGATACGTCCAATATCCCCATCCATTGAATAGACAGATTCAAAGGCAATAATTTTCGGACGTGCCGGATCCGCCGCTTCCAGCAATTCGCGCAGATGCATCACATCGTTGTGGCGAAAAATGCATTTCTCAGCGCCGCTGTGACGCACACCGTGAATCATCGAGGCGTGATTGCAGGCATCAGAAAAGATCATCGCGTTGGGCAGTAGCGAGCCCAGCGTGGACAGTGCCGCCTCATTGGCGACATAGCCTGAGGTAAACACCAGCGCGCTTTCTTTGACGTGCAGGTCAGCCAGTGTTTCCTCCAGCTCCACCATCGCGTGGTGATTGCCCGATATATTCCGTGTGCCACCCGCACCCGCGCCCAAACGCGCCAGCGCATCGTTCATTGCCTGATGAACCACCGGATGCTGTCCCATGCCGAGATAATCATTGGCGCACCAGATCACGACTTCTGCATCGGCGCTATGGCTATAGGCAAGGGGGAATTGACCCACGCGGCGCTCCAGATCATTAAAGACGCGGTAGCGCCCCTCGGCTTTCAGGCGCGAAATAGCGTGGTCAAACAAGGAGTCATAATCAACAAAGCGTTGTTCTTTGTTGAGTGCGGGCTGGGTTTTGAGAGAGAATTTCATCACACTCTATCTAATGCTGAACTCTAAACAATTAGTGGGCGCTGGTTTGATGGATGGCCGCCAGCGAATTCTTGTGCGGCATCTATCAGGGGATGCACGCGATAGTTTAACCAGACCACCCACGCAAACAGCACAACGGCCATCGCCTGATGAAGTGTTGCCAGCCCCGTCGGCACCACCATGATTAACGTAGCAATACCGAGCGCCACTTGCAACGCTACAGTGCATACCATCGCTATCGCCAGGCAACGTTGTTCGCGACTCGTGGGTAAAATGAAGATACGCCACGCGGTCAGCAGGAGTATGGCGGTCACCACGAACGCCCACCAGCGGTGCAAAAACTGAACAGTGGCAATGTTCTCAAACAAATTGCGCGGCCACGGGCTTAGTTGCCACAGTGTCTCCGGCACAAAATCACCATCCATCAGTGGGAACGTATTATAGGTGAAGCCGGCGTCCAATCCGGCGACAAAGGCCCCCAGAATGATTTGGATGAATAAAACGGCGAGCGATAGGCGGCAAAAGGGGCGCAATTGCGCGGCAATGGCTTTTGATGATGGAGCGGCTGCCGCAGACAGGCGCAACAATGTCACTAACAACAAGCCAAAAATAGTGACCGCCAAGCTTAAATGCAGTGCTAAGCGATACGGGCTGACCCAAGGCACATCAATCAGGCCGCTCTTCACCATATACCAGCCCACTGTGCCCTGCATGCCGATGAGTAATGTAATCACCGTCATGCGCACACGCAGCCAGCGCGGTGAGTGGCGCTGCATCAACAGGAAACCTAGCGGAATCAGTGTGCACAGGCCGATTAAGCGTCCGAGCAAACGGTGCAGATATTCAAGCCAGAAGATGCCTTTGAAATCAGCCAGCTTCATGGTGGCATTCTCCAGCGCATATTCAGGTGTGGTCTGGTAGGCAGCAAACTCTGCGTCCCACGCCTCAGTTGATAGTGGCGGTAGCACGCCGCTGAGAAGCTTCCATTGCACAATCGACAGGCCTGATTCCGTCAGACGCGTGAGGCCGCCAATGACAATCATGCAAAAAACCAGCAGCAGACAGGTAAGCACCCAGCTTTTGTAAAGACGTGCTGTGATTGATATATTCATATCTTCTTATATATCTTGCTGTCAGGATAAAGCAAGCGTTAGCGCTGTCATAAACCATTTTTTTTAACGAGGGAATCCCTTTAGGCCATTGCCCAATATAGTTGCCCAATGGTGGTTGCCCAATACTCGTGGCGGAGTTATACAGCGATCATGATGATGGAGCTTGATTTACGTGCCAAACGGGACACAAAGCGCTGGCTGTTTCTCGCGCTGTTCTGTCTGGCGATTGGCGGCTTATATGCCTTGCCACTGGCGGCGGGGCGGGGCTTGAAGCATGTCTCAGAAGCTCAGGTGCAGCATATTTTCAATATCGTGCTGGCTGTCCATGTCGATTTGAGCATTTTCTTGTGGTTTTTGGCCATTATCCTGCTGATGTGGCGACTCATTCCTTGCATGCTGGAGGCAAAACCGGCGCTGTCTTTGCCCTATTTTCAGACCACCTCGCAGCTTTTGTTTGGGCTTGGGGCTTTGTTGATGGCGCTGTCACCTTTTATGGGTGAGGTGGAGGGGTTGCGCAGCAACTACATCCCCATGCTGACCAGTCATGCATTTTTCATCAGTTTGGCATGTATTGCCTGTTCTTTATGTCTGGGACTAATTGAGACTCTCTGTGTGGTTTCGCCTGTTCGTTTGCTAAAAATGGCCTTTAGCCGAAGCTACATAATCGGCCCTCTCAGTGCTTATGCCGCCTGGGGCTGCGCGTTGATAGTGGCCGTGGCGTTGGCAGCCTTTTCTGTGGCTGGGCAAGGTGTGGATCCGACCATGCGCGGTGAGGTCTATTATGACCGAGTATTTTGGGCGGGTGGGCACGTCATCCAGTTTGCCTATACACAAGCGGCGATGCTGGCGTGGCTGCTGGTGGCACAGGCGGTTGGGTTGCGCCTTCCTTTTGGCAATCGCTTTTATGCCTCGCTGTTTAGCATTAACCTGCTTGCCATGCTCTATGTGCCCATTCCCTTTATGCGTTTTTCTGTTGATAGTGAGGCATTCCAGAGCAGTTTCACCCAGCTGATGATCTGGGCTAATGGGCTGTCTCCCGCGATACTGATGCTGGTGATCGTGTTCGTCGTGATTCGACAGTGGCGTCATCTGCTGATGCACCGCCATGCCTCGCTGCTTTGCTTGTTATCGTCGATACTGTTATTTTGCTATGGCGGGGTGCTGGCGCTAATGATTAAAGGCCAAAATGTGGTGATTCCGGCGCATTATCACGGCTCGATTGTGGGCATCACGCTGGCTATGATGGGGCTGGTCTATGCGCTGTTACCGAAAGTGGAATGGGCGGAGGCTCAGCGTTGGCGTGTGGCGGTGTGGCAGCCCGTGGTGCTGTGTGCAGGGCAAATCATTCATGTGAGTGCGCTGGCGTGGTCGGGTGGCTATGGCGTGCTGCGTAAAACCGTGGGTACGGATGGCTATCCGCCGGAAGTGCGCGTGGCGATGGGATTGCTCGGTGGTGGCTCGGGACTGGCAAGTATAGGCGGCGCGATGTTCGTGATTGCAGTGTTGCTGGCCATGAAGCATCGATCTAAAAGCCAGCTTGATAATTTGATTGCCAAGCGCTAACATCCATTTAATTTTGTGACTACCTAACCTTTCAGGAGAATTTATGCGCCTTGGCAGTTTGTTGATTGTTGGTTTTACGTCCCTCTCATTGCTCGCAGGGTGCGCGCAACAGGGCGGTGGCTATGGCCAATCCTCTGGTTCAGGGGTGAATAAACAGCAAATTGGTACGCTGGCCGGTGCTGCCGGTGGCGCGCTGCTTGGTTCGCAAATCGGTGGCGGTCGTGGGCAGCTGGCGGCAGTGGCAATTGGTACGTTACTGGGGGCAGGCATTGGCTCAGAGATCGGCACATCACTTGATAAAGCTGACATTGCCTATGCCAACCAAACCATGCAGCGCGCGCTGGAATCCTCACAGCCAGGCCAGACCCTGCCATGGAGCAACCCACAATCAGGTGTCAATGGTTCAGTCACACCATCGAATTATTATCAAACCGCAGGCGGTCAGTATTGCCGTGAATACACCCATACCATCAATATCGGTGGTCGTACCGAAGAGGGCGTAGGCCGTGCCTGCCGCCAGCCTGATGGCTCATGGGGCCTGGTGCAGTAAAGCTGCACACTCACCCGAATCACTAACGGAGATTTTTTATGGTCAGTGCGCCGCAAGGTACGCTAATGCATGGTAAGCGCGGATTAATCATGGGGGTGGCGAATGATCGCTCGCTGGCATGGGGTATTGCGTCGCATCTCGCCAGTCAGGGGGCAACGCTTGCCTTTACCTATCAGGGCGAGGCTATGGAAAAACGCGTGAAGCCGCTGGCGCAAAGCGTTGGCTCCTCATTGATTCTTGATTGCGATGTGACGAATGAATCCAGCATTGATGAAGTGTTTTCCACCTTGCAAAAGGAATGGGGAACACTTGACTTCGTGGTGCATGCGATTGCGTTTTCTGACAAAAACGAGCTGAAGGGTAAGTATGTGGACACGTCATTGTCCAATTTTCTCAACAGCATGAACGTGTCTGTCTATTCATTTACTGCCGTTGCAAAGCGTGCCTATCCGCTGATGCCTGCTGGTGGAAGTCTGGTGACGCTCACCTATCTGGGTGCCGAGCGCGTCATGCCACATTACAATGTGATGGGCGTGGCGAAAGCAGCGCTGGAAGCCAGCGTGCGCTATTTGGCAGTGGATCTGGGTGAATTTAACGTGCGTGTTAACGCCATTTCGGCGGGCCCTGTGAAAACGCTGGCGGCGTCAGGCATTGGTGATTTCCGCTACATCCTGAAATGGAATGAACTCAATGCACCGCTGCGTCGTAACACCACGCTGGACGATGTGGGCGGCGCGGGAGTGTTCCTGTGCTCTGACCTAGGGCAGGGCGTAACGGGTGAGGTGCTTCACGTCGATTCCGGCTATCATGTGGTGGGTATGAAGCGCGTTGATGCGCCGGATATTGCCACTGTTTCTGGCTGATCCATGTCATTCAACAGCTTTGGCCGCGTCTTTCGCTTCACCACTTGGGGAGAAAGCCATGGCCCAGCCATAGGCTGCGTGGTGGATGGTGCACCATCGCGAATCCCGCTCAGCGCGGAGGATATCCAGTGGTTTTTGGATCGTCGAAAGCCCGGGCAATCCAAGTTTACAACACAACGGCAGGAGCCGGATCGAGTCGAGATTCTCTCCGGCGTCTTTGATGGGCAGACCACGGGCACGCCTATCAGCCTGATGATTCGTAATGAAGATCAGCGCTCGAAAGACTATGGCGATATTGCCAGCAGTTTTCGCCCGGGCCACGCCGATTATACCTATCAGCAGAAATACGGCATTCGTGATTATCGCGGCGGTGGCCGCTCCAGCGCACGCGAAACGGCATCCCGCGTTGCCGCCGGTGCGGTGGCGCGTCAGGTGCTGAAGGCGGTGGGTGTGCGCATACGCGCCGCATTAGTGCAGATGGGTGAGCTATCCATTGATCGCACGCGTTGGGACTGGGATGAAGTCGAGCGCAATCCTTTCTGGTGCCCCGATGCGCAGATGGTGCCGCAATTTGAGGAATATCTGCTGGAAATTCGCAAACAGGGATCATCCATTGGCGCGGTGATTGAAGTGGTGGCTGAAGGCGTGCCGGTGGGGTGGGGCGCGCCCATTTATGGCAAACTGGATGCTGACCTCGCCAGCGCGATGATGAGCATTAATGCGGTGAAGGCGGTGGAAATCGGCGACGGTTTTGCCGCGGCCACGCTGCGCGGTGAGCATAATGCCGACGAAATGCGTCTCTCGGGTGCGGGTGTCGAATTTCTTGCGAATCATGCTGGTGGCATTCTGGGCGGCATCTCGAGTGGCCAGCCGGTGATTGTGCGTTTTGCGGTGAAGCCCACCAGCTCCATCCTCACGCCAGTCAAAAGCATTGATGCACATGGGGCGGAGGTTGATGTACAAACCAAAGGCCGCCATGATCCATGCGTGGGTATTCGCGCTGTTCCTGTGGGTGAGGCCATGATGGCGCTCGTGCTGGCGGATCATTTTATGTTACATCGTGCGCAACAAGGATAATTTATGGCTCGCTCATTCCTGCTCTGTCTGTGCATTTTTATGGCAACTCCGCTCTCGGCAGCGCCAGTGAAATCTAAGCCGCGGCCTGTGGTTGGCTGGGTTGAGAAGGTGATGTTGGAAGATGTGAGCATTACGTTGAAAGCCCGCATGGATACGGGTGCGGGGCTAAGCTCAGTGGATGCTGAGATCGTCCAGTTAATTCCATCAGAAGGTAAGGGAAAGCCGGAGCGCACGATTTTTCAGGTGAAAGATGAGCATGGGGAAACCAAAACCCTCGAGCGCGATATTGTGAAGTGGATCAACATCAAAAAGAAAGGTGCGGACGGCTTTATCCGCCGCCCCGTGGTTCGCATGGATTTTTGCCTTGGCGGCAAAAAGATTGAAGGCCGTGTCAATCTTGCCGAGCGGAGCGGATTTCTCTATCCGTTATTGATCGGGCGTAACATTCTAAAAACGGGTGATTTTCTCATTGATCCCACTCGCACTTTTACGCATAAGCCGGGCTGCGGCGTCGCCAAGAAATAGTGCCTTTAAAAGCATGCGCCTACTGACGTGAGGGTCGCCACAGGCGGTAGATCGCCCATGAGGCAATCAGCAGCCAGATCACATTCACCAGCACTGACGCATGCGCATGATAGTACAGCGCATAGACGGCAAGCATGCATGAGCCAAAGAAATTCAGCACATGATAACGCATGTCCTGCGACGAGATTTTTTTAAACGATAATAAGCCATAGGCGGCAAGAACCAGTAAGGCGCCAAGCCAACCCAGCCCATCAATCAACCCTTCCAGCGAGAGTGTCATGGTTTTTTCGCTGTGCCGGAGGTTAAGGGGAGGGCGCTTTTTTCCAACGCCTTTGTGGTGTAGCGCTCACAGCGCGACTGCATATCCTGAGGTGTGCCCACACCATTTTTTCGGCGATTGCGGTTGGAGATATAGCGCTCAAGTTCCGCCACAAGGCGTTGACTGACGTCCTTAGCGATAGGAAAAATGCTCTCTTGCTGCAATCCAAAAAACTGCTGAAGGTCATTGATTGAAGAGGTAATGACACCCTTATGCTGCGCCAGCGTCTGCGTTTGAATGTCAGGGCTTACCGCGTCTTGTTTCGAGCTGTAATAGTAATAGAGGTACTGGTGCGCACAGTAATGATAAATGTAATCATGCAGCAGCAATGCGCGGCGCTCTGGCGCTTGCCTCGCTTTGAGTTCTGCCAATTGTTGCGCAACTGGCTCATCAATTATGGCGATGATTTTGGTATCATTATTGTGCGCGGCAATCTCTCGCGGTAGCGCGCCATTGGGATCACGCACGCTTAAATCAGCCTTGGCTTCACGCACCAGAAACGCGACCAGCTCTACGTCGCGCTGACGCGTGGCGATGATGATGGGAAACTGCCGTGACGGGCCGCCCTGATTGATGTTCGCATGTCCACTCACCAAAGCGCGAAGAATGGGCACTGCCAGCCCGTCGCGCCGCGAGGCCGCTACCGAGACCAATGGCATGCCGCTCTCGTTGATCTGATCAGGATTGCCGCCTTTTTGCACCAGGGTCATCACATCCGCAGCCTGCCCAAAGCGCACCTGATAGGCCAGTTCACGATCAAAGTTTACCGCCGCCAAAACCGGCGCGTGCCAGAGCGAACATATGATAAAAGCCCAAAGGAAAATAAAGCGTGGCAGGAACCGTGGTGACATGATCGGCAACGTGAATTTGTTTGATATGTTAGCATGATTTTGGGCAAACACCCATGGCATAGCTCTTGAAACAATGCCTATGGAGGTTATATCAGCCATATTACGTTTTCACATCACACACAGCAACAAGGAGATGGTTGTATGGCCAGCGCTTCGGTAAAAAAAGCCAAGAAAACAGAGACGGTTGAAGGAGCGCAGAATATCCCTTTTTCTGCGGAAATCAGCCGTGTGCTGCAATTGATGATTCACTCGCTCTATACCAACAAGGATATTTTTCTGCGCGAGCTGGTATCTAATGCCTCGGATGCTTGCGATAAGCTGCGCTACCTCTCGCTTAGCGATCAGTCGTTGATGGCGGGTGAGACTGAGCTCGCCGTGCGAGTGCATGTGGACAAAAAGGCGGGCATCATTGAGGTTCGTGATAACGGCATCGGCATGAACCGTGAGGATCTGATTGCCAATCTCGGCACCATCGCCAAATCAGGCACTGCTGAGTTTGTGCATGATCTATCCTCTGGGGGTGCGGCAGGCGATGCCA
>JAIEPI010000208.1 GCA_019749855.1 Rickettsiales bacterium | reverse complement strand
AACAGCAACGCATGAAAGCCCGGGTAACACAGGATGACTTCCCACGGCCCGCGCGCCGCCGGATCACGCGCCAAAAAGCCCTGTAAATCCTCTTTAATGCGTTCCCAAGCCATGACCCGATGGACTCCCAAGACTCTACTCTGCACAGAACCATTGCAAAAATGGCCCCACTATATTAACTAACGCTACCCATGCGAGGCTGCTATGCATGTGCTGCGAATCACTCGCATTCAGTGAGTGGGCGTAAAGTACTCTATCATAAATGTCAATGAATGCCACTGTGATTGCCTGAAACCTTGAAATTCCATCATATCCAAGACCGCTATAAAGGAATATCGAATGCCTGAGATTATTTTTACCGGACCAGAAGGTCGCCTCGAGGGACGCTACCACCACAACGAGAATCCCACCTCGCCGGTGGCCATTGTTCTGCACCCGCACCCCTTATATGGCGGCACCATGAACAATAAAATTGTGTACCGGACGTATCAGGCATTTGTGAATAATGGATTTTCCGTTCTGCGCTTCAATTTTCGTGGTGTTGGGCGCTCGCTGGGGCATTTCGATGAGGGTATTGGTGAGCTGTCAGATGCGGCCTCCGCAATGGACTGGATTCAGGTGCAAAATCCCGAAGCCTCCACCTGCTGGATTGGCGGTTTCTCCTTCGGCTCATGGATTGCCCTGCAACTGCTGATGCGCCGTCCAGAAATTGAGGGTTTTCTGGCTATTTCGCCCCCTGCATCCAAATATGATTTTTCCTTCTTGTCACCCTGCCCGGCGCCTGGCCTCATTTTGCAAGGCGACAAGGACGACATTGTGAAAGAAGAGGACGTCTCGCGTCTAGCCGAAAAAATCCGTGGCCAAAACTATGCTCAGGTCAAATATCAGGTCTTTGGTGGTGCCGACCATTATTTCCGCAACAGCCTCGATGAGGTGGAACAAACTATGACGCGTTACGTGGCTGATCGTATGCTGGCTTTTGAGGAAGCACGGCGCGCCATGCCCAGCCGCAAACGTCGTCAGCTGCCACGGGATTCACGGCCTTAACAATCACTGTTAGATATAGTGAGTCTGTTGTACCGACCGTCGAACCGCTTCAGCGCTGGTAAAGCCTGTGTGGCATCCCGCACTTTCGGCTGACTGAATCTTGGCAAGCGATGCTAGGGCCGTCGAGGCCAAAAAACACATGGTTGCAAGTGCAATATAGGGATCACCATGATTGATGGCGGCGTCAGCTGAGTATGGAATGCCAAGCGGCTGAACGGTACTGGCCAGAATGACGCCAAAACGCTGCCACGCTTTGTCATCCTCCACCGCCAGCCCTAACGCTGTGCCTGCTGCAATCACGGATGCCCCCAGCACCGCCTCAGGATAGCGCTGACTATCGTAGCCGGACTTAATATAGAGGGAACCGGCTAAAATCAAGGCAAGCCCGAGAGTCTGGCGGTAGTGCTTCATGGGATTACCCGCCTGCCTGACGCGCTCAAGGGCGTAGTTTAGGCGAGACATTCTTCGTAAATTCTCAATATCATCGCTGCTTTGTTTTTGTGAAGCACTGCTCACCATGAGACCCGTGGCTGTCATGGCCATAGCCGTCCCCGCCGCGACGCTTCTTTCCCAGGAATCATGCTCCAATCCTGATAGCATGTACAAAGCATCCCCTGCCACGTTTAACGCGGCAAACATTCGCTCAAAATTCTCCTGCACCAATGGTGTATGCATGCCTAATTTGCGTGCCAGAATCCGCATGCTTTCAGTATTTGAATAATCAGGATCAGGAAAATCATACCTTATTGTCATGGATACTTCCTCCGTACCGAGACTCAGGTAACAGAGATTCATGAAACAATTATGACAATGATTACGCGCCAACTACACGCTGTAAAAGCCACCGCCTGACACGCGGCGCTGAACGCCGGTGGTCTCGGGCTGCGAAATCGGCATGCCGCGCAACATGCGTACCGAGAGATACGCAAAGGCCTCCGCCTCCAGCGAATCGCCATTCCACCCTTCTGCTTCCACCGGTTGCACGGGCACTGCCAAGGCCCGCTCAAGCACCTGAAGCATTGTCACATTGTGCCTGCCACCGCCGCACACCAGCCAGCGTATGGGTGGCTGCGGCAACCACGGCACGGCATGCGCTACGGCCAGCGCCGTCAAGGCGGTGAGTGTCGCGGCACCATCAGCGGGCGAGAGATGCGCCACAACATCGAGTGAGAAATCATGCCGGTCCAGTGACTTAGGTGGAGGCGCACTGAAAAACGGATGTGCCAGATAGCGTGAAAGCGCCGCTTCATCCACACGCCCTGTGGCCGCTAACTGTCCCTGCGCGTCATAATCCACACCCGAGGTGCGCTGCATCCAGTCATTCAGCAACGCATTGCCCGGGCCACAATCCATGGCAAACAGGCTTGGCGTATCAAGGCTAGCGGCCCCCAGCCATGTGAGATTGCTGATGCCGCCGATATTGAGGATGGCGTGGGGATAAAGCTCCCTCTCCCCGTGGGAGAGGGCTGGGGTGAGGGCTGTCTCTGTGGGTGAGGTTTCAGCGAGGCAAGCCGCCAATGCCGCATGGTAGAGCGGCACTAGCGGTGCCCCCTGCCCACCGGCGGCGACATCCCGCCTGCGAAAATCCGTCACCACGGCAATGCCTGTTTGCTCCGCCAGCAGCGCGCCGTTACCGATCTGCCAGGTAATGCCCTCCGCCGGACGGTGCACAATGGTCTGCCCATGAAAACCGATGCAGCCAACCTTCACCTCAGGCCCCTGTTCCGCCTGTAGTTGCGCCACCAACTGCGCGACTAATGGCACCTGCGCCTCAGTGAAGCGCTTCTCAATGGACAGCCAGTCATCCTGCTTTCCCTGCATTAAGCCGCGTAACTCAGCACCCAGCGACACAGGCATGGGCAGCGTAAGGCGTGGCCCGAACTCAAAGACCGAGATGCCATCGGTTTTCAGCAACGCACCATCCAGCCCATCAAGCGACGTCCCGCTCATCAGCCCCAGGGCCCAGACTGGCTCAGTCATTGGCTTTATCCGGTAGTGCATCAGTTACAATATTCGGCACTAACTCAGTGTGCTTTTGTGAAAAAAGCTCTTTTCCGATGTCATTCCCGCGCAGGCGGGAATCCAGCCCAAGAGCCGTCTGGCGCGATATAACCTCTGGATTCCAGCTTTCGCTGGAATGACACGTACATTCAAACTGAAACATTAGCCTTTATCCTTTGTCATCATTTTTTCATAAACTTCCGCTAGGCTATAGTGAAGCGGAGCTGAGAGTGACACAAAAATTAGATTCCAACCCACAGTTAGAAAGCCTTGAAGCTGAAGTCAACGTGCTGATGCGCTGCATGCGGCCAATATTCCGCCAGCAGGCGCGCGAACTAACTGAGCAAACAATGACAGCAAGTTTAATTAACGGAATTACCCGTACCTTGTATGACATCATGGAAAAGCATGGTATTACTTTGGAATCGATTGATACTGTCGGACCAGATCTGCAACCCCTATTTACAGGATATATCAAGTCACTTACTGGTCACGCCGAGCAGATGGATGAATTCGAAGTTTATGCGGTGCAACATCCGTTTGAAATGATTGATCGTGCCAAAGGATCACCCGATCCACTCACTCGGGTGTTGGCGCTCACCATTGAATATGCTACAGCCTTACAGCTCTCAAAACAGCATGCATTAAGCAGCAGCATTTCGCGCAGGTAAGGCTTTTTTTATGTTTCAATCGGCTTTTCTGCGCCAAGTCGCGGATCGTGGCTTCATCTATCAAGGCACTGACAACGCGGCGCTGGATGCGCTGCTTTTGGGTTCTGAGAAGGCCAAGCAACCGATTGCGTGCTATATAGGCTTTGACTGCACCGCGCCCAGCCTGCATGTCGGCTCACTGATCCAGATCATGATGCTGCGCCACTGGCAGAAGGCGGGGCATAAACCCATTGTGCTGATGGGTGGCGGCACCACCAAAGTCGGCGACCCCTCGGGCAAGGACGCCTCGCGCCAGCTTTTGACGGACGAGAAGATCGCCGAAAACATGGCCGGTATCAAGCGCGTATTCTCGCAGTTTCTGGCGTTCGAGGACGAAAAGCCCTCTCCCCCTGGGAGAGGCGAAACGCTTGTTCGCGTTTCGGGTGAGGGAGCATTCGACCCCGCCTCCCCCGCCGCCGTCATGGTCAATAACGACGACTGGCTGAGCGGGCTGAATTACATCGCTTTCCTGCGCGATTATGGCCGCCTGTTCTCCGTCAACCGCATGCTCAGCATGGAAAGCGTCAAGCAGCGCCTCGAGCGCGAGAGCCATCTCAGCTTCCTCGAGTTCAACTACATGGTGCTGCAGGCGTATGATTTCGTGGAGCTGAACAAGCGCTACGATTGCCGCCTGCAAATTGGTGGGTCGGATCAATGGGGCAACATCACGCAGGGGATTAATCTTCACAGCCGCCAGAGATTTGGCGATAATCTTGAAACAGATCCTGCGACATCTGATTTACAAGATGCGCTATTAGAGGCCGCAGCAAAAGCTAATGGCATCTTCGGCCTCACCACCCCGCTGCTCACCACGTCCTCCGGCGCGAAGATGGGCAAGACGGCGTCCGGCGCGGTGTGGCTGAATGCGGAGTTGACCTCGCCCTATGAGTACTGGCAGTTCTGGCGCAATACGGAGGATGCCGATGTGGGCCGCTTCCTGCGCCTGTTCACGGAACTTTCCATAGAGAAAATCGAAGAACTTGAAGCCCTCCCAGGCTCCGGCATCAACGAGGCCAAGAAGGTACTCGCCACCGAGGCCACCGCCCTGCTCCACGGCCGCGCCGCCGCCGAGGAAGCCGCCGACACCGCTCGCCAGACCTTCGAGGAAGGCATCACCGCCGGTTCCCTGCCGAGCATCGAGATCGCCGCGCCGGATTGCGCCCCTGCCTACCAGCTCTTTGTGCTGGCGGGTCTGGCCACCTCCAACAACGAGGCGCGCAAGCTGATTGCCGGTGGTGGCGCACGCATTAACGATGAAAAAGTCGAGGACGCCACCCGCGCTTACAGCCGCGACGAGTTGCTGCGCTTAAGCCCACTGAAGCTTTCCAGTGGAAAGAAGAAGCATATCCTGCTCAACGTGAAAGCGGCTTAACTCCTTGGTATTTCACCTTTATTCTTTGTCATCCCAGCGCAGTGGGCGTCCTAACCAACCCTCGCCCCTTGAAAGACACCCTCACCCCACCCTCTCCCTCAGTGAGGGAGAGGGAATCCGTGCCAACCCTCATCCTCCTTAGCCAAGGCTTCTAAGGACAGGCGTAGCTGACTCAAAAAAGCCGTCCTCGAAGAACAGGTAATAAACCATGTCATCCTCGGGCTTGACCCTTGCCTATGCGTCATCCTCGGGCTTGACCCTTAGGATCTCCTCGGTTGTGGCTTTAGATCCTCGGATCAAGTCCGAGGATGACAAACCCTATAGCCCTACGCGACGGTGACAAATGTAGGGGCCAAGTTATTCCTGCACAAGACTCGCTGGAATAACAAAAGACATTCTTTCGCAGGCGAGGTCGTTTCAGCCATTGCATGACATGCGGCAAAACTAATATAACAAAAGTAATGCTGAAATTTTTTTTGGGCTAGTTGCGTATGCACGTGATCATTTTAGGAGCTGGAATAACAGGTGTCACCGCCGCTTATGTACTTGGCAGCCGCGGCCACACGGTGGAAGTCATTGAACGCGAGGACGCACCGGCGATGCAGACGTCGTTCGCCAATGGCGGTCAGCTCAGCTACACGCATGCGCAGCCCTGGGCCAATCCTGATGCGCTGCCCAAAGTCATCAAATGGATGTTTCAGGAAGATGCGCCGCTAGTGCTTAAATTCTCCAGTGATCCGCATATGATCCGCTGGGGCTTGCGCTTTTTGTTCAATTGCAACAGCAAACAGGCAGAAAAAAGCACCCGCATCATGCTGCGCCTTGGGCTTTATTCGCGCCAGAAACTAGCGGACATCCGTGCGCAAACGAACATTGAATATAACCATCTCTCGCAGGGCATTCTGCATATTTTTGGCTCACAGGCGGGGTTGGATAGCGCCTTAAAACAAGCAAAGCTGCAGGAATCGCTCGGTGGACGCGAAGAATTACTAACGCCTGAGCAATGTTTTGCCCGTGAGCCTGCCTTGAAGGACGCCACTAAAAAAATCGCCGGCGGCTTATACTCTGACCTCGATGAAAGCGGCGATTTGCATGTGTTCACGCAGAAGCTAGCGGCCTATTGCATTGACCAGTTTGGTGCACGTTTCCATTACAACACGCACATTTATGGCCTGAGTAGCGACCGCACGCAGTTGCGCGGTGTGGAAACCTCGCTCGGCATGAAAACAGCCGATGCTTACGTGATGGCGCTTGGATCCTACAGCCCTTTACTGCTGCGTCCGATCGGCATTGACGTTCCGATTTACCCCATGAAGGGCTACAGTGTGACGGTTCCGGCATGGCAAGGCGCACCCACCGTGAGCATTACCGATGATGAGAAAAAAATCGTCATCAGCCGTCTGGGCGATAAAATTCGTGCGGCTGGGACCGCTGAGTTTGCGCGCTATAACAGTGAGGTGCGTGAAAAGCGTATCACGCCCATTTTACGCTGCATCAGCGATCTGTTTCCAGCGGCCCAGCTTGGGCAAGTCAGCCGCTGGGCCTGCCTGCGTCCACAAACACCGGATGGGCCGCCCATTATTGGCGCCACAAGTTACCCCAATCTGTTCATGCATACGGGGCATGGTACTTTAGGCTGGACGCAATCGGCTGGCTCAGCGCATCTGCTAGCGGATATCATGGAGGGCCGCCCGACGGAGATTTCGCTCGAGGGGCTGGAAACATCGAGGTATCGTTCATGAGCGCACAGTCGCTTATTCTCACTGATCCCACTCAAATCGGTGGAACAAGACGTCTGAACTATAGCAAACGCGGGCAATCGCTGCAGGTGCCGATCCTCTGTATGCATGGCCTCACCCGTAATGGCCGTGACTTTGAAGCGCTGGCGCAGGCGCTGGAGCCGCAGCATCAGGTTCTGTGCCCCGATATGGCGGGTCGCGGTGGCAGTGACTGGCTCACCACCAAACTAAACTATCATTACGGCACGTATCTCACTGACACGATGAGCTTACTCACCAGCCAGAATATCACGCAAGTGGGTTGGGTCGGCACCTCCATGGGTGGCATTCTCGGCATGATGGCAGCAAGCGCGAGTCCAACGCTCGTTAAATGGCTAGTGCTCAATGATGTTGGCTCGCGCATTCCGGCGGCGGCGCTCAAGCGCATCACCGATTATGCCGGCTCCATGCAACGCTTTGCCTCGCGTGAGGCCGGTGAAGCGGCGTTACGAAACATTGGGCAAAGCTTTGGTTTACGTAACGAATCAGAGTGGCAGCAGTTTATCAGCGCTACCTTGGAGCCTACTACAGACGGACACTGGCAATTCGCCTGTGATCCCGATATTTTGCTACCACTCAAGCAACAATCAGCGGATTTCAGCCTGTTAGAGGATGTTGATTTGAGCGTTTTCTGGGAGGCGATCACCTGCCCCGTTCTGCTGCTGCGTGGTGGCGATTCGGATATTCTGCCGCATGATATTGCACAGGCCATGGCGCAGCGCCCGAATGTGACACTGGTTGAATTTCCCGCTGTCGGCCACGCCCCTGCTTTGCTCAGTGCGGAGCAGATATTATCGGTGACGCGCTGGATTACGGCGCAGGCCCTCTAGGTTTCACATCCAGTTTACGCCCTAGAAAAACTGGCTCGCCAAGTCGGCCGTTTTTTGTTAACATCAACGGATGATCAATGTTCCCAATGGCACGATTGGACCACGCACTCCCGCCGTCACCACGACGCCGCGTCGCCCCTCCAAAGAAGCAACCAAAGCCGTTGAGCGTGACGAGTTACTGCCACCGACGCGCCGTGGTTTCCAGAACATCCCTGCCGATGACGTACTGGCTTCCCTCATTCACCGTGCCCTCACCGCCATTAGGCATGGCGTCTTTTGGGATCGCGGCTCGATCCTTAATCTCGTCGTTTAGCAGCGGATTTCGGCTGGCTCAGGCGAGCGTGTGCACGGCTTTCAGCACTTCCTCGGCATGCCCCTCCACTTTCACTTTGCGCCAGATTTTGGCCAGCTTGCCGTTGCCGTCAATCAGAAACGTGGCGCGCTCAATGCCCATGTATTTCTTGCCGTACATGTTTTTCTCGACCCACACCCCGTAGGATTCACACACGTCCGAGCCTTCATCAGAGGCGAGCAAAATGGTGTAGTCAAATTTGGCACAGAATTTTTCGTGCGAGGCCACCGAGTCCTTCGAGACGCCAATAATCTCAGCATTTGCAGCGGCAAACGCCTCTTTCATAGTGGAGAAATCCTTGCCTTCCAGCGTGCAGCCTGGTGTGTCATCTTTGGGATAGAAATAAAGGACAATGTTTTTTCCCTTCAATCCCGCCAGTGACACGTGCGCGCCGCCATTTGCTGGCATTGAAAAATCAGGGGCCGCATCACCGACCGTGAGTGCGGATTGAACCGTGGCGTTTGCAGCATTTGGCATAAAAAATCTCCCATTGTTTCGCTCAAATATAGTGCGCAAAAGCCTCCAATGGCAATAAGCGAGCGCTAGATTTTTGCAAATAACCTGCAAATATGCGCCTGCAAATCCAGCAAACTGGCTTTGAGCGAGGCAAAGCTTGGCTCATCGCAAGCTTTCGCCAGCAAATCCTTCAATGCTGCGGGGGCCGTGGCTTCATCCAGCGTGCCGTCCCATGAACATAACCTGAGGAAAAACAGCAGGCATGTTTGTAAATGACGGGCATGTTCCAACAGATTGGCATCTTGCGGGCTAATGATGCCGCCGCGCTGCATACAAGCCGAAATGCTATGCAAATGGCCTAACGGATTATCTTGCAGGTATTCGGGATAAGACAGCGCATAGGTTTGCAGTAGAAAATCCACATCCATTAGGCCACCGTGAATATGCTTCACGTCCCAGCACGAGCTGGGCTTAAATGTTTCATTGATGCGCCTTCGCATGTCATGAACCGTCGCCGCAATATCACCCACCGGAATCGGCTGTGCTAACAGCTCGCGCAGCAACGCCTCCATGTGCGTAACGCGTTCGTTTACCACCACCACCATGCGCGCACGCGTGAGTGCCAACCGTTCAAATAGCCATGCCGACTCTTTATGATAACGCTCAAAGCTGGCCAGACTCACCGCCATCGGCCCATCCTTGCCAAAGGGCCGCAGCCGTGTATCCACCTCATACAAGCGCCCTGATTTAGTCTGCGCCGTCAATCGCCCGATAATCCGTTGCGCCAGCCGATTAAAATAGGCACTCGCATTCAGTGGGCGCGCACCGTTGGACATCGCTTCTTCATCTGCATCATAGAGGAATATAAGGTCCAAATCGGAACCAAAAGTCAGCTCCTGACTGCCAAGTTTTCCCATACCCAGTACAATGAGTCCTGCACCCTCGATGTGGCCATAATGCTGGACGAATTCTTGCTGCGTGCTTTGCACCACCGTTTCAATCACCATATCAGAAAGGTCAGAGAGAAAATGCCCAACCTCCGGCACGCTGGACATGAACTTCAACAGCTGCACACCAGCCTGAAAAAGTTTTTCCTTTTGAAAAATGCATAAACGCACCAGCTCGTCCTCGTCGTTACGCGCCAAACGAAGCCACTGCGTTTTTTCCACACGCAGCAGCTCTTTGCTGGGTAATGCGGCAAAAAAAGCGCCAGAGAGCACCGCGTCAAACAAGCTGGGGGTTTGACTCAGCGTTTTGCCTAAGGAGGGCGCACTGCCCATAATATCGGCAGTGAGACGCAGCAGCTGCGGGTTTGAGGCATAGAGTGAGAAAAGCTGCACACCCGAGGGCAAATGCGTCATGAAACTATCGAACGTCTGAAATGCCTCATCGGGATGCGCCGTGCTGGTAAATGCGGCCAGAATTTCCGGCACCAGTTCAGTGAGCAATTCACGTGAACGCTTGGTGCGGGTGCAGCGCCGGTTGCCCTTGTGCCAGTCCTGAATCGCCCGTGAGATCACCTCTGGCTGCAAAAAGCCCATGCGCTGCAGCTCCATGATGGTTTCAGCATCATCATCCACACCGGTAAACACCAGCTTGCTGCCGCCACTTAAGGGCGCCGCCGTGTCTGAAAAGGCGCGCGTAAAATGATGATGCACACGCCGCAAATGGCGGCTCAGCCGCGTGACATACTGCGAGCTGCTATGAAATCCCATGAAATGGGCGAGCTTTTCCATCTCCGCGGCCTCTGAAGGAAGCGTATGCGTCTGCTGGTCATCCTGCATCTGCAAGCGATGCTCCACGGTGCGAAAAAACGCATAGGAGCGCACCAGCCTTGAAGCAATACGCGGTTCAATATGCCCATGGTCTTGCAAGGCCGCGATCACCTCCACCGTTTTTTTACCCCGCAACGCTGCATCTCGGCCACCGCGAATCAACTGATAGATCTGCGCCAGAAACTCGATTTCGCGAATCCCCCCCTTACCGGTTTTGACATTATGCCCGTAGGGGTTGATGGTTTCCTCAAAACGCGACTGCATCTGGCGTTTAATGGATAAAATATCCGCCACCGCGGCATAATCCAAATGGGTTCGCCACATAAAGGGCTGCAATGCCTGAAGATATTGCTCACCTGCCACTGCATCGCCCGCCACCACGCGCGCTTTAATCATGGCGGCGCGCTCCCAGTTCTGGCCCACACTCTCATAGTAGCGAAGTGCTGCACGCGTTGAGACCGCCAGCGGCGTCGAGGACGGATCGGGGCGCAGGCGTAAATCGGTACGAAACACATAGCCATCAACGGTGCGATCCTGCAGAATCGCTGATAATTCCTGCGCCAGCCGTGTCATAAAACTCTGCGCTGACTGACGGCCAATGTAGGGTAGCCGGTCACTGTCAAACAGCACGATTAAATCAATATCGCTGGAATAATTCAGCTCACGTCCACCGAGCTTGCCCATCCCCAATACAAAAATGCCATGTGGATCATTAGCGCGCAGCATGTGCTGGGCAATCGCCTTGTCGATAAGGCTTTGCAAGGCCAGATTCACGGCGTAGCCGGCGAAGTCGGATAGGGTGAGCGTCACCTGTTCCCATGTCCATCGGCCAGAAATATCAAGAATCCCTGTTGCCAAAGCAATCTGCTGTTTCTGGCAACGCAATGTTGCGGCGATCTCTTTGCTGGCAAAGCGCGTGTAGATCGCCTCTATGGCACGCTCGGCAGAACCAGTATTAACGTCCAGCCATACTTGCGGATGCATTTCCAGCAGGCGGGCGAGATAGGGCGAGTGGTGGTGAATAAACAACAGTAGCTGAAGGGCAGCCGCATTCTCCAGTAACTTAGAAAAGAGCGTGTAATCATCATCACTTAGATTGATTAAGGCGCGCTGCTTAACTTTGCTTATAAAATCCTGCGTTGCGGCATTCTCCTTCAGGGTTGGCAGGTGATGGAGAATGGGAGACAAATCTGGCTGCATGTGCTGCATCGTAATGCGCCAATCAGCGATCGTCCAATGTACATTTAATGGTTTTAATTTTACCTTATACTGTTAAAGCTTACCGTCACTTTTTGATTTTAACAGGTAAAAAATGCTTCCTACCAGACGGGTGATCGCAAGGGTATGCCTTGGTTTTGTTTGTCTTGTCGCAGGCATTCTGGGCCTGCTCAGCTGGCAACCTCGGCATATATCGTTGTTGCATAGGGAATTGGAGGTGTTGCTGTCACAAGCACTTTCACCTCATCACGTCAGTATCAGTGACTCCCTTGTCAGTGTTGAATGGACACCCTGGCCGCATTTCAATTTCAATGCCTCAGACATTAATGTGCTAGATCCCTCGCAGAAGCATGTTGCGCATTTTCCGGTGATCAATGCAGATATCTCCTTTGGTGACCTGTTACGTGGAGACTTTGTTCTCTCACAGGTACGCATGGAAAAAGCCATCATCGCCATTCACGTGAAAGAAAATGGCGCCATCACCTTGGGATTCAATGAGGTAGCCGGCCCGGCATCCTCCGCACAACCGGTTTACAGTCTCAATCAGCTTACCTTACCCATCAAAGGACTCATCATTCATGAGGCGCGACTGATCGTCATGAATGGTAACCTCACCGAGGGATTTGATGTGCCTTTATTGAGCTACTCTCAGCAAAACCATCAGCATACGCTACGAGTTCTTCAGGGCACGCAACCCGCGCCAGCGGAGTTAATCCTGCGCTGGGCTCCTGCCACCCGTGATAAACATCACCAGATAATGGCCAGCATTCATCATTTGCCCCTGCATTCCGCACTTCAACTATTACCTGAGGAATTCCCTTTGCAGGGGTTTGACATGGCGATCAACGGACAAATTGAGGCAGAAATCACCAAAAATGGCTCTTTGTCAAATGTAAATGCAGAACTTTATGGTAACAATGGAACCTATTATAATAAAAATATATTACCAGAAAATATACCTGTCAGTACATTCAAGGTGGGGGTAAGTGGTCAAAACAATGCTTATATTGTTCGCACACTGGCTCTCAACAGCGCTGGCATAAAAATTAACATTAGTGGTGCAGTATCCTTAAGCGATGAAGGTTTTGGCGGGTCATTAGATGGAACGGTGGATAACATGCCATTGAATGATTTGCAGCGCTTCTGGCCCGTGACGCTCTCTCCGCAAAGTCGGGAATGGGTGACAACCCGCATCCGCGACGGAGTGATTCCGCATACCACCGCGCATTTTCAATTCACGCCCGCGGATTTGTCTGCACCCACGCTGCACGATGGCGTTGTTACCACCGATTTTGAAATTGAGAATGCGGTGGTGACCTATATGGATAATCTGCCGCCGGTGCGTGATGTGAACGCAAAAATGCACATCACGGGTGAAACGATGACGGCGCAGATCACCAAGGGGGTCTCCTTAACCAACACCGTGATTCAAAAAGCCACGGTGTTTATCCCTGATTTTAATGATTACACCACCCCCGTGCACTTATCTTCACAGCTGAGCACCGTGGCGCCGGACGTGGCGATCTTTCTTGATTCGCAACATCTTAATCTTGCTCAATCGCTTACACTTGATGCGAATATGATTCAGGGTGAAGGCAATGTTTCGCTGGATATGGGCTTGATAATTTATCCTGACGAGGCAGGCCCCGTTCAGGATAATGGGACCATTGCAAACTATGTTATCGATGCAAAGCTGTTGAATGTTTCTCAGCCTAAGGTTATGGGAAAATGGGATATTTCAGCACTCGGTGGCTCGCTTCATGCGGATAACACTACCATCATGCTGGAGGCAGATACATTTTTACAGGATGTTCAGGGTAAGCTGCTGATTCAGCAGAATAGCACTGATTCTACCAGCGAATATTCGTGGGAAGCGGATATGCCGACGAACAAGCTGGCGGATTTTGGCCTGAATGGCCTGCCGCAGGGTACCAACGGCACGCTGGGGGTTAAGGCCAGGCTTCGTGAAAATCCTACGGAAAGCAGTGTAGAGGCCAAGCTTGATTTAACGCACGTCAACATCGTGATTCCGGCGCTTGGTTATCGCAAGCCTAACGGGCGCAAGGCTATGTTAGATATTGATTATTCATTGCCAATCCATTCCAATGCAACACTGAATGCTGAGTTTCAATCCGACGATGAACAGGTGAAGGGCAGCGCAGTTTTAGCCGCGGGCGATCACTCCATACTTCAAGCGTCATTGCCCAAACTTCAGTGGAATGGCTCTGACCTGTCGCTTTCCTATCAAAAAAAACCAACAGGGCTACAGATTATATCTGCCAAAGGCCGCCAGCTTAACCTTGCGCCGCTGATGCAGAATTCCGCCAGCTCCGCTGATGCATCACGGAGTGACCACTTGTTGGAACAGCTGGATTTGACGTTGGATATCCAGAATGTCTCTGTGGGTGAAGGCCGCGCCTTAAAGGGAGTTAAAGGACACATGCTATGCCCAACAGACCACTGCATTTCTGCTTCACTTGAAGCATTAGATAGTAAGAATAAGCCATTTAATTACAACATAAGTAAATCCAAAGGGGCACGAAAACTTAGCATGCAAACGGATAATGCCGGCGAAATTTTGCGGATTCTCGAAATTGCCAAACATATCCGTGGCGGTCAATTGCGCGTGGAAGGTGAGTTTGATGATTCTAAAACCGATCATCCTCTGCATGCAAACGTCACTATGACCGAGTTTTCGCTAGAAAATGCCCCTTCATTGACTAAAATCCTCAGTCTTTTGTCTCTTTCAGGACTCGCCGATACTCTGACGGGCAAGGGTATTTATTTTACCAAACTCACAGGGGAAGTGATTCATCATCACGATGATCTTATTATAACAGAAGCAAAAGCTTATGGATCAGCACTTGGTGTAACACTTGAAGGAGAAATCGCCAATGGCGGCAATGATCTGGCGCTCACGGGCACACTGGTTCCTTCTTACTCAGCCAACTCGATGCTAGGCGATTTGCCGTTGATCGGCGAAGCGCTGATTGGCAAACAAGGCGAAGGTGTGTTTGCGGCGCGTTTCAGCGTGAAAGGGGCAACGGATGATCCCTCAGTCAGCGTCAACCCGCTTTCGCTACTAACCCCAGGTTTTTTAAGAAATCTGTTTGAGATTGCCGAAAGTCCCGATGCCAACCGCGTCGCCAAACCAGCCACCACTACCCCCGTGCCATCCCCGACTAATGCACCGTGACGCGCTTGTTTCAAGTGTCAATTCACGTTATTCTGTAAGTGGGAGTGAAGATGAGACATTTTGACTGGGAAGACGCACTGGATCTTGATGGGCAGCTTGATGCTGATGAGCGCCTCATACGCGATAATGCGCGCCGTTTTGCCCGTGAAACGCTCTTTCCCGACATCATCCATGCCAATCGGCATGAGCAGTTTGATCCCGCCATCCTGCGTGGCATGGGTGCGCTAGGCTTGCTAGGGGCTACCATTGACGGCTATGGCTGCGCGGGCGTCTCGCATGTGGCGTACGGCTTGATCGCCCGTGAAATTGAGTGGGTTGATTCTGGCTACCGCTCGGCTTTATCGGTGCAGTCATCGCTGGTGATGCATCCCATCCATGCTTTTGGAACAAATGAACAAAAGGACGAATACCTGCCCAAACTCGCCACAGCAGAGATGATTGGCTGTTTTGGACTGACCGAGCCTGATGCGGGTTCTGATCCCGGCAGCATGAAAACACGCGCCACCAAAGTGGCAGGTGGATACAAATTAAGTGGTTCAAAAACATGGATTACCAATGCGCCTATCGCTGATATTGCCGTGGTATGGGCAAAAACATACGGTGATGCACAGGTGCCCGACGGCACGATACAGGGCTTTCTAGTGACGCGCGGCACACAGGGCTTTGAAACGCCAAAGCTGGAGGGCAAATTCTCACTGCGCGCCTCCGCCACCGGTATGATTATGCTCGATGATGCCTTCGTGCCAGACACGCATCGCTTAACGGGCGTTAGTGGATTAAAAGGGCCATTTTCCTGCCTGAATAAGGCGCGATACGGCATTGGCTGGGGCGCATTAGGCGCCGCAGAATTCTGCTATCAGGCGGCACGTAACTACACGTTGGAGCGCCAGCAATTTGGCCGCCCACTAGCCGCTAATCAGTTGATTCAAAAGAAATTAGCCGATATGGCCACCGATATTTCGCTGGGTTTGCAGGCCTGCCTGCGCGTGGGGCGCCTCATTCAAAGCGGTGACTATGCGCCGGAGATGATTTCGATGATTAAACGCAATTCCGCCGGAAAAGCGCTCGAAATTGCGCGTATTTCGCGTGATATGCACGGCGGAAACGGCATTTCTGATGAATATCACGTGATTCGCCACGTGATGAATCTGGAGAGCGTCAACACCTACGAAGGCACACATGATATTCATGCGCTGATACTTGGCCGCGCCATCACCGGCATTCAAGCGTTCAGTGCCGAGTGATCTATGAATGATTTCCTGACTCTTGCGCATCGCATGGCTGACGCTGCCTCTGAGGTCATACGGCGTTATTATGATGACCCCGCCATTTCGTATAAATTCGATAAATCACCCGTGACGCAGGCCGACCGCGAGGCGGAAGCCGCCATGCGCGAGATCCTCCGGCAGGAATGCCCGGATCATGGGATTTTCGGTGAGGAACTCGGCAGCGAAGGGGTGGACAAAGAGTATGTCTGGGTGTTGGACCCCATCGACGGCACGATCAAATTCATGGCGGGCATCCCCACCTTTGGCACGCTCATCGGCCTCTGCCATCACGGCGTGCCGGTGCTGGGGCTGATGCATCAGCCTATTTCCGGCCAGCGCTGGAGCGCCAAGCAGGAGCATGGGGCCTATTATAACGGTGCTCCCGTGAGCGTTCGTCCCTGCGAAAGTCTCAGCGAAGCCATGCTTGGCACCACCTCGCCTTATCTATTCCGCGAAGAGGATCGGCCGCGATTTGACCTCCTGCGCCAAAACTGCAAAGTGGCGGTCTATGGCACCGACTGTATGGGTTACGCCATGCTGGCCAACGGGCGGATCGATGTGATTATTGAATCGGGCTTAAAGGCCTATGATATTTTACCGTTAGTGCCAATCATCGAGGCGGCGGGCGGCATGATTACCGATTGGGATGGCCAAACATTGCACCTCCGCGCCGGCACCTATGACGTGATCGCCGCAGGTGACGCACGGGTGCATGCTGAGGCACTGAAAGCGCTTCGTTAATTGTCATCCTTGGGCTTGACCCGAGGATCTGTTACCACTAGCGATGAGATAATCGGGTCAAGCCCGAGGATGACGGAGTAGATTATGAATCCTAAAATCCACATTATCGGCGCCGGAATGGCGGGCTCAGAAGCTGCGGG
>JAIEPI010000182.1 GCA_019749855.1 Rickettsiales bacterium | reverse complement strand
GGCAGTCAAGCCGGAAATCACTTGCACAAGGCGGTTAGTGTGCTGGGCGTTCACTGTGCCGATACGTGCACCAACGTTGGTACCTGTAGCGGAGAGTGCGGTGCTGTCAGCAAGATCACTGTCGATGATGAAGGTTTCACCAATCGTACCACCCCCACGGTTCGTGATCAGCAACGAGTTGCCTTGACGAGCGTAGGTTGCACCGGAGAGTGCGGTGTTGGTGGAGCCGTTCAGTGAGGTGACCAGACTATCCAGCGTGGCTTGAATGTCCGCACCACGTGTGAAGTTAACACCTTCTGTGAGTGTTACGCCATTCAGCTTGAGGGTTGAAGCCACAACAACGTTGGCACTGAAGGTGATAGAAGCGGTTGCTTTATCGCCAATGGTGGTCACGTCTTTTGCGTCCGTGGTCTCAGACAGGCTACCATTCAAAAGCTCAACGCCATTGAAGTTGGTTTGACCTACAAGGCGGTCAATTTCCTGAGTGAGGTTCTGGAATTCCTGATTGAGGAAGCCACGCTCTGAATCCGTCAGTGAGCCTGAACCTGCCTGTACGGCAATCGCTTTTTGACGTTGCAGAATGTCAGTGATCTGCGACAGCGCGCCATCAGCAACCTGCAGAAGGCTCGCGCCCTGTGAGGTGTTGAGCAAAGCCGTACGCAGGGTGGTGACGTTGGTACGTAGTGATGTACCAGCCGAAACAGCAGCAACGTCATCTTTCGCTTGAACGATGCGGTTACCGCTGGAGAGGCGTGAAATGGACGAAGACGCCGCATTTGACGCTCTGCCGATATTAGACTGCGCATAATACGCAGCAATATTGGTATTGATTGAATTGAGGGCCATGATGTTTTCTCCTACATGGATTGATTAGAGTCCGAGCTACATGCTCAAAAAAAGCAACCTTTTAAGGCTACCTTCCCAGTATCAACGCTAAAAGTTAAATTAACGTTAATGCCAGAAGATAAATAGAAAAAAAGATCAAAAAAATCGATGATTTTTTAGTCTATTTACCTATTCCTTATACTGCGAATTCATCAGGCTGTCATCCCATCTTTTCGGGATGACGGCTTGGTAAGGTTGCAGCAGAGGGAATGGGGGACGTGCCGTCGCCAATAAGGGCGCGCAGGCGGGATTCACGCAGCCAGCCAGTCTCGCGGCAAATGTCGAGCGAGAGCGTTGGGTCAGCCAGATGATCAAGAAAACGGGAGAGGCTTTGTACAATGCGAACGAGCTGCGGTGGCTCAATCGGTGCGCGTTGCAACGCGGCGGCACAGATCAGCGCCTGACGCGTCACCGCGAATCGCAATGCAAGCAATGTGACGCGCTCTGCCAGTTGGGAGCCAATGCCAGCAAACGGAAAAAGCATCATCGTGAGCTGCGCCTGTAGCCAGCGTCGCAGGGGACGGTCAGCCTGCTGTGCCGGCGCGCCTTGCCAGTGGAGAAGCGCATATTGCCAGCACATCACGCTGCTATCACTTAATGTCATGTTGCTGGTTGCGCTATCAATGGTGACTTCCAATGCCTGCGCCATGTCACTCAGCGTGTCATCAAGGCGTGGGCGCGCCGAGGGTTTGGCCGCACGTACCAGCCCGTACATCATGTGCAAAAGATTAAACGGATCCGCTGGATCGGAATCAGGAACGGGCAGGCGCTGACTCGCATTTTTGAGGTAAAATGAAACTGCCTCAGGCCAACTGGTCACTGGCAGTGCATGCAGCGAAAAAGACACAGAGATAATGCGTGCCAGCGTCTGTTCAATCGTTTGTGTTGTAGCGTAAGTAGCGGTCAAAAAAGCCTGATGCACAGACCAGGCTTGCTCGGTGCTTAAGCCTTCAATCAGGTAACTGGTGAGTGAATCGGGAACGCGGTCTGTCTCCGCCACCTCCCAGCCAACGGATTGTTCACCAAACAAAGCCAGACGGGTAACTTCAGGGCAGGAGAGGGAGGCTGTCATGCTGGTGAGTTCTGAGCCGAGTTGGCGGGTGATGCGCGGATAAAAATGGCAGGCATCGCCTAAAAAGCTGGTGCCATAATCACGATGAACACTGCAAATACCCTGATCAAACTTTACACAATAATCAGTCTGTGGATCACGCTTCATAATCCATTCGGCTTCGCCTGTATCGACGGCTGCCAGCAATTCAGGCGCTTCACGCTCGTATTTCTGCTTGGTGGTGCGGTCAAGCTGCATGCCCCAGCCTTTGCAGCACGTATCCTCGCAGCGATCGGCTAAGCATTGAAATTCTTTGAGGAAACTGCTGGTCTGAATGGCGATCATGCGGCTAGGTCCTCATGATTTCTTGAGAACGACCAAATAGCCATCAAGGAACGTGCCACGCTCCTTGCGGATACCGGCCTCAGTGATCGACTCAATGGTAAAGCCATACTGCACGGCTAGCCTTTCAATATAAGAGCGCGCATGAGCAAATCGCCCTGATGCTCTCAGGATAAAACCTTGCGGCGCTGCATCGTCACGTTCAACAGAGAATACGTAATAGCCTCCGTCAACCAGCACTTTGTGAGCACCTGCGAAATTACTTTCAATATTGCCAATATAGACATAAACATCCGCTGCATACACAACGTCATAAGTCTCTTGTTCTTGCGCATAGAATTTAGTGATCTCCGATTCCTCGACGCGACCATAGATTCCTCGCTCGCGCGTTTTTTGTACCATGTTGGATGAGATATCAATCCCAACTCGGTAGGAGGTAATATCCTGCATTGCCACGCCGCCAAGTCCTGTGCCGCAGCCAATGTCCAGCATACGCAGCAGAGGGTTTTTGTAAGGATTGCGCTTCAATACCGCACGTAAAGCATCGGCCAGTAATTGTGGCGTGCGGTAGTCCAGCACATTCTGAAGCTGGTAATCAAATTCCTCGGCGTATCCATCAAACAGATCACGCACGTAATTCTCACTCGCCGTGTCAATACTGACGGTGTCAAATGAAGCTTTAAAGTGGCTCAATATGCCATCATCAGGAAAAAGCGTCAGTCCTTTATCCAGATATTCAACCGCCTCTTCTTTACGCTCCATGCCCATCAGCAGGGGAGCCAGACTGCGATACACATTCACATCATCCGGATAGCGTTCGATAATCATTTTCAGGCAGGTGACCGCGTGATCCAATTGACCGGCACGTTGCAACGCTAATGCCAGCAAGTCCCAACTTTTGCGATGATTCTGATCAAGATTGACCGCTTGTTCACACGCGACGGCTGCGTCCGCATATTTCTTTTCATGGTAAAGGCCGAGTCCGAGCATATAGTAAGGTACAGACGGTTCGGCATTCAATTGAATGGCCTTGCGCGCGTCCGCTACCACCATGTCCCAACTTTTCATGATCGCATGTGTGCCAGCGCGTTGCTGATAGGCACTGGCATAGTCAGGCATCATCGCAATGAGCGCATCAAATGCATCAAGTGCTTTTTTCAGTTCACCCTGACTTTGATAGAGGATGCCCAGCTGTTCAGTCGCCTCGTTGCGAAGTCCCATGCTGCGCGCACTCAGAAGCTTTTTTTCCGCTTCATCGAGGCGATTCATCTTGATGTAGGTTGTGCCTAGAAGCAGTGTCGCCAACGCCATTTTTCGATCAATGCTCAGAGCTTTTAAAAAGTCTGCCTCGGCTTCTTCCAAATGATCTTTCAATAAATTTCCATTGCCGCGCAGGTAAAAATAAAGTGCCTCTTCCTGTGGTGCGTAGGTAATAGCCTTATCAATATATTCGAGTGATTTATCCGTGTTACCCACGCTGCTGAATAAGCGGCTCAGTAAGAAGTAACCACGATGATACATGGGATTTGCGTTGAGCATCTGCTCACACAGGGCTGCTGCGTCTTTCAACTGACCGCTGTTCAGCAGCTGCTCTGCCTGCAGATACTGCCTCTCCATTGGATCATTCGCCGTCATGCGTGCTGCTTGAGTAGCCATAGTAGCCTCTTTGTGGGTGACTCAATCATCACACTTTATCGTTGGTTTCGGCACTGATGAAATGTTGGATTTTGTATTTATTGCTTGGAAAAACATACTGAGACGCTTGGCGCTCTGACATATCGATGACCAGTGGCGCTCGTGCATTCACTGAGAGGCGAACAATTTGTTCAGAGCGATGAACCGATACAATCAACTGTAAGGACGCATTCTGTTCACCAATACCCAGCTCCTTAATGGCGCCACTCAAATCATCACGTTCAATAATGGGATTCACAAACGACAGCGGCATAACAATGAAAGACAAGCTCTCATCTTCCAGTGACTGCAGTAACTGGAAGCGCTGGAATTTCTTCACTGGAAATTCGAGCAGACAAAATTGTGTCATGCCAGCAAAACCAAGAAGGCCCTTGCTCACTGTTAGCGGTTTATCAAGCGTGAGGGGGACTTCACCAAAACGGCTTTTAATGAGCATACCTTCTTGCATGGTTGCCGTTTCCAGCAACTGTGAGGCAACTAATCCGTTGGTGTCCTGTGCGATAGCCATTTGGAGTTCATTCATGGTTCGTCTCCTTATAGTTAACTTAGCGAAGAGAATTTAACAAGATGTTAGTCATCCCCATTTTAATTCAGGTAATCAAGAAGACGTAGGCGGTTTACCGTCGCGAATGCCTGATAACTGGCGGAGAGAATGGTTTGATCAAGCGACAGCTGTGTTGAGGCCTCGACAATATCAGTATTGGCAATATCCTCCGTCACGCCCTTTAAGTACAGATAAGTTGAGTTGTGACTCTCGTTGATATTCTCCAAATCGACGATATTTGCATCAAGGCGCGTTTGCAGATTAATCACTTCTTCTTTCCCCACTTGTAGTAAATCGAGGGCCTGAGCAATGCGATCATCGTCTTTGGCCGTATCCGCTTCCAGAACGAGCGAGATGGCGCTGAATATCTTTTGAAATCCCGGGTCGTCGGCTCGCACGTTAAATTCGAGTTGATAATTATCTTCCGGTCGCAGTGAAATGTTTTCCTGCGCCCCCTGATAATAAGCGGTGTCTGGTACGCCTGGGACATACGCTTCCGGTGTTGGGTCGGCGATCACTGGTGGCGTATCACTACGCGTGCCACCAAACAGATAGCGGCCACCAAAATTGGTGTTTAATTCTTTAACCAACGCCGTTCGCAGGCTTTTGGTCTGCTCCTGAAACGCAATATTTTCTGCATTCGCAGGGTTACGTCTCAACACGATATAATTTTCAATATCATTGATCACATCAATGCTGCTGCTGACCGCATTACGTGTCGTCTGAAAGCGACTGATCGCCTCTGCATTATTGTCCTGATAAAGCTGCGCTTTACGTTTCGCTTGTTCAAGATTGGTGAATTGCTCAACCTGTCCGTTGAGACCTTTAAAATCCTGCGCTTTAATGCCGCTGGAAATTTGCCCCTGCAAATCCACAAGGCGCGTCTGTACGGAGTTGAAATCAGAAAGACTGCGCTGATGAACCGCGAAGTTACTGATACGTGTAATGGTTGGCATAAATCCTCGCTATAATCTTGTTATTGTCCCAGGCCGATCAATGTTTGGAATAGCTCATCGACAATCGACACAATACGCGCCGATGCCGTGTAAGCATTCTGATAGAGAATAGTATTGGCAAGCTCTTCGTCGATATTGACCCCTTTGAGTGAATCAAGGCGCTCTTCAAAACCGGTTTTAATGGTGAGGCTATCATTGAAATTCGAGTCGGCCTGCGTTGCGTTTGATGCGACAAAGCCCAAAATTTCTGCTGAATAGCCGCTGATGGTCTGGGTAGCGCTGGCCAGCCCACCTGCTGCATCAAAACTCAGCTCGGTAAGTCCCAGTCTGGCGAGACGCTGAACCACGTCGTTACTGGCGATATTTCGCTCATAGGTATATTGCGCTTCTGCGTCAGGGTCAGTGGGCGCTGGAGTCTTTGCAAGCGTGCCCAACGATACAAGGTTGGCATTTGTTGAGAAGCGATCTTCCACCTTTAAATTGATGGCGCTGTTCTTTTTGGTGTCGCCGGTCGTGGTGGGAATATTGCTTTCAAAGAAGTTATTCAGTTCAAAATAGTGCGAGAATCCGCGGTTTGTTCCGGCGCTGGTGGGAACTGTTGTCGTGATACCCAGCTGCTGACTATCCAGCTCATCAAGTGCAACGGTATGCACGGGATTGAATGTTTCGAGCTTAAGGAATGAAGGACGGTCTTCATAGACGCCATTCGTTTTAGCCAGTTCCACACCTTTTTCATCGACAAGTTTTGCAATCAGTGAGGGCTGTGATGTGCTGCCAACAACGCGCGTGCCGTTACCCGTCTGCGCGGTGCTGTTGTAACGATCATTCAACAAATTGGTGGTATTATTAAAGATGCGATACGTGATCTGGCTGGTCGGGGTGAGTTCTGGCGCCGTTGTGCCATCATACACGCCGACATCAAGCACAATATCATAATAGCCTGCCGCGGTGTTGGCAGTAAAATCAACCGTGATCGTTCCATTGTCACGTGTGCGCCGTCTGTCACCGGCGGCAATCTCATCCCATTTAGGCGTTGCTGTAACACCAGGCGTGATGGCTGCCTGCACACCGCCTGCAGTGGCAGCGCCCGTGGTGATGACTTCAAAATAATCGGTCGTCGCATTCGTTACGGTAAAAAAGCCGGTGAGGGTGGCGGCCGCGATGCCATCCACCGCACCGCCCGGATTTGAGAGATACACAATACCGCCGTCCTTCAGCCCATGCGCCACGGCATTAACGCGTACCTGACCGCTACCTGCGGTGGTCGTATATTCCGCGCCAACATCGAGCGTCACCAGTGGCCGTGTTGCGGCAGAAACATTGGTGATGTTCGCTGGAATGGTGCTGTCATCAAACACCTGTACGTTGGTGACAAAAAATTGTGAGCTGGTCTTGGAGATATTATCCAGATCAAAATCAAAGGTAAATTGCGGCGGTATATTGGGGATGGTGGTGCTATTTGAAACAAGCTGAATGTTATTCAGATTGCCCACCTGTGATTTAACAGGAGGCGGATAAAAATGATTATTGATTTCATCCACAATGGTTTGCACAGTGGGTTGACCCTTGCCAAATCCACTTTCTAAAAATGTCAGGTCGAGATCAAGAGGGCGAATGCCGGTATAGCTTTCATCATTATAGGGTGAGGTAATGGGTTTTCCTTCGCCATCCAGCGCTGCAATCCGCACGGTGCCCTTCCAGTCACTTCTATCTGATGCCAGAACGCTGCGCGTGCCGGTCAGTTCATCCGTACCAGGATAACTGGAGCCATCATTATGAATAGCATTGAATGTATCGCGCACTACCGAGGCAATATTATCCAGCTGTAAGAGAATATCGGGAATAATTTTGTCTCGCAATTGCTGAAGACCAAGCAAACGCCCACTGGTAATGTTGCTGACCACATTTTCATTATTACCCGCGCTGAAAATCACTGTTTTGTCATTGCTGTCAGTGCCATTTTCATTAATTCGCACCGATTCAATGGCGCTGAAATCGCGATCCTCAATAAAGCTCTCAATGCCACTCGCCGGACGGTAGCGAATTTGATAGAGGCTATCATCTACCAATGGAATGCCGCTGCCTGAATAGACATAAATGGAGCCATTGGGCTGGGTGTACGTTGAAATCTCCATATAATCAGAGATTTTATCCAGTGCCAGATCCATTTGATCCATCAAGCCAGCGGTTGGATTTCCGATTGCTACCGCATTGTTAATCGCAATATTGAGGGAGTCGATTGTTTGCAGCTCAAGATTAACAGCACGGATCCCCTCCTTGATGTCCTGATCGGTTTGCAGGCGCAGATCTTCCAGACCTTCTGCAAGGCTTGAAATTTCCCGAGAGAGAACCACACCGGAATTGACCGCATTCTCACGGAAAGAAATACGCTCAGGGGAATCGGCAAGCGATTGGATGGAGCTGAAAAATTCACCAATATATTCATCAATCGAATTATTGGCGCCTGGCTTTCCCAGCAACACCTGTATACGCTCATGATAAATATTAATAGCATCGGCCTGACCAACTTCAGATGACTGACTAATCAGGGAGCGCTGCAGATATTTATCGACATTACGAGTGATGTCCTCGATCCGCACACCTGAGCCAACGGTACCAATGTAGAGGGCTGACTGTTGGACAATTTGCCGTGAATAGCCCTCAGTGTTCGCATTGGCGATGTTGTTTGAGACAACCGATAGCGCCTTCTGATTGGCATTCAGACCGGTCAGGGCGTTATTGAGGGCAAGGGTAAGGCTCATGGAGTGCTCCTGTGGCGCGTCATCTAAATACGTTTATCAAGGCTCACGGAGAATGATTCATAGGCCGCACCTGACATGCCCTTGTTGTTGTAGAGCGCTTGCGCTGAGGCCTCGTTGACGGCTTCGGCGATAGCTTCAACCACTTTGCGATTCACTTCTCGTGCAATGAGCAGGCGGCGATAGTTTTCTTTCATCACGCTCTCAAAAATCTCGATGATTTGCTCCAGCCGCTCGCGCTCTTCCTCATCAATGTCGTGCAGCTTGTGTGGAAAGCGTTCAAACAGTTTTTTCTGTTTTGCCAGCGCGCCTGCCAGAAGCAGCTTCTCACGTTGCAAAGCATCGATGGTGGCGATCCGCATATCGGCTAACATATCCGCTTCCTCCGCTAGTACCTGCGCGAGCCGCGCCGTGAGGACGATGATGGTTTCCACATTGACGCTATCAGCCGTCGCCTGATGGGCGTTCAGCACGGCGTCAGCGACATCGTCATCTTCTAATGCGTTGAAGGCTTCGGTATCGAAGTCATCATCATTATTGGCCGGCAGTGCGTCGCTTTCCAGTTCATAGGCTTGCATGACTTACTCCGTTGGTTCAGTTGGTTTGGGTTGTTGTTTTTCATATTGCTGAATCACATGATTGGCGATGCCCACACCACCCGCGCGTGCGATGAGCTTGCCGTATTCATCAATCATCATCGACTGATAAATATCTTCGGCTTCACCACCGCCCGTGAGGGGATTGGTTTTTACGCCCTCAAACATATGCTCCATCATTTGCGATAGAAAGGTTGCCTCAAATTCCTGCGCTGTCTTTTCAAGCTGCGCGTGATTAACATTGTTAGAGAGCGAAGCCGCTCGCTGTCCCTGATCTTCGAGTTTTAACCGAGTTTTCAGCTCAGCAGCATCCGGACTGCGAAGTGGCGATGCGGGAATGCTCAATGTGTCCATGACTACCTCGCCTCAATGTCAGCTTGCAGAGCGCCAGCCGCTTTAATGGTTTGCAGAATGGTGATCATGTCGCGTGGGCCAACACCCAGTGAATTTAGTCCGCCCACCAGATCCTTCAGCGTGGCACCGTTTTCCAGCACGGCCATTTTATTGCCGGAGCCCTGATCCACCGTGACGTTGGTACGTGGAACTGTCACGGTTTGCGCGCCTTCGGGAGCAAACGGCCCGGGCTGTGAGACTTGCGGCGTTTCATCAACACGCACCACCAGATTACCCTGCGCCACCGCCACCGTATCAATACGTACATTTTCACCCATAACGATGGTTCCGGACGCCTCATCAATGATGATACGAGCGGGCTGATCCGTCGTCACTTGCAGTTTTTCAATGTCTGCCAGCAATGTACTGACATCCTGCGCGTAGGCAGGCGGTACGCGCAAATCAATGGTGCCAGGATCGGTGACTTTGGCAAAACCAGGTCCAATGCGGCCATTAATGACATTGGCAACATCCGCAGCAGTGGATAAATCGGGATTACGCAGTGAGAGCTTCACGCTTTGCATATCGTTCATAGCGAAATCAATCTCACGCTCGACGATCGCGCCATTGGCGATGAAACCACCGGTGGGCACCCCTTTTGTTATCGAGGAGCCGGATTGTCCTGAGGCTTCAAACCCGTCTGTCGCAATGGAGCCTTGCGCCACCGCGTACACTTCGCCATCGGCGCCATAGAGTGGCGTTGCCAGCAACGTGCCGCCAAGCAGACTGCGTGCATCACCCAGCGCACTCACCTCAACATCAATTTTTCCGCCGGTGCGTGCAAAGCCATGCAGACTGGCGGTAATGGTGACTGCCGCCACGTTACGTGTATTGAGGTTCTGTCCACGGATATTGACACCCTGACGCTCTAAAAATGCGATCAGGCTTTGTTGGGTAAACGCGTTATTCTGTAAGCGATCACCCGTGCCGTTGAGACCTACCACCAGACCGTAGCCCAGCAGAATATTGTCACGCACCCCCTCAAATGAGGTAATATCTTTGATGCGTGCGGTGGATGCATCGGCATCACGGGTGGTGACGGCCAGCAGTACCATGCCCGCCAGCAAGTGGAATAATGCGGTAATGAAGAAGCAGCGCGCCACCACCAATCGCGGATCATAGCGACCCCCCGGGCGTGTCGTGCGCACCGGCAAGGCGACAATCGGTTTGCCCGTTGTTCGGGGGGGGGTGTAATGAGACGTCATCAGCATTTTTGATTCCTCCCTACGATGCGTTTGCAGCGCTCTAGGCTTTATTGTGCTATACATATGCGAAAACCATGCCAGTTTATGAAATTCGCATGTTTGGCGTTATCACAAGGCATTGCCTTGCACGGTTGATTCTCTTGGATTCACTTTGAAGAGGCTTGCATTCCAAATGTGGGGAAATTTTTGCCGGATTGTTTGTCTATCAGGTAAAAGGCTTTTGTCTGTCTTGTGATTAAGGTATATTCAATTTTCGAAGGACGATAAGCTCATATGAAAATTACGCCGTTCTTTCCGATTTTGCCAAGCACCACGACACAGCGCACGCGGCGCTCGTCACAAGCTTCCGGTGCCAGCTTCTCTGATTATATGTCTGAAACAGAGGAGGCCAGTGGGGCGCAGGAAACCCCGCCACCGGTGGCGGCCAGTGCCATCAACTATATGCTGGCTCTGCAAGAGGTTTCCGATGAGGATGTTTCGCGCCAGAAATCTTTCAAGGCGGCAAGCCTCACACTGGATGTGCTGGAGGAGTTACGCAATGCCCTGCTTATTGGTGAGTTACCTACGCACTTACTCAACAGGCTCTCCCAGCGCATTTCTGAACAAAAAGCTCTAATTGCCGATCCCCGCCTATTGTCTGTCATGAAGGATATTGAGTTGAGGGCAGCGGTGGAGCTTGCCAAGCTCGAGCAAAGAAAATAATATTTATCAACGTGCTATAGAAACTGGCACAGTAATTGCTTCTATCTCGCAGAACAAACCCTGCGACGGTTCCAATGAGCGATTTACTCTTGTCTCTGATAGCGCCTACTGCCACGACTGACGTGACAGAGAAAGCAGTGCCCGCCAATGGGCTGGCACCCGCGACGTTAACATCGCCAGATGCCGCGGCCCAATCACAAAATTCATTCAAAGCGGTGTTAGCATCGCTGAATAATACTACACTCAAACAAAATGGCTCTACGCTCGTAAAGAACCTTCAGGCGCTCGCCGCTGATAGTGATGCTGAAGCTCAGCTCAAATTCCTATCTGATGTGCAGGCAGGTGCGGTGGATCCTGCACTGGGAGCGGCGCCAGCCTTCACGGGCATTATTGCAGGCGCTATTCAACCGCAATACCATGAGGTGGCGGCGGTCGGTGATGTTCCTGTTGTAACAAAGCAGCCTTCAATTGATGCGCTTTCCAAGCAGGCCGCACCATTATTACCTCTGGCGGCTTTTAATGGAGGCGAGGTGCTTCCGCAGGGTGCGCCAGTTCCGCAGGGTGCACTAGTTCCGCAGGATGCGCCAGTTCCGCAGGGTGCGCTAGTTCCGCAGTATGCACAAAGTGATGCGTCCTCACAGCTGAATGACGCAACAACAGACCCGCTGATTGCGCCTGATGCCGCCCAAATTTCACTGACAGATGCCAATGCATCCTCACAAGCTGCGAATGATGATTTGATTCTGGGGACAGGCGATAGCGCAGCGGGCGAGGTGTCTCTTGCACTAAATGGTGGTGTTGCCGAGTTGAAAATAGCAGATGTCACGACCTTTGATACCGGTGCTGCGGTGTTGGTTTCACGTACAAGTTCCTTGTCAGAGTTAGAAAATACACGCGTGACAACCACTGCCGCCGTTGCTGATGCTAAGATTATACAAAGTGCCATTTCAGGTTTCTCGGATGCGCAGAATTCAGCGGGTGCGGCGCAACAAGCCCAGCGTAGGGATGGTGATGCTATTCAGGGTGAAGCCAAAGCCTCGCAGGATGATAGAAGCATCTCCACTGAGTCTGGTAATAGCCCAGCAGATGCGGAGGCACTTTCTGCCTCATCAAAGCCGTCAGCGGCCCCAGCATCTGGCGTGGCACGCAAGGATCACAATGATTTACTGAGGACTTTCACGAATGCGCCATCGGCGGAGCGCACTGAAAATCTATCAACGGCAACGGATGCATTTTCAGCGAGTCAAACACCTGTCGCATCATTGGGTCGCCTTGCCGATCCTCGCGTGAGTGCTGATTCGTCCTTAGTGCTAATTCCTGTTAAGGTGCAGCCCGGTCAGAACCTCGTTGATCAGCTGCACGTTCATATTCACAAAGCAGTGGCTGATGGTAATGATCAGATCAGTTTGCGTCTGACGCCTGAGCATCTGGGTCGCATCGATATTTCCATTGATCTGGCGGATAATGGCAATGCTGTCGTGCGGATCACGGCGGATCGGCAAGATACGTTTGATCTTTTGCAACGCGACTCACGTGGTCTGGAGCGTGCACTGGCCGATGCCGGAATTAAAGCAGATTCTGGTGCCATGCAATTTCAGTTTCGTGGCGAGCAATCTCAGGCCCAGCAAGGCTCTGCGCAGGGAAATGACTCGGGGCAACGGGGTGGACGTCAGCAGAGTGCCCAGTCTGCGCAAAACAATGCTCAGGATATTCTGGAAATTGAAAATAACGGCACTTACCGGCTGGTGGCATCCACTGGTCTTAACATTCGCGTATAGTCATTAGGGAGTTTTTATGGCCATTGATAGCAACAACACTGCATCGCTCTTAAATTCAGGTGCGCAAGCCACCAACAGCGCCAGCGCGGCGGCACAGGCTGAAAAGCTTAATAATAAAATCAATCCGCCGAAGTCGGAGATTGATGGTAAGAAAATTGCTGAGGACTTTGATCAGTTCCTGCTGCTGCTCACCACGCAGCTCAAAAATCAGGATCCGACAGAGCCGTTGGATACAAATGAGTTTACGGCGCAGCTCGTTCAGTTTGCGGGTGTGGAGCAACAGCTGGCGACCAACTCCAATCTGGAAAAAATGATCAGTCTGACGCAACAATCCGCTGTGCAATCGGGCGTTTCCTATATTGGACGCGCGGTGGATGCGGAGGGTAATGCAGGATTCCTCAGCAATAAACAGTCAGCTTTCGTTTACGAACTTCCTAGTGAGGCCAAAGAGGTGAGAGTCAGTATTTTGAATGAGTCCAAGCAAGCGGTGTTTAGTGGCATTGGTTCCAACACTAAGGGGAAAAATCTGGTGAGCTGGGATGGTCAGGGCAATCTGGGATCATTCAATGGCAAGGATTTACCCAATGGCACCTATTACATTGCCGCCAAAGCAACGGGTCTGGATGGCAAAGAGATTACTGGTGTTAAAACCTACACCACAGGCCGTGTCAGCGCGGCAAGCTATGACAAGGATGGCAATATGAATCTGGAAGTCGGCACGCTCGATATTCCAGTCGATAAAGTCATCGCAGTACGTGAAATTCCAAACGGTTAAATAGAACAAGTTTTTACAGGAGGGTTTACCATGTCACTCTACGGCGCATTATTCACCGGTGTCTCAGGCCTGAATGCTCAGGGTCAGAAGATCGCCATTATTTCCGATAACATCGCAAACGTAAACACGGTGGGTTACAAAGAAGCCAAGGCTTCCTTTGAATCACTGGTGGTGAATGCGGCCACCACCACGGCCTATTCGCCTGGCGGTGTTCGCAGCAATACGGTTCAAAATATCAGTAAGCAGGGAATTGTTTCTTCAACCTCTGCGCCGACGGATATTGCCCTGTCGGGGAGTGGATTCTTCACGGTGAGTGCACGAGCCGATGGTAGTGGCGAAACGCTCTATACCCGTGCAGGTTCCTTCCGTCAGGATCGTCTGGGTAACTTTGTCAATGCGAATGGCTTTTATCTCAAAGGATGGCCGCTGGATCGCGAAGGCCGCTTACCTGGTGAATTAGGCAACCTGAACAGTATTTCCAGTGCGAATCTGGAGAGTCTGGAAGTGGTGAATGTGGAGTCCGGTGCCGGTGTCGCGCTTGCCACCTCGCAGGTGCAAGTCGGCATTAACCTTGATGCCGGTCAGACCATTTACCCCGGGCCTAAAGGCACGGTTGATATGGATCAGAATACAGTGAACTTTGGTATCGGTGCGGATGATATCATTGTACCGGACGAAGGTTATACCCCATTTGTCGCCGGTGTGCCATCTTTTGGACTGGCTTCAGCGAACAATATTGTGCGTGGTGATCGTCTGTCAGTAACCACTGGTAGTGGGCTGGCTTACGACTATACCTATGGCGGATTCACCATTGGTCGTAGGATTGATATTGCGACTAACACAAACATCGGCGATCAAACCAGTTATCTGGGGCCGGTGAATGTGGGTGCGAACATTACCACAATCGCTTCCTCTAACAACGTTGACGTGGATCTCTCGGCGATTTTTGGTCTGCCCCCAGCGACAACTATATCTACGCTTGGTTTAAATGTGGGTGACACTATCCGCCTGACCGGTGTGGGTGTGAACGCGGCAACCACCGCGCCAACTTCACAGTTTAATGGTGTGGTCACCTTGACGGCGGTGAATGCACTCACGGGTGTGGTTCAATTCCAAACAGCCACCCCAGAGGATGCAACGGCGGGCGCTTCGACCACCGGTACCGTGCGTGTTGATGGTTTTGTGGGTAACATTCTTGATGCAACTTCCACGGCACAAGCATTTCTAGGCACGACGGGCGTGACAGGTTACACCACGGCAGCGCGTAGCTTCACCATCACGACCCCATCTTCAGGATCACATACTTTCACTTACACCACCAGTTCGCCCAATGCGGCCACCGGACAGTTCAACAACCTCACCAACCTTGCTGAGGCGATTGATCAGGCGAGTGGACTCACGTCACGTGTGGTCAATGGTCGTCTGGTTGTGGGCGCAGAAGATGCGAATGAATCCGTGACCTTTGCAAACGTTGATGCAACGGGGACCTCACCGTTGGCAGGAATTAACTGGATTTCAGAACTTGGGTTGGCCAATGTGACCAGCGGCACGCGTCGTTTCAATTCGCAGAATAGCCTCGCGGCTCAAGTGCAGACTGATCCTGGTGTGTCGGCGGTAGTAACAAATCCATTGTCTGAATCCACTCTGACTATCAGTGCAGATGATCCCTTGGATACCATCCGGTTTCAGGATTATGCGGGAACGGTGACAACGCTCTCAACCGATCCAGTCAACGTGACAGGTGTGGCCGCAGGTGTTGCCACCGTGACGATTGATATTGTGGGTCATTCGTTTGCCGTTGGAAACAACATCATTTTGAACAACCTCGCCGCCACCAGCGGTGTAACGGGGGCAGAACTCACCGGAACCTTCCGCGTTAGTGCAACCACCGCAAACACGGTGACCATTCAGGTGACAACGGCGGCGGGTGTGGTCGGTGGGCCTGGCGGTGGCCTGACAGCAACCTATCAGGCAACCAATATTGGTAGCATCACCTCAGAGCTTGGTTTGACGACCTCGCTGCTTGGTGGTGCCTATGTGCGTGGTGACACGGGCAATCTCGGACCGGAATATGATGCCTCCGGAAGTGTCGGCGCTAACCTGGCGTCGGGTGATATTGTCGCACAGTTCAGCCGAACGCAGCGTATCTATGATGCGCTGGGCACCGGTCATGACATTCGTTTCAGCTATATTAAGACGGCGAATAACGAATGGGCGCTGGAAGTGCACGCGGTGAACCCTGATGAAGTCAACACCACGCTGGTGGACGGTCAGCTTGCGGTCGGCACCATCCAGTTCAATGGTGATGGAACCCTGCGTAATGTGTCCACCTCACTCACGCGTCCGATCACGATTAACTGGACAAATGGCGCGGTAGCCAGTGTCATTAACTTTGATTACGGTACTGCGGGTCAGCCTTTGGGTACGACCGGTGGCGTTCAACTGGGTGATACCAATGGCCTCAGCCAGTTTGATTCCAGCTATAACGTTAAATTCCTCAATCAAAACGGTGCGCCGGTGGGTGAACTGGTCAGTGTCAATATTGATGAGAACGGATTTGTGGTGGCGAGTTACTCCAACGGAGAAACACAAAATCTCTACAAATTGCCGGTGGCTGATTTCAACAATCCCGATGGTTTGAATCCTGAGAGCGGCAACGCCTACACCCAGACACGTGATTCCGGCGATGTGAACCTGCGTGAAGCTGGAACCAGCGGTACGGGTACGATTGCCGCTTCTGCACTTGAGCAATCCAACGTGGATCTCTCAGAGCAGTTGACGGATCTGATTGTCGCGCAGCGTTCGTATCAGGCAAATACACGGGTGATCAGTACCACCGATGATTTGCTGGAACAGTTAAATCAGATTTAGGTTTTCAATGAATTGACTGCCGCCTTTGTGAAAAAGGCGGCAGTTC
>JAIEPI010000039.1 GCA_019749855.1 Rickettsiales bacterium | reverse complement strand
CTGTCGATAGGTTTTTCCCATAAGCACAACACCTTATCATAGTGTTGCACTTCGTTTGTGAACTTAAGGAATCCAGACGACGGTTCCACTGGATCCCAGCTTTCGCTGGGATGACAGGGTTTTATTCTCCCCTCAGAAGCACCCTTGGTCTGTTAATGATTTGAAAAAAATCGGCGATGTATTCAACGCACTGGAACAAACAGCTAGCAATATTATTCAGGCAGAGGTCACGCGACCGGAAATGTTGGCTCTACAGTCCCCTTCGCGCACTAGCCAAGAACCAGACATCGCGCTCATTGTTGGGCGTATGTTTAGCTGTTTGCATGTGGAAAATGAAGGGATTGCAAGGCATCGGGACGGGCAGGATCGTGCGGAGAGGCTTGGCACACTCTTGGAGAGCACACTAAACGCTGCCAATGCAGCTTATAAAGGTCGGGAAGAACGACCTGTGCGAGGACAGGGCGGTTCAGGAAGAACGACTGGCCAATCAAGTCTTTGGACAGCGCGGTAGGGCAGGGCGTCAGGCGGATGTTCCGCGCATGCCAGTAGCGATTGCCTGAATAAATGTTTGCGCTGCTAACGCTGATTCCTCAGGGGTGTTCGCTCCGCTCGCCTGCACCGCCTCGATCAATGCCGAGCCAATGACGACCCCGTCAGCCATGCCGCAGAGCGCGGCGGCTTGTTGTGGTGTTTTAATACCGAATCCAGCGACGATGGGTAGGGGCGTGTGCCGCCGAATCTGCGCGATGCGCGCGCCAAGTGCATCCGCCGTGCTGGAGCCTGCGCCGGTGATGCCTTTCACCGCGATGGTGTAGACGAATCCGTCCGCATTTTTCAGCAAATGCGCCAGCCGTTCATCGCCGGTGGTCGGCGCGATCAGGCGGATGAACGCGATGCCGCGAGCCTGCAGCAAGGGTTGCAAATCTTCCTGCTCTTCCGGTGGCAAATCCACCAATATCACTCCGTCCACTCCTGCCAATGCAGCCTGCTCTGCGAAGAGTTCCAGCCCCATTTGCAGGACGGGATTGTAATAGCCCATCAAAATCAGCGGAACACTGGGATGACGCGCACGAAACTGCTGCGCGAGGGCGAGTACGCCGCGCAGATTCATCCCTGCGCTCAAGGCACGGCCACCAGCCGCCTGAATGCTCGGCCCATCGGCCATGGGATCGGAAAACGGGATACCCAGTTCAATGATATCCGCACCGGCGGCAGGTAAGGCATCGAGGATGGAGGCGCTTTCTTCCGCGGATGAATCCCCCGCCATGATGAAGGGGATTAATGCGGTTTTGCCCTGCTTTTTGAGGGCTTCAAACGTGTGACGGAGTCGATCACTCATGCCAAACTCCCTGCTCCCGCGCAAGAGCACCCCTAAAACCTGAAACCTGAAACCTTAAACCTGTCCTCATATTTTCACCCCGAGTGCGGCGGCCACGGTGAAAATGTCCTTATCACCACGCCCGCAGAGATTCATCACCATGAGGTGCTCCTTGGGTAGATTCGGAGCGGCTTTCAGCACATGCGCCAGCGCATGGCTTGGCTCGAGCGCGGGGAGGATGCCCTCAGTACGCGCTAAACGCTGGAACGCGCCAAGCGCTTCCTCATCGGTGGCGGAAACATACTGCACGCGCCCCGATTCATGCAGCCATGCATGTTCCGGCCCGATGCCCGGGTAATCGAGCCCCGCCGAAATGGAATGTGTTTCCGTGATCTGCCCATCGGCATCCTGCAGGAGATAGCTCATCGCGCCATGCAATACCCCCGCGCGGCCTTTGGCGATGGAAGCGGCGTGCTCAGAAGTCTCCACCCCTTTGCCAGAAGCTTCCACGGCCGTCATCGCCACAGAGGTATCGTCCAGGAACGGATGAAACAAGCCAATGGCATTCGAGCCGCCACCGATGCACGCCACCAGCGAATCGGGCAGGCGGCCTTCGGCTTGCTGCATTTGCGTGCGCACCTCACGGCCAATGACGGACTGAAAATCACGCACCATTTCGGGAAACGGGTGAGGGCCGGCGGCGGTGCCAATCAGGTAATACGTATCATCGACATGCGTGACCCAGTCGCGCATGGCTTCGTTCATGGCGTCCTTTAGCGTGCCGTTGCCGGATGACACCGGCACAATTTCGGCACCCAGAAGTTTCATGCGGAACACGTTGGGCTGCTGGCGCACCACATCGGTGGCGCCCATATAGATGGTGCAGGGCAGGTTAAATAAGGCACACACCGTTGCGGTGGCGACGCCATGCTGGCCAGCACCGGTTTCAGCAATGATACGCGTGCGGCCCATGCGGCGTGCGAGCAATATCTGGCCGAGGCAGGAATTGATTTTATGCGCGCCGGTGTGATTGAGCTCATCGCGCTTGAACCAGATCTGGGCGCCGCCAAGCTCTTCCGTCAGCCGTTTGGCAAAGTAAAGCGGGCTCGGGCGGCCCACATAATGCGTGAGGTAATAATCCAGCTCGGTTTGAAACGCTGGATCAGCCTGCGCCGCGCGGTACGCCTGCTCTACCTCAAGGATCAGCGGCATCAGCGTTTCAGCGACATAACGGCCACCAAAGGGGCCGAAATGCCCGCGGTCGTCGGGGAGTTGATTATGGCGTGGTTGATTCATGGTGATTGCTTAGCGCGATTCACTCGGTTTGCGAAGTCATTTCTAAGTGTCAGGCAACATAAAATTGCCCACGAATTAAGGCTATGGATGGGCGGGTGCCGCTTTCGCTGCCAGCACAAAAGCGGAGAGCTTGGCCGCATCTTTCACGCCAGGTGCCACTTCCAGACGCGAAGATGCATCCACCCGCCTTGCAGCGGTGATGCGCAGTGCTTCACTCACATTATCAGCATCCAGCCCACCGGAGACATACCATGGCAGAGAGCTGCTAAAACCATGCAACAGTTGCCAGTCAAACGTGATGCCTGTGCCGCCGGATGCGCCGCTGCTATGCTTGGTGTCGAACAATAAATAGTCGGCGGATTCTTCATACCGTTCGGCGGCATGCACATCCTGCATATTTTTCACGGCAATCGCTTTGATCACGGGGCGTTGCAGTCGCGTTTTGACTTCGTGCACCCGATGGGGTGACTCGTTGCCATGCAACTGAAAAACATCCGGCTGTAAAAACTGTGCGATGGCATCCAGCTCATCATCACTCGCATCCACCGTCACCGCTACCACGCGGCGTTGTGAAGGCACCAGTGCACGCAGCAATGAGGCCTCGGTGAGGCTAACATGCCGTTGGCTTGATGGGTAAAAAATAAATCCCAATTCGTCGGCACCGGCATGGATGGCGGCATCCACATCTTCAGGACGACGCAACCCGCATAATTTGACAACGACACTCATGGATGGGCGCTCGCACCATGCGCCTGAAGTTTGGGTGTATCAGAAAACGCGTAGTTTTGTTGTGCCTGACGTTCCATTTGCAAGGCACTTGCCTCGTGATACAACGCCTGCAAGCGCTTGGATTTATCACGCAGCTCGCGTCGCAAATGCATGATTTTACGCGCAGTGTGTATATGTGCTGCCAGCATACCACTCACCAGTCCCAACAATAACACAAGCCCGCTTAAGGCAAAGAGCTGCAATGAGACTTCATAAGGCAGTGGAAACAGACTCAGGTGCACCGTCTGATCGTTCGATAACACAAACGAGACAGTGATCAGGCAAAGCAGCAACAAAAACACATAGCGCACGCATAGCCCGATGTAATGAATCATACGGGCTATAGCTTAACTAGTGGTTGATGCGTTCACGGAGTTGTTTGCCGGCACGGAAATAAACGGCAAAACGTGAGCCGACTGTTACCGAAACCCCATTTTTTGGGTTGCGCGCCACACGTGGCTCGCGCTTACGGATGGAGAAAGCGCCAAAGCCACGCAACTCGATACGTTTGCCAGTGACAAGTCCGGTAGCAATATCACCAAAAACGGTGTTCACCAGACTTTCAATGTCGCGTTGGAGAAGATGGGGGAAGCGCTTGGATAGTCGTGCAATTAATTGAGATTTGGTCATGGTTCTATTATTTATTTTTTAAGTTACAATTATCTAAGGTTAACCTCAGTTGAACGCAGGTTGCCAGATCAGAAGCAATCCGTCAAGCCTCAGAGAAGTAATTGCTGAAGGTAGGCGAAATCCAGCCATGGAAGACAGCCTTTCAATCAGAGTTTGACGCTCTTTTTTAGGCTCCATTTTGATCACTTTAAGCGATAAATCGAGTTTTTTGTTTTCCATAAGCCATTGACGCGCCTCATCTTCTCCGCCAATCGCGTCAATCAGCTTGGCGTCCAGCGCCTGATGTGCGCTGAGGACACGACCATCCGCCAATGCGGCAACTGTTGCGTAAGGCAAGTGACGGGCATCAGCAACCAGCTGTACAAAAACTTTATGGAAATCATCGATCAGTGATTGCACCACGGCGCGACCGGCCGGATCCAGTTTTTCAAACGGGCTGGGCGAGCCTTTGAGTGGGCCGGATTTAACAATAACCGGCAGCACACCAACTTTACTTGCCAGCTCAGTGACATCCGCGGTTTGTAAAATGACGCCAATAGAGCCGGTAATCGTACCGTTGCTGGCATAAATTCGATCAGCCGCTACGGCACTCATGACGCCAGCAGAGGTACACAGTGAACGCATGAGCGCAATCACCGGCTTTTTCTCTTTTAGCTTTATAATGCGCTTGAATAGTTCCTCACCGCCAACGGCGGTGCCGCCCGGTGTATTCATGTAAAGAATCACCGCCTTTACATTGTCGTTATTACCTAGATCATCGAGTAGTTTCTGCTCGGCAAGATCATCAGTGATTACCCCCTCAATATCAACGCGCGCGATGTAAGAGGTGCCAACGGAGGCAACGTCAGGTGTTTCAATCATCAACACAAGGAAGAAGACGATCGCCCCGATAGCCGCCAGTCGCCAGAATGAAATTTGACGTTTCATACGTGAGCGTTCGATCAGCATATCGCTTGAAATGGCCATCGCCTTCTCCTTGGTGTTTAGTGGTCGTCGCCGCCTTATTCAGACTTAGACGTGGTGGTTTTCTTCTTCGGCTTTTCTTCAGCCTGACCCAACGCGGCACCCAGAATATCTCCGAGACTCGCGCCGCTATCGGTTGAACCAAAGGTATCAATGGCTTGCTTATGCAGGTCATTCTCCAATGATTTCACCGACAGAGAAGCTTCGCCGCTGGCACTGGTGGAGATGATTTTCGCATCCACACGATCACCCACAGCAAAGCGCTCTGGACGTTGTTCCTTGCGCTCGCGTGACAGCTCCGACTTCTTGATGTAGCCGGTGGTGTTGTCTTCGAGGGTTACGGTGATGCCTTCTTTATCAACGCTGGCCACTTTTACGGTGACAACAGTGCCCTTCTTGACTTTGCTGTTGTCCTTGGATGCTGGTTTCACCTCATCCACGGTACCGGCTGGCTTCTCGGTGAGTTGCTTCAGGCCAAGGCTGACGCGTTCTTTCTCCACGTCGATCAACAGGATTTTCGCTTTGATGGTATCGCCTTTTTTGTACTCTTTCACCGCTTCTTCGCCGGACTCACCCCATTTAATGTCGGAGTGATGCACGAGGCCGTCAATGTCACCTTCCAGACCAACAAACAAACCGAATTCGGTGATGTTACGCACCGTGCCTTCAATGACATCAGACTCTTTCTGATTGTCAGCAAACGCTTGCCACGGGTTGGTTTCGCACTGCTTGATACCAAGCGAAATGCGATGCTTTTGTGAATCAATATCGAGGACCATCACGTCCACTTCCTGACCCACCGCAATAATTTTGCTTGGGTGAACGTTTTTCTTGGTCCAGCTCATTTCAGAGACATGCACCAGTCCTTCAATGCCTTTGTCCAGCTCGATGAACGCGCCGTAATCAGTGATGTTGCTGACGCGACCGGTGAAGCGCAGACCCACTTTGTAGGCTTCTTCGACGCCCTTCCATGGGTTTTCTTCGAGCTGTTTCATACCCAATGAAATACGCTTGGTTTCATCATCGAACTTGGTCACCATGACTTTGATGGTGTCACCAATCGCAAAGACCTCGGATGGGTGGTTGATGCGGCTCCACGAAATATCCGTCACGTGCAGCAGGCCATCGACGCCGCCCATGTCAATGAACGCGCCGTAATCAGTGATGTTTTTCACCACACCTTCCAGCGTATCGCCTTCACGGATTTTTGACAGCAGCTCATCGCGCTGGCCTTGACGGGATTCTTCAAGCACCGAGCGACGCGACACCACAATGTTGCCACGTTTGCGATCCATTTTCAGGATGATAAAAGGCTGCGGAATGTTCATCAGCGGGCCAATATCCTTAATCGGGCGAATATCAACCTGACTGCCTGGCAGGAACGCAATCGCGCCTTGCAGATCCACCGTGAAGCCGCCTTTGACTTTGCCAAAGATCACGCCTTCGACGTGCGTTTGTTCGGTATGCGCCGTTTCCAGCTTGCCCCATGATTCTTCGCGCAGCGCTTTTTCGCGGCTGAGAACACACTCGCCGGCGCGGTTTTCAATGCGCTCAATATAGACTTCAATCGTATCACCGGCGCGCAGTTCCATCGGCTCACCAGCGCGGTGAAATTCACGCAGAGAAATGCGGCCTTCGGATTTAAGGCCCACATCCAGCGTCACGATGTCATTGATAACAGACACCACAAGGCCTTTGACCACCGAACCTTCGGCAACATCGGAGACTTTGAGGGATTCTTCAAACAGCGAGGCAAAATCCTCATCTGCGGGTTGGTATTTCATAGCAGCTTGCGACTTCATAATAGTCATTCCTTTCAGAATGAACCGGACACTTGTTCCGATTCACATAACTCTACTGCCTGCCCATTCGGGTTCAGGGCCTATGTAAAGGAGGCGGAAACATAGCCGGATAAGCTGAAAAAGCAAGCGAAAGTGAATGGGTTGGGGAAAGAAACTATCCTATCAAGGATGCACATTCATTCGATCCTTGCTACCGTTGGACCATAAATGAGTTTGAGAATGAATCCTTGGCTTTGGTTTTTTCTGATCCTGCTTCCCCTGTTTGTCGTCAGCGTAAAGCCCGGCGCAGCGGGCTGGCTTTATATCGGTCGCTTACTGGCAGCGATTCTACTGGGGTATGTTTTGCTGAATTTGTGGTTAAGGACTCAACATCAATTGCTTGTACAAGAATATGAAAGCTGCATGAGTCCTTACAGAGATGGAGATCCCATTGGCTTTAAAAAATGCTTTAGCGATGGACTGATTGCGGATGGGGCCTCCAATCTTTTTTATCTGTATCTCGGTTGGGTGCCGTCTTACGCCTATGTCGGTCTGTGGGAATGGGTATGGCGCAGAAAAAATAAAGATATTATATCGCGCTTAGAAGCGTTTGAAGGAAACTGGTTTAGCATCCTAATTATCATACTTAGTTGGCCTGTATTTTTATATGTTTTACTTTTATTCATTGGTTTTGTGCACTTGCAAATTCTCCATAAGATGAATTAACTCTTTATGGCCAATGATATAAGCTTTGGCTTGCCTCAAAATTCACCTTTGCCGAAAAAGAGGTTTTCCACTTACCGATAATTAGATACCGGCTGCTGCGGCAGAAATCAATTCTACCATCGGCCATTGTGGACGATGATGCCGATGCGCAGCCTGCTCAATAGCATGTTCAGCCGTGTTGGGATTATGGTTGGACATTTGGACAGCCTCCGTAAACACATAAGCTAAACCCAAAATGTGACATTTTGATGAAGGATTAAGATAAAAAAACAGGGGAATTAGCGTCTAATCGTGTTGTTTGATTGTCCCATACCAGCTGGTCCGTTTGGCGTTGGTAGATTGCCACTCTCGCTCATAGGCATGTCTGTGACTTCCCCTTCAGAAAACGCTGGCAGCATGGGTAAATCTGGCAGAGCGGGGACGGATAAATCTAGCGGCGCGGGTGTGGATTGCGGAACAGTTTGTGATTCTTCTCTCCGAAGGTTTGGATTTTCCATTCCTTCGTTCGCGCTTTCATTTCCAACACCTCTTCGAGTTTCATCGAATCTTCTATCAGCTTCTTGCATTCGACGTTCTAAGCCATACAAAGCTCTCTCTGTACGTTGTATATCCCTTATCATTCTCATTTCCTCAGGGGTAGGAAGTCGAAAGTTGAGTGGCTGTTGTTCCATGTTAAATACCTTGTTTCTTTTTAATACATTAATTTACCATTCAGGCTTTAAAAAATAATTAATTTTATGGAAGGTTTTTTTAATTATTTATTTGCTAAAATGATAAGCAAAGTTTTGATATTAAAACAAATTTTACCAAAAAAAGAATTAGGAATCGTTTTTTACTCAAATGATTCTACTCAACATGTGCCGGTGCTAAGGAAAGAAGCCTTTATCTTTCAATGCATTTCAGCACAAACTCGAACGCCTCCTGCGCGGTCATGCCTGTGGTGTCGAGCATCAGCGCGCCCTCGGCGGCTTTGAGTGGGGCGGCGTCGCGTTTGGAATCACGCTCATCACGCTCCTGCAAATCCTTCAGTACGGATTCATACACCACCTCAATGCCTTCGCCGGAAAGCTCGCGGTGGCGGCGCTTCGCCCGTGTTTCCATATCGGCGGTGATGAAAATCTTTACGTCAGCATCCGGACATACCACCGTGCCGATATCGCGGCCATCAAGAACGGCGCCCTCGTCACGCATCGCATAACGGCGCTGATATTCGAGTAACGCCTCGCGCACCGGTGGCATGGCCGAGACAATGGAGGCGGCTTGCCCAATACGCTCCTGACGCAAACGTGGATTGGCAAGGTCAGATTCGGTGATGCTGCGCGCTGCCTCCACGGCGGATGCCTCATGGTGCGGATCATGATCGCCGTAAATCAGGCGCAGGCCCACGGCGCGGTACAGGCTGCCCGTGTCAAGGTACGCATAGCCGTAATGGGAGGCCAGCCGACGCGCCAGCGTGCCCTTGCCTGAAGCGGCGGGGCCGTCCACCGCGATGGTGCGGCGCGGGGATTTCACCGCACGGGTCATGGCGACGCGGGTATTTGAGAAGCCGCGAGAAGTGGCGGTTTGTAGCTGCATTTGTGCGCCCAGACGGTTCATCAGCGCCATGAAATCGGGAAAACTGGTGGCAATGGCGCGGGTATCATCCACCGTCACTGGCTTTTGCGACGCCATGCCCATCACCAGAAAACTCATGGCGATGCGGTGGTCAAAATGCGTGGTCACAGTGCCACCCCCAATCACCGGCCCACCGGTGACCAGCAATGAGTCACCCTCAATGGTGGCCGTGACGTGATTGGCGGCGAGACCGGCGGCAATCGCGGCGAGGCGGTCACTTTCTTTAACACGGAGTTCACTCAAGCCTTGCATCAGCGTGGTGCCGGAGGCAAAGGCAGCGGCCACCGCCAGAATAGGATATTCATCAATCATGGAAGGCGCACGTTCAGCTGGCACTTCCACGCCATGCAACGCCGAATGCTTCACGTGAATATCCGCCACGATTTCACCAGAAACCATGCGTTCATTTTCAAAGGTGATGGCGGCGCCCATCTCTTTTAAAGTGGTATAAATCCCTATACGTAATGGGTTTATGCAGACTTCTTGAAGTAATAGATCGGCATTAGGTGTAATCAGTGCTGCCACGACTAAAAAGGCTGCGGATGAGGGATCTGCCGGCACACATAACTGCCGACGCGCAAAGGGCAGCTCCTGCTGGCCTTGCAACTGGATGACGGTATGGCCTTGTGCCTCTTTGTGTGTGTCCACCGTGAAGCCCAACGCTTGCAGCATGCGCTCCGTATGGTCACGTGTGGCTTCTTTTTCGATGACGGTGGTGGTGCCAGCAATGTTGAGGCTAGCCAGCAAAATGGCCGATTTTACCTGCGCTGAAGCCACGGGAAGCGTGTAGGTGATCGGTAATGGCATGTCACTGCCGCGCATGGCGAGGGGCAGGCGGTTGCCGCTGCGGGACATGAACTGCGCGCCTATCTGCTCCAGCGGTGCAATCACTCGCTGCATGGGGCGTTTGCTGAGGCTTTCATCACCGGTAAAAACACTCACAAACGGGTGTGACGCCAGCAATCCCATCATCAGGCGAGCGCCCGTGCCCGCATTGCCCATATCAAGTACAGCAGCAGGCTCACTCAGGCCACCCGTGCCAACGCCTTGCACTTCCCAATGCCCCGCACCATGACGCGTCACCTGCACACCGAGGTGACGCAGGGCAGACGCGGTAGCCAGCACATCATCGCCCTCTAGCAAACCCGTGATGTCGGTGGTGCCCAGAACTTGACTGGCCAGCATTAAACTGCGATGTGAAATGGATTTGTCGCCTGGCACACGGGCTTTTCCCGAAAAATCAAGGATGCGGGACGATTGTGCGCTGATTGACGGTGAGCTATGAGACGTCATGATTGTTACCCAAATTCAACAAGAGTGGTTTTGTCTTAGCAGCGAAGCTAGAACTCGTCTAGGCTCATACTTGACACTTGCTTAAGACTTCTCGCCTAACATAGAAGAGTGCATACGATCAGCGCGGATGCTGATCGCAACATATAACGTGGAGGAATGCGTGAGCAACGCAACATTAGGTGAAAAACGAGATTGCAGTGCCTGTGGCGCTAAATATTATGACCTCAAGAAAACGCCGCCCGTGTGCCCCAAATGTGGCGCAACCTATCAGGCGCCTAAGGAATCCAGCCGCTCTAGAAAAGTTGCCGCGCCAAAAGTAGCCGCCAAACCCGTCAAGAAAATGGCCAAGATATTACCGCTGGCGGATGCCGGTGAGGAAATTGATCTGGATGTATTCTCTGATGCAGAAATTGATGATGACGTGGCAGAGGATATTGAATCCATTGAGGATATTGAGGGCGATGTCGCCAGTATCAGTGAGCTGGAAGACCGCGAAATTGTTGAGGATCGCGTTAATGGTGACGATGCAGACGATGACATGCTGATTGATGAAATCAGTGGTGGCGATGTGCTGGTCGATAGCGTCAGTGAGACCGAAGAAGAAGACGAGGAAGACGAATAAGCCCTCGCGTGATGCTATCTATGGGCATCTCCTGATAGCATCACGCGGGCTGAAGGCGATAGTTACGCCGCTTCTTTTTCGTCAGAATCGGGCATCGCCATGCCCAGAGCCACCAGATACAGATCCAGCATATGCTCCAGCTCGTCGCGCTCGGCAGCTTCCATTTTGCGCAGTTTCAGTACCTGGCGCATGGTTTTCGTGTCAAAGCCATTGCCCTTTGCTTCCGCAAACACATCACGGATATCAGCGGCAATACCGGCCTTTTCCTCTTCCAGCCGCTCAATACGTTCAATGTAGCTACGTAGTTGATCAGCAGCGATATTTCCAACGGTAGCCATAGAATCTCCTATTATCGGTTGTGCGTGAGGGGCGGTAAAATTCGAGGAAACGATTCATAAATCGTAAATGGCAGATTGGCAACGGGAATAGGACGCTTTTGTTAAACATCCAACTATGTTATCCTCAGTGCTTGCCTTTTTGGTAAAACCCCTTTAATGGGGGCATTCTTTATTAATTTCATACCGTCCGGAAGGAGGTAACTTGCGTGGTTGAAGTCAGTGTACGTGATAACAATGTCGATCAGGCCCTGCGTGCTCTTAAGAAGAAAATGCAGCGTGAAGGCATTTTCCGTGAAATGAAAATGCGTCGGCACTTCGAAAAACCGTCAGAGCGCCGTGTGCGTGAATTGGCGGAGGCTCAGCGCCGTTTCCGTAAACTGCAGCGCAAGCGTGAGCAGTTCGAATAGGATTGGATGATCTCACGATGAGATCATCAGATGAAAGGGGCGGCCTCAGGGTCGCCTTTTTTGTGTGCGAGGTTTTGTTTGCGTGTTTTAGTTATTGCGTCAGCGTATTGATCGTCAGAAAACCATCAACAGATGCAGGCTATGCAGGGGCAGGGTTATTCTTTCAGCGCTTTCACCAGTTTTTCGGTGACGGCTTTGGCATCACCAAACAGCATCATGGTGTTGGCGTTAAAGAACAATTCATTCTGAATGCCGGCATAACCTGCAGCCATCCCGCGCTTCACAAAAATAACGGTGCCTGAGCCAGCCACATCCAGCACCGGCATGCCATAAATCGGGCTTTGCGGATCGGTTTTGGCGGCTGGATTGGTAATGTCATTCGCCCCGATCACATAGGTGACGTCTGTTTTGGCGAAGTCGTTATTGATCTCCTCCAGCTCAAACACACTGTCATAAGGGACGTTGGCCTCCGCGAGGAGCACATTCATGTGACCCGGCATGCGCCCAGCGACCGGATGAATGGCAAAGCGCACTGAAATGCCTTTATGCTCCAGTGTTTCCACCAATTCGCGCACCGCATGCTGCGCCTGTGATACGGCCATGCCATAGCCAGGCACAATAATCACCGAGGTGGCGTTATTCATGAGGAACGCAGCATCCTCGGCGCTTCCGGGCTTCACCGGACGATCATCCACCGCCTCACTTGCGCTAGCGGTTCCCTCACCGGAGCCAAAGCCACCGAAAATCACGTTGATAATCGAGCGATTCATCGCCTTGCACATAATGTAGCTGAGGATGGCGCCAGACGAACCCACCAGCGCACCGGTGATGATGAGCAGTGGATTGCCAAGCGTAAAGCCAATGCCCGCTGCCGCCCAGCCCGAATAGGAGTTGAGCATGGAAACCACCACCGGCATATCAGCGCCGCCAATGGGAATGATCAGCAGAAAGCCCAGCGCGAACGCCAGTGTGGTCATCAATAGGAAGAGGAACTTCGACTCATTGCCACAGAAGATAATCAGCAGCAATATCATCAAAACGGCAAGCGCCGCATTCACCGAGTGCTGCGCGGGAAAACGAATCGGCTTACCTGACATCACGCCTTGCAGTTTGGCGAAGGCGATGACTGAACCAGAAAAAGTGATCGCGCCAATCACCGCGCCCAAACTCAGCTCCAGCAGGCTACCAAAGCTGATATTGCCTGGTTCGCCAATGCCGTAATTCAGCGGATCCCACAGCGCCGCTCCGGCAATGAACACGGCGGCCAGACCCACCAGCGAATGAAACGCCGCCACCAATTGTGGCATGGCTGTCATGGCGATATGGCGCGCAATATAGGCGCCAATCCCGCCACCGATGGCGATGCCGAGCAGGATCAGGCCGTAACCCTCAATCATCGGGAGGCTGAGTGTGGTGAGGATAGCTACCGCCATGCCGGCCATGCCGAATTGGTTGCCGCGCCGCGCCGACTCAGGCGAGGAGAGGCCTTTCAGGGCCAAAATAAAAAGAATGGCCGAGAGCAAATAGAGATAGGCAGGAAAACCGGACATGTTATTTCTCCACCTTCGGGCGTTTTTTATACATGGCCAGCATGCGGTGCGTCACCATGAAACCACCAAAGATATTCACCGCCGCAATCGTCACCGCTAAAAAACCAACCAGTGTGGAGAGGGTGCCCCCCGCCGGCCCGACCGCAATGATCGCCCCGACAATGATAATGCCGGAAATGGCGTTAGTGACGCTCATCAGCGGTGTATGTAAGGCAGGTGTCACCCGCCACACCACGTAATAACCAACAAAACAGGCCAGCACAAACACGGTGAGCATGAAGATGAACGGATCGACGGATTGCGAGTGTGCCAGCTGCTGCTCAATAGAGGCAGACTGCTTGGCCAGCACGGCGGTATCACGGGCCAGTTGCTCTAGCTGTTCAGAGAATTTGGAAATATCAGCCATGCGTGTCTCCTTGAGCTGCGTTGAGGAAGGCAGGGTGTACAATCGCGCCCTCACGGGTGAGCAGGGTGCCACTAACCAATTCATCATCCCATTGCGTGGCCAGCGCTTTGTCTTTTACCATGAGAGTGGAGACGAAATGATACAGGTTGCGAGCATACAATGCGCTGGCATCAGCGGCCACACGTGCGGGCATGTTGGTGTAACCAATAATCAGCACACCGTGGTGATCCACCGTTTTGTTGGGCTGACTGAGCGGGCAGTTACCACCGGACGCCACCGCCAGATCCACAATCACCGCGCCAGTCTTCATGGCTTCCACCATCGCCTGCGTGATCAGCACCGGCGCTTTTTTGCCCGGAATCAGGGCGGTGGTAATCACAATGTCCTGCTTTTTCAGCGTTTCGGCAATCAACTCTGATTGCTTGCGCTGATAATCCTCGCTCATCTCTTTCGCGTAGCCGCCCGCCGCCTCACCGGATTCCTCAGCAGGCACTTCGATGAAGGTCGCGCCCAGACTCTGCACTTGCTCCCTCACTGCGGGTCGTACATCAAAGGCGCTGACAACGGCACCCAGACGCTTGGCGGTAGCGATGGCCTGAAGCCCCGCAACGCCAGCGCCCAAGATGAGGGCTTTGGCGGGGGGCACGGTGCCAGCCGCGGTCATCATCATCGGCGTGGCTTTGGAGGATTCGGCCACCGCATCAATCACCGCGCGATAACCCGCCAGATTGCTTTGCGACGAGAGCACGTCCATGGATTGAGCACGCGAGATACGCGGCAGTAACTCCAGCGCGAACGCATCCACCTGACGCGCCGCACAGCGCTGCAGCAGCGCCTTATGCTCATGCGGTGCCAGCATGCCGACCAATTGGGCACCCACCGGCATAAGATCCACCAGCTCATCCGAAGGAGCATTGACACACAGGATGATGGAGGCGGCATTCAGCGCGTCATCCGCTGTTTCGCTCAGGGTTGCGCCAGCTTCCTCATACATGGCATCGCTGAAGCCAGACAAAGTGCCAGCGCCGCTCTCAATGGCGACATCAAAACCAAGTTGCAGATATTTTTTAACCGCATCCGGCGAAATGGCGACGCGCTGTTCATGACTGGCGTGCTCTCTCAGTACAGCGATTTTCATGCGCGTGTCTCCTTATACAGTGCTTCACTGCTAACCAATTGCAACGCCCCGCGCAATAAGGATGTGCAGGATACCGATAAAGAGTGAGACGATTGATGATTCAGGGGAGGCGGTGAACAAACACTCAGGGATTTACTCAGGCGTTGAGTTCGGTGATCGCTGCTTTTAGCTGACGTTTGTGCTCATACATGGACTGGTCGGCTTGTTGCAGTGCGATTTCTGCGGTTTCACCACTGCGAATCGTGTGAATACCCACCGCGGTTTCAATGGTGAGGGGGCGGTTGTTAAAATCAAGCGGTGTGCGGCGGAGCATCTCAGCGATATGCTCACCACGGCGCACTGCATCCTCGTGCGTGGCGTAATACAGGATGATGGCAAATTCATCGCCGCCAATGCGCGCCAGAAAATCGGACTCACGCGTCATATCCGCCAGCAGATCGGCGACATGGCGGATGGCCAGATCACCGGCGGCGTGACCATAGGTATCGTTGATGTCTTTGAAACGGTTAAGGTCAAAAAACAGTACGCTGGAGGGGTGGTTGTAGCGCTCATGCATGGCAATCACCCAATTGAGGCGACGCATGAAAGCACGACGATTGGGGATGGGCGCCACGCAATCCACATCCACCAGCGATTCGATTTCTTTGAGCTGCGCCCGTGTTTGATCGAGCGATAATTGCAGGTCGTCGGCTTTTTCCATCAGGGCGGAGATGGCGAGCGTCACCGACTCCGTCATCTCGTGCGCCGGAATACCCAGATGCACCATGCGCTCAGGTAGGGAGGAGGTGGTGCCAGCAAACTGGATGGAGAAAGCGTTTTCCAGTTTGGCAACCAATTTGCCTTTGTGATTATAGGTATCCACGATGCTTAGCCTTCTAAATGATGAAGACCTGTAGCACAACCGTGCATAAAAACCAAATAAATTAGTGAATTGTTAATGTATTGGTCTTGGATTTACACTAACTGCTGCACTGATGAGGGGCCTCGTGGTGATGAGTCCGGCCCACGTTCCTCGACGCTGGCAAGCGTCGGAGGCGCTTGCCTCGTGTCAGGGAATATATCCGGGGAAATACCTGCCTCAGCCAGCTGCTGTGCCAATTGTGCCTCCAGCCCTGTAGGAGCCAAACTACCTGTCTTGATCGACGGAGCAGGAGTCACAGCCGCAGGAGCCGCAGGATCGGGAGTCACAGCCGCAGGAGCCGCAGGAGCAACAGGAGCCGCAGGATCGGGAGTCACCGCAGCAGGAGCCGCAGGAGCAACAGGAGCCGCAGGATCGGGAGTCACCGCAGCAGGAGCCGCAGGAGTCACAGCCGCAGGAGCCGCAGGAGTCACAGCCGCAGGAGCCGCAGGAGCAACAGGAGCCGCAGGATCGGGAGTCACCGCAGCAGGAGCCGCAGGAGC
>JAIEPI010000025.1 GCA_019749855.1 Rickettsiales bacterium | reverse complement strand
CCCGGGATAATCTACAATGTTGCCGCGTTGGAACATCGTGGCCATTTGGTCAATAAGGCAGGTGAACGGATCATGGCGACCGCTGACATACTCAACGTTTGGCCGCCGCCCATTGACCATATCATTCACAAAGGCAATTAATTGATTAAAATCAGGGGGCGAAGCCAAAGGGGGCGTGGTCATCATGCATCTGCTTTCTACCCGACTCTTGATGGTCGGTATGGTTAGATCGCCGCCTTATAGAGGAAAGGTGTGACGATTTTATGACAAATGGGCGGCTAATTTCGTTTCGCATCCCCTGCCTGATTCACCCCACAAAAAGAGTGGCTTTTAAGCTGGAAACCAGCCCAAAAGGCGTCTAGCCTGCGTGACTTTAAGAGGGTTCTTATGGCTAAACCGCATAGCATCTATATCTGTCAGGAATGTGGCGCATCGCATCCCAAATGGGGCGGTCGCTGTGATGCGTGCGGCGCATGGAATAGTCTGGTGGAGGAAATGCCGCTGTCGAGCACGCCTAAAGGACTGGGCAAAGGCAAGGGTAAGGTGCTGGAATTTCATGCGATGAATGCGCCAGCACTGGCCACGCCACCACGTCGTGATACCGGACTGACTGAGTTAAACCGTGCGCTGGGCGGCGGTTTGGTGGTGGGCTCAGCGGTGTTGATCGGCGGTGATCCGGGCATTGGGAAATCAACATTGTTATTACAGATGACCGCCAGCATGGCACGAGCCGGTGCCGAGGTCGTCTATGTCTCAGGTGAAGAATCGGTGGCACAGATCCAGCTTCGCGCCGAACGCCTAGGCTTAGGTGGAACACCTGTGAAGCTGGGGGCTGCTTCTTCGGTGCGCGATATTCTCACCTCGCTGGAAAAAGGCAAATACCCGGATGTGCTGATTATTGATTCCATCCAGACCATGTTTCTCGATACGCTGGACTCCGCCCCGGGCACGGTGGCGCAGGTGCGCGCCTCAGCGCATGAACTGATCCGTGTGGCTAAACAACGCGACATCGCCATCCTGCTGGTCGGACACGTCACTAAGGAGGGGCAGATTGCCGGCCCCCGCGTGCTGGAGCATATGGTGGATTGCGTGCTGTATTTCGAGGGCGAGCGCGGGCATCTCTTCCGCATTTTGCGCACGGTGAAAAACCGCTTCGGCGCCACCGACGAGATTGGCGTGTTCGAAATGACCGACAAGGGATTGCAACAGGTGGAGAACCCCTCCTCCTTATTCCTGACCGAGCGTGATCATGCCGTGTCTGGTTCCGCCGTGCTGGCGGGTATTGAAGGCTCACGCCCCATGCTGCTGGAGATGCAGGCCCTGATCGCCCCCAGCCAGATGGCGACGCCACGGCGAGCCGTGGTGGGATGGGATAGCGGACGGCTGGCGATGATTCTCGCCGTGCTGGAAACACGCGGCGGCGTGCGCTTTGGAGATCGCGAGGTCTATCTTAGTGTGGCGGGTGGCCTGCGCGTCAATGAACCGGCGGCGGATTTGGCGGCGGCGGCGGCGCTGCTCTCCGCCCTGATGGATGCGCCGCTGCCCGAGGGCGCGGTGTTTTTCGGCGAAATCGGATTATCCGGTGAAATTCGTCCCGTCTCGCGGCAGGAGACCCGCTTGAAAGAAGCGGCCAAGCTGGGGTTTGCCAAGGCCTACCTGCCGTTCATTGCCAAATCAACGACGCAAAGCGAAGGCCTGAGCCTGACACCACTGCGGCATGTCTCAGAGCTGGTGGAGCTGATCGCCGCGTGCAAAACTGATTAAATTACTAGCCCCGTGCCATGTCTCGTGGGGGGAAAATACGGGCGGCTTCCTGAAATGCTGCACGCAGACTGCTCGCACTATCCTGCAGAGGTGCCGCTGTGGCCTCGTCCATGCCATTAATCACCTGACGCAATAACTGCAGGCTCATGGCCTCTCTTCCACCCGCACCCGCAAATGTGATGGCATGAAGCCTTGCATCACTCGTTGGTTGCAACGACTCGCAGATTTGAGCCAATGGTCGGTAGGCCGCAGAAACTAGTCTGAACTGCTCCACCACTTCATCACTACGCTCACTCAATGATTCAGGATGTAACTTTTGCAGGTCATCAAGGCGCTGCGTTAACTGCTTCCGCGCTGCCTCAATGGCCGGCAAAAGAAACGCGCGTAATGCCAGTTTTTGTTCTGTATCGTGGGAGGCGGGTTCTTGAGCGTCCACACGATCCTTAACGATATGATGATCAATGAAACTGGCAGCACTCTTAAAGTTCTCCACTACGGATTGACGAGTATCCTCTGCCATTTCCGGATAATTAAAAGGATCTGCCAGTTCTGCCGCATAGGATTGAATGGTGCGCTGCAACTTTGGCAAATAAGGCGCGCCCTCTCTTTGCAGCCAAATAAAGTGCTCCAGCAGACGGCCATTAATGTCATGGTGAAACTTGTAACGCTGCTCGAAGGCATATTTTTGAGCCTTGGTTAAAAAATGGCCCTTCGGTATATCCTGAGGATTGGCAACATCTCGGTAGCCAACGGCCTGCGGCCCATAAATAGCATCGATGTACAGCGTCAGTGGATTCAAATGCAACTGAGTGCGCACGATTTGCAAGATGTGCAGTGGTGATAATTCGCTCATGCGCGCAATGTAGCCGATGAAACGCAAAAAAAAATGTGACAATATGATGAAATTAACCTTTCCTCATCGCGTCGCCCAAATGTTCACTGCGGGACAACAAAATCAGTAGCCTGTGCGGGCGGCATCGTGCTATAGGCTCGCTATGGTTTCCGCGCATGTTGAATTGAATATCTTTGATGCCATTGTGTTTGGCGTGCTCGTGCTTTGCGCGCTGCTGTCGCTGTTTCGTGGTTTTATCCGTGAGGTGCTGTCGATTTTCGCCTGGGTCGGCTCGGCGATGATTACCCTGTATAACGCCGATAAAGTCTCCGCCATGCTCAAGCCGCAACTGGGCGAGGGCGCAGCCTCCCTGATTGTGGGGACAATGGGCACCTATTTTGTAGCGCTGATTATCATCTCGATCATCAACGCCATGCTGCTGCGTTATATTAAGCCGGGCAAGGAAGTCGGCGCGCTGGATAACATTCTGGGGCTGGCCTTTGGTCTGGTGAAAGGGGGCATGATTGTGCTGCTTGGCTTCTACATCCTGACCTTTGTCTATGACGAGAAAAGCCTGCCGGAGGAGGTCAAAACCGCGTGGTGCTTCCCTGCCGTGCAGTCTGCCACCCAGCGTTTTGTTGGACTGCTTCCCGACTACCTGCAAAACATCACCACATTGGTGAAGGCCTCACCGGAGGAGAAAGCAAAAATTGTCGAAGAAATGAAAAAGCAGGGCGTGCTGCAAGAAGGTCAGGGTGTGGAATCGCTTGATGTGAAGAAACTTCAGGAAATGTTTGAAAAAACGGGCAATCGTGGCACCAATGCTGGGCCAAAAGTGATCCAGCTTGACGAAGAGGAAGCCACACCATGAGCACCCCACTTGAGAGCGCCCCCTTTGTGAGCGCACCAGCAGATGGCGACCATCTGCATGAAGAATGTGGTGTTTTTGGCATTTACGGACATCCGGAGGCCTCCGCGCACACAGCGTTAGGCTTGCATGCGCTTCAGCATCGCGGTCAGGAGGCAGCCGGCATTGTGAGTCATGATGGAGCGCAGTTCTACTCGCACCGTGCCATGGGGTTGGTCGGCGACAATTTCAACTCTGCCAGCGTGATTGAAAAGCTGAAAGGCCATATTGCGCTCGGCCATAACCGCTATTCCACCACCGGTGAAACGTTGTTGCGCAATGTGCAGCCGCTGTTTGCTGAATATAGTTTTGGCGGGTTGGCCGTCGCGCATAACGGCAACCTGACCAACGCCCTGACCCTGCGCGATGAGTTGAAAAAACGCGGCTGTCTGTTTCAGTCCACCTCCGATACGGAGACCATCATTCACCTTATCGCTGTTAGTCAGGAGCAAACGGTGGAAGGCCGCCTGATTGATGCCTTACAGAAAATCAAAGGCGCTTACTCGTTAGTTGTCCTGTCTGAAAAGAAACTCATCGGCGTGCGTGACCCATTTGGTATCCGCCCACTGGTGCTGGGCCGTCATGGGGACGCTTACGTACTGGCCTCCGAGACTTGCGCTCTGGACATTATCGGCGCTGATTTTGTGCGTGATGTGGAGCCAGGCGAGATTGTGGTCATCACCGATGACGGCTTGCACTCACTGAAACCGTTTGCGCCGGTGACCAAGCGATTCTGCGTGTTTGAGTATGTCTATTTTGCGCGGCCTGATTCGTTCAGCGAAGGCTATAACGTCTATGAAGTGCGCAAAATGATTGGTCAGGTGCTGGCTGAGGAAAGCCCTACCAACGCCGATATTGTGGTGCCGGTGCCTGACTCCGGCGTTCCAGCCGCTATTGGCTACGCACAGGCCTCCGGCATCCCGTTTGAACTGGGCATCATCCGTAATCACTATGTCGGGCGTACCTTCATCGAGCCAACGGATCAGGTGCGTAATCTCGGCGTTAAACTGAAGCATAATGCCAATGATAAAATTCTCAAAGGCAAGCGGGTGATTCTGGTGGATGACTCCATCGTGCGCGGTACCACGTCGAAGAAAATTGTGGCGATGGTACGCGAAGGGGGGGCCTCCGAAGTGCATATGCGGATTGCCAGCCCGCCGACCACCCATTCCTGTTTTTATGGAGTGGATACGCCGGAGCGCGATCAGCTGATGGCCGCGCGCAACAATGTTGAGGAAATGGCGCGGCTGATTGGTGTCGATAGTCTGGCATTTATATCGGTGGATGGCCTGTACCGCGCGGTGGGTCAGGCGAATCGCAATCAGGCCAGCCCACAATTCTGTGATGCGTGCTTTACCGGAGATTATCCGGTGGAACTAACCGATCGCGAGAGTGGTGTTGCCAGTGGCAAGAGTGGCAAAGCGCTGATGTTTGCCAGCTAAAGGTGCCGACTATTCAGGGCGCTCACGCTCGCCGCAACTGACCATGGCATCATACACCCAGCGCACATGGTCTTTAGGGTGCGTCTTCCCCGCCAGAATGGATTTCTCGCCTGCCTCAAGCATGGCTTCGGTCGCTTTGCGCGGCACCACAATGTAGCCTTCGGCTTTCAACGCCTGCACCACAGCCAATGCCTGCTTGGTATAATCCTCAAAAAGATAGGACTTATCCGCTTTCTGAATCGTATCGGCAATCAAGAGCATGACGGACATGCGCGCACGTTACCAGCGAGAGGTTAATAAATCATTTCCGCCTCAATCGATATTTTGCCTTGGCGAATCATGCTGACTGACTTTATAGAGGATGTATGGCATTTGAAAAGATTGGTTGCATTGCAGATGATACGGCGAAAGCGCAATCCGCGCTCGCCAGTCTGCGCGAAAAATATGGCGTGATTGATCTGAATACGCATCGCGCCAATGTCGATGTCATTTTAGTGCTCGGCGGTGACGGCTTCATGTTGCAGGTGTTGCATCGCTTCATGGAGCGCAAAACACCTATTTACGGCATGAATTGCGGCACGGTAGGTTTTCTGATGAATGATTTTTCATTGGAAAATCTGCGCGATCGTTTAAGTGGTGCGCGTGAATCCACCCTTTATCCCTTGTCGATGTATGCGCGGTGCCTCAATGGCCGCGAAACGGAGGCGCTGGCCATTAATGAGGTGTCGTTGTTTCGCGAGAGCCGTCAGGCGGCCAAAATCCGCGTGGCGATTGATCATGTGACGCGGCTCAACGAGCTGGTCTGCGACGGTATTCTGGTGTCCACACCGGCAGGCAGCACTGCCTATAATTTTTCGGCCGGTGGCCCCATCATTCCGCTATCCGCCAACCTGATTGCCCTCACCCCGCTGGCGCCGTTTCGTCCGCGCCGCTGGAAGGGCGCGCTGTTGCATCACAATGCCAGCATTAATCTGGAGATTTTGGAGCCAGAGAAACGTCCAGTGAGTGCGGTCGCCGATTTCACTGAGATTCGTGACGTGGTCTCGGTGTCTATTTTTGAGCAGCGAAAAATATCACTGACACTGCTGTTTGACCCCGAGCACAACCTCGAGGAGCGCATCATGAAAGAGCAGTTTCTCTACTGAGGCGAAAAGCTCACTGCGTGATGCGCTGTTTGCCATTCAGCTCGGTGACTTCCGCCACGCCGCGAATAAACTCCAGACTTCCATCTGAACCGATTTCATCGGAATAAATCACGATAGAATCGAACGTCTCCGGCACATCAATTTGCGCCTCACCACGGCCATAACCAATGTGGTCACCGATCCACATATTCCCCTCAATGACGCCCTCTGCCACCAGCACCCCGTCACGGTAAGCTGCCCACTGCATGGTTTCCTGTCCATCGGTCGGATTATCCTGTGTGGTGTCTTCGGTGGTGTATTGTGTATAATCCGAAGCTTCCGTGTCTGGCACTTCAATCATACGGGTTTGCATCTGGTCAGGAGTGCAAATGAGAGAAGGACTGTCGTATTGAGTGGGATCTACATAATCTCCTCCTCCATGCTCACTTGAACTGGCTGGGGCGCTGCCAGCATCTGGCGCGCCGCTAGCATCTGCGGCGCTGCCCTCACCACCTTCACCTTCACCACCACCTTCACCACCACCTTCGCCACCGCCACCTTCGCCACCGCCATCACCGCCGCCATCACCACCGCCGCCTTCACCGTCGCCGATCAATTGAATGCTGCCGCCTTGCGCTGAAATGGTATCCTTGGGCAGTGGGGCTGCAACGCACAGGGGGCCCCAGACGCTGGCCAACAAAAGAGCGAATAACGACTTTTTAAGATAGGATAGCGCGTTATCTCTGATATTATGGGTCTGCATGGGTTTGTTTCCTTCGTGTGTTTTAAGCGAAGATTTTATTCTCGTTCACTCGGTGCTGGGACCGTAATCTTGTAAGTTGTTCGCCTGCACGGCCGCCTCTGCCGCCGGACAATATTGCTGCTCAACCAGTCTTGTGGTGCCCGGATAGGTTCCAGTGAAGTTCCTACATGTACCAAGTGACATACAGTTCTCGAGATAGAGATCACGGATGCCAATACGAACGGAGGTCATTTTTAATCCGCCAAAATCGACTTTCAAACCCTCGCGCGGCAATCCCGCCACTGCAGGATCAATTTCGGGTTTACGCGGTGCGGGTTCGCCAGGAGCACCCACCCCAATGCCTCGGCAATAGCCATTAATAAAAGCATAGGCGAACTGACCAGAAGCTCCGTTATTACTGTATTTACTGGGAAAGTTACTCAAAGGAATAGCACGAATGGTGTATTTACCGTCCAAAACGGGCACCACCCAGTTTTGCGTGTCAGAACACGCACTGGCGGGCATATCATTCGCGCCCAGATTAATGTCAAAATACTTCAAACTCTTGGTTCTTGTCTGAGTGACCTCAGAGTTGTTACGCAGCGACAGTTTATTAATACTCCCTGTCTGTAAAAAATGGGTGCTCATTTCACTGCCGCCGCCCAGCTGGGCTTCCACCCGAGTGGAGAGTGCCGAAGCGGGCGTCAGCGATAAATTCATATTATCGGCAGATATATTCGTACCCCAGCTACCCGCTTTAAAATTCACGTTGAAATATTTCTTGGCGCGGGCATCGGCGCTTGCCATGTTTGCCGGATTGGAGAGATCAAATTCAGCCGCGGCTAAACTGGCTGAATCCAGCGCCCCCTGAGCATTGGACAACACAATATAGGCGCGACCAAAATCCAAAACACCGCCGATGAGCAGAACCAGCAAACCCATAAAAAGTGCGGTCATGAGCGAGATGGCGCCACCGCGATCCTGAATCAGGCGATGAAGATGTTGCATGCACGCACTCCCTCTTATTTATATTAAGATTTTATGATAGTTTAGTTAACAAATAGTTAAATTTTTATCGAATGTTGATCCATATTTTGGAAGCATGATCGTTGTGTCTGTCAATCATCAGAAAAAGCTGAAATCGTCGGCACTCAAGGCTGTCACCCCTAAAATCGTCAGATTCTGGCCGCCGCCCAGATCGATGAGGGCATTGCCTCCGCTATAGCTGGTTCGTGCCAGAGCGCTGGAGAGAGAGGTAATCCCGCTGCCATTCAGATTGGATAAAAGCTGGATGATGTCCCCCCCCGTAGCATTGGCCCCTTCAAACTGCAATATAACGTCCTGCCCATGATTGCTGGCAAATTGATACACATCATCGCCGACGCCGCCATGCAGACTGTCATTACCTTCCTGCCCTAGCAGAAGGTCATTTCCGCCATTGCCATAGATGGTATCATTACCCAATCCACCAAAGACGGTGTCGCCTAAATCAGCCGGATCAAAAGACGCACCGCCACCATAAATGAGATCGCCGCTGCCGTTGCCAAACAGCAAATCAGCGCCAAATCCACCATAGATTATATCAGATTGGTCCTGAGGATCTGCCGCCGCACCTCCGCCATAGATCGTATCATTACCGGCATTGCCAAAGAGCTGATCAGAGCCTTTGCCCCCATAGATTAAATCGGAGGCATCCAGAGAGTCAGCTTGTGCCCGTCCGCCATAAATGAGGTCATCGCCGCTATTTCCAAAGAGCGTGTCAGCTTCCAGGCCGCCGATTAATGTGTCACTTCCATCGTTGGGATCAAAAGCACCGACACCTCCGTAGAGCAGATCCGCACCCTCATTTCCGCTGATAAAATCATTGCCGCCTCCGCCCGTCAAAATATTCGCCAGTGCATTACCGATGACTGAATCGGCGCCGGTGCTACCGCTCGCCCGCTCGATATTGGCGCCGTAAGCGAGCCAGAAATAGCTCTCTCCCACTGCAGAGCCATAATCAGTGCCTTCGCGCAAATCAATGACCGCGGACTGACTCGTTGTCGAGGCAATCACATCATTTCCGCTGCCATCCCACAGCGTGAAGAAGCGCGCGCTGCCATCAACAGTGTGCGAGGTATCTCCCGCATTCGTGGTGGTGCGCGCACCATACAAATACTGCGCGGTGGCAATATCAAAAAGCATGGGTGAGCTGGGTGAAGCAGAGGTCTGCGCGTAAATCCCCGTATTGTAGGAGAGCACAGTGTAGTTATAATTATCAAGCAGCGAAGGGAGAAATGGGCCCTCATCTCCGCTGGAATAAGGCCCGGGATGCTTCAGGCCAATGGCATGGCCGATCTCATGCAACATAACGGTGTAAGAGAATTGACCGGCGGCAAAATTGGTAAAGCCATTATCAATCACCACCTCTGACGCGGTGAGTCTTCCATTAAGCGAGGTGCTGGCTGCGTAACCTGCGGCGCCAATGGAATCCAGATTGCGCGTGGAGAAGGTCAGTTGCGCATTCGCCGCTGAGGACTCCACAAACGTAATGTTAGCTACGCTCGACCACGCCTGCATCGCGGTAAGGGCGGCAGCACGTGCCGATATACCTAACAAGGCGCCTCCCTCAGTCGAAGTGTTAAATGAGTAGCGCACTTGCACGGCCTGTCCGGGTGCTGTCCCCCAGTTCTCGCCCCCGTTCAGCGCGGCAATATAGGATGACGGATTCTGACTAGTCGTTACTGTCGATGTAATCGCATTATTTGTTGTAATACTGGCTAGTTGAACCGACTCACGGCTGGCCAAAGCACTCCCTGTGGACGGGTTAAGGCCGTATTGAAGACATATTTGACACATACGGATCTATCCTTATCTCTTTTACATTAAATCAAGAGACGTAAAAAATGGTTAACGATATTCCTGTTTGATCGAGGGTTTACAGGACATAGTAAGTTTGACTATGGTGTCGGCTGTTTTTCATTACAAAGTGAGCCTCATGAAAATTCTTTTCATGCACCCCAACATGCCCGGACAGTATAAGCATTTATGCCGCGCCTATGCGGATAATCCTGAGCATACGGTCGTGTTTATTACTAAGCCAAAAAACTTCGATATTCCAGGCGTTCACAAGGTTGAATACCGGATGCAACGCGAACCCTCACCGCAGACACACCGCTATATTGTGGGGATTGAGCGCGGCTTATTGCAGGGTCAGGAGGTCTGGCGCATGTGCAAAAAACTGCGAGATGAGGAAGGTTTCGTACCGGATGTTGTCTGTACGCATCCTGGCTGGGGCGACGCGCTCTATATCAAAGATATTTTCCCGCATGCTCGCGTGCTCTCTTTCTTTGAATTTTATTATCGTAGTCATGGCGCAGATGTCAGCTTTGACCCTGCGGAACAAGCCGATGATGATGATGCCGCACGTGTGCGAACGAAAAATATCATCAATCTTTTAAGCCTTGAATCCGCGGATTGGGGCATCTCGCCCACCGTGTGGCAGCACAGCTTGCACCCGTTAGAATTCCAACCCAAAATATCAGTCCTGCATGATGGCATTGACACGCAGATGGCGAAGCCTGATCCATCAGCGACACTGGAGCTTAATGGCCATGTTTTTAAGGCTGGCGATGAGGTAGTGACCTACATCGCACGTAATTTTGAGCCCTATCGAGGTTTCCCCACCTTCATGCGTGCGGCGGAAATTATTTTGCGTGAGCGCCCCAACTGTCAGATCATTGCCGTAGGCGCCGATGAAGTCAGTTATGGCAAACGGTTGGGGAAAGACGAGACCTGGCGCCGCATTATGAGTCAGCAAGTAAAGCTGGATGAGTCACGCATTCACTGGCCTGGCACAGTCTCCTATACCAACCTTATCAAACTGTTCCAGATTTCTGCAGCTCATATCTATCTCACCTATCCCTTCGTATTGTCATGGTCCTCTATGGAAGCGATGGCATGTGGCTGCGCGATGGTAGGCTCGCGTACTCAGCCGGTGCAGGAAGTCATGCAGCATGAGCAAAACGCATTACTGGCGGATTTCTTCTCAGCGGAGGATGTCGCAGCACAGGTGATTCGTATTCTGGAGAGTCCCGATAAAATGAATGATATGCGCCGCGCAGCACGTCAGACGATTCTTGATCATTACGACATCAAAGATTTGTTACCACTGCATATGTCATTGATCAATGATCTCGCCGCAGGGCACGTCCCGCCGCCCACGCACCCAACCATGATGGCGCGTCATGCGCATGTTCCCAATGGAGTTCTTTATGACGCGACCCAACGCTTCGTCGCTTAAAGCGGTGCCACACGAGGATACACGTAAAGTGGTGCTGCATCTTGGGTGGATGTCCGCGCACACTGGCAAGCTGGCGCAGCAGTTCCCAGAAACACAATGGCGTGAAGTGCGCTACGATTGCGACCAACGCGTGCAGCCAGACATTCTGGGACGATTGGATCGTCTGGATGCCATCCCTGAGGGCTTTGCTGATGTTGTCTATGCACCGCAGCTTTTGCAGCGTTTCCCTCTGCCTGCCATCAGTGGCATGCTGAAGGAAATGCTTCGCGTTTTGAAGGATGAAGGGCGTATGGCGCTCAGCGTGCCAAACGCACAGATTGCGGCCGTCTATGTGGCGAATAACCAGCCGTTCCAACCACTCTATGAAACAAAAGTAGGCCCCATCTCAGCCATGGACTTACTCTATGGTCTGCGCGGCGGCGTCGCACAGGGCGAAGTCCATTTTCAGCATCGCAGTGGCTTCACCTACGAGCAGTTAGGTGTTTTGATGCGCGATTGCGGCTTCACCAATATCAGCGTCACCCGCAAGGGGTATGAAATCAATGCGATCGGCTTCAAGTACCCTTACGGTCATCCAGAGCGCGTGGAACGCCTTATGATGGGGGGCCCAAGCGATGTAGAGAGCAAAGTCAGCGCGCCCAAGCCACCGACCGGCGGCAATGACGCCAATACCGCTACGAACATACCTGTCCTGCGTGGTGCGAATGGCCGCGCCGATGAGTTGGATATACCACCTGGCATGTGGAAGCCCTTAGGCCTGAAACACTAAGGCATTTGTACCTTAGGCACTCTCACGGTGTGACGCTTATTGCTCGCGGAATGCCTTACTGAAGGATTCCGTGATTGGCGAGAAGAGATACGCCAGAAGCGTGCGCTCACCGGTCACAATCAATACCTCAGCGGGCATACCAGGATAAAGCTCGACTTCTTTCAGAGCCTTGAGTTCTTTCTCATCAATTTCAATACGCGCGAGATAGTAGGAAATGCCCGTACGCTCATCCGTAAAACGATCCGCCGATACATAGCGGACGATACCGTCCACCGGCGGCACTTTGCGAGTTTTATAGGCGGAGAGACGAACGCGCGCTACGAGTCCTGTGCGTACCACATCAATATCCTGCGGCTGCACCTTGGCTTCAATCACCAGCTTATCATCCTGCGGAATAATATCGGCGATTTTCTCACCTGGCGTGATGACGCCACCAACCGTGTGCACGCGTAAGTCAGTTATCGTTCCAGCAAGCGGCGCACTCACCACAATCCGGTCAAACATATCAGCGCTGGCACGAATACGCTCCTCCAGATCCGCCAATTGGGTCTGCGTCTCACGTAGCTCCTCGACCACCTCTTTTTGCACATCATTACGCGTGTTGAGAATCTGGATATCTGCCTCAGCAATCGATTGCTCAGCGCGGGAAATCATCGCAATATATTCACCACTCTCACCCGACATATTGGCTTCTTCTCGCTCCAAGGCACGCAGTCGCTGTTTGCTGATATTATTCGACGCATAGAGTGTTCGCACACCGGCCAGCTCATCACGCAGCAATCGAATCTGCTCCGATGTGGAGGCTTGCTGTGCATTAAGCCCTTGGATTTCACGCTTCGTTTGCTCAATCTTTTGCTGCAACACCGAGATTTTCCCCTCAACATTGCGCCGGCGTGATTCAAAAAGGCGGCGCTGCGAATCCAGATTTTCTCGTACAATGTTGTTGGATGATTCTAAACCCAGCAGCTCTTTACTAAACACAATCTCTGGTGAGTTATCACGCTCTGCCAACAGACGTGCCTCAGCCGCTTTAAACGAAATAAACTGTGCTTTGAGCAGATCATAGCGTGCTTTGGCGGAGGTTTCGTCAAGACGAATCAGCTTCTGCCCCTTCTCAACGAACTCACCTTCACGAACATAGATTTGATCAACAATGCCGCCTTCGAGATGCTGTATGGTTTTTTTATTGGAATCGAGAATTACATTCCCACCGGCAATGGCAGCGCTGTTAAGCGGTGCGACGGCTGACCAAAACACCAGAATACCAAAAATGACGGCGACCGCGGTGATCCCAAATAAAATGGTCGGGCGTGCCAGCGCTTCGGGGGTGATGTCAATGGCGGTGACGCGAGGTGAGATACGCTCAGCCAGTTGATCGGCGAGCGCGATAAAACGCGCCACAAAACGGTTGGCACGCGCGGTGATCCCATGTTCGACTGATTCACTCATATCGCGCCTCCTTCGGTTGCATGCGGTAGCGACGCCTGCGGTTCTGCTGTTGCTGCTTGCGGCTGAACCTGAGGAACACCGGCAGGCGTGTACATACGCAGCACCTCATCGCGTGGGCCGAAACGCTCGACGGTACCTGCTTTTAACACCAGAATTTTATCAACCATCGACACAATGGTAGGCCGATGCGCCACTACAATATGCGTGATGCCCGCTTGTTTCATCCGCGTGAGTGCTGACACCAACGCTCGCTCACCATCGCCGTCAAGGTTGGTATTTGGCTCATCGAGAAGCACAAATTTTGGCCGCCCATACAGTGCGCGGGCCAAACCAATGCGCTGACGCTGGCCAGGCGACAGACTGGCGCGCATCATGTCCACCTGTGTTTCGTACCCGTTGGGCAGGCGCAGGATCATTTCATGGACACCGGCCATTTGCGCGGCCTCGACCACGGGCTCCATGGGCGCATCAATGTCCATGCGCGCGATGTTATCCTTGATGGTTCCGGAAAACAGATCAACCTGCTGTGGCATATAGCCGACATACTTGCCGAAATTATGGCGGTTCCATTTGAAGGTCTCGGCGCCATCCAGACGCGCTGCGCCATGTGTCGGCGGCAGAAGGCCCATGATGAGTTTGGACAGGGTGGATTTGCCCGCCGCTGACGGCCCGATAATGCCCAGTGATTCACCAGCGCGAATGTGGAAGGTGACGCCTTTTATAATGGGTGCGCCGCGTGGTGGTGTGTAGATGATGTTCTCAACCGAGATATGGCCTTCGGGTGTTGGTAGCTCCAATGTGCCGCGCTCCAGCAGCGTGGCGGTGGCAAGCGCTGTATTGAGGCGATGATAGGACTCACGACCGGCGATAAAGCCTTTCCATAAGCCAATGGCATTTTCAAAGGGCGCGAGCGCACGTCCGACCAGAATGGAAGAGGCGATCATGCCGCCGACGGTGAGTTCATTTTGCATCGCCAGATAAGCGCCAATACCGGTGACGGCAATCTGTAGAAACAGACGCACCACTTTGGCCATGGATTGCACCATGTTGGCACGCGACGCGCCCAGTTCCGCATGTTGACCAGCGGGCTTCTGATAGCGCTGCCAATGCGCGATAATATTTTGCATCATGCCCATGGTTTCCACGGCATCGGCGTTGCGGCTGGCGGTGTCAGCCAATTGATTGCTCTTGAGCATTTCCTCGCTGGCTTTCTGCATGATGTCTTTAGTCGCCAGTTCATTGATGGCACCAAACGCAATCAGGATGACCATGCCAATCACGGTGAGGAAGCCAAGCGCCGGACTGATGAGGTAAATCACCAGCAAAAACACCAGCGACCACGGCACATCCATCAAGGTGCCAAGCACATTGGTGATGAAGGCTTTAATACTGCCGAGATCACGCTGATGCTGGGCGGCATTGACGTAAGCACCGAGGGAGGATTTGGTGATGGCGTCTTCCAGTAATTTCGGGGCCAGCGCATAGTCCAGCCAATGACCAATCTGGTTGAGCAGGCTGGTGCGTAGCGCGGAAAACATACCGTAAAAGACAATACCCACGCCAATAATGAGGGTGAGCATGAAGAGGGTTTCTAAGCTATGGCTGGAGATCACGCGGTCAAGCACCTGCAGAGAGTAAAGCGGCAGGGCGAGCATGAACAAGCTGGAGCAGAATGAAAACAGCCAGGCAAACATGAAGGTGCGGCGGGCACGCAGCATGTAAGGCTTGAGATGGTCTTCCAGGGGAGGATTGTGGGCCGCAGCCATAATGCACCTATCACGTAGAGTAGAGGCTGAGCCACTATAGATGTGTCAGCACGAAGCTGAGGTCATAGCATACTGAACGGGGTTTTCCACTAAAACTCTGCGCTACAAACTATCGAGGGCGAGCACATAAAAAAAGGCCTGGGGCGAACCCCAGGCCTTTCTTCGTTTACTTATTTTGCAGACTTAGACGAAGTCAACAAAGTTAGCTGCCGTGAACGTAGCAAGCGTCGCGGTGTTAACACCAGACAAGGTCGCTACGTACTGGACGAGATCTGCAGTTGCAAGTGTCGTATCTGCGTTCTCTTCAATACGAACAATGTAGGAGTTCGTATTGTCACTGAAGGCAAGGTAGAAAGTACCTTCAGCAGCTGAGATTGCATCCGTTGCAATACCAGAAATACCCGTGATGATGTTGGCTTCTGTAGTACCAACAAACGTGTTGGTCGCCAGGAAGAAGCCTGTATCAGCACCAAGAACCGTAGCACCAACGCTAGCATCACCACGCTGGAAGCTGACACCCGTACCACGAAGAGCGGTGTTTGTCAGATCAGAGAAGTCAAACAGATCCGTGCTGGTGAAATCAGTGATGGTATCACCTGTTGCAGGAGCACCGGCATCCGCACCCACTTCCGCTACTGCGAAGAGGAAGCGGTCAGCACCCGCACCGCCGGTGAGGCTGTCAACGGCCGCACCACCTGAGATGCGATCGTCGTCTGCGCCACCGTCCAGTGTGTCAGCTGCCGCGCCACCGATGATGGTGTCGTTGCCTGCTTCACCTGCAATGGAATCCGTACCGGCAGCACCCGTGATGCTGTCCGTACCTGCGCCACCTTGAGCAGACAGGTTGCCAGTTCCACCGAGGATGGTGTCGTTGCCTTCACCGCCCTGGACGCTACCAGCGGCCGTGATGGTGACGTTATCATCACCGAGACCACCAATGACCGTACCAGCCACCGTGAGGGTCAGGGTGTCGTTGCCGGTTCCACCATCGATCAGATCGGTACCAACGGCACCTGAAGTAATGGTGTCGTTACCGTCACCACCGAGGAGGGTATCAGCACCCGTACCACCGATCAGGCTGTCTGCACCTTCACCGCCGATGAGGGTGTTGGCACCGTCGCCACCGTTGATGGTATCGGCACCTGCTCCAGCA
>JAIEPI010000142.1 GCA_019749855.1 Rickettsiales bacterium | reverse complement strand
ATACCATTTTCGGCGGTGCGGGCAACGACACCATTAACGCCAATGATGGCGGCGTCAATGACGGCATTGCGGATAGCTCCCTAAATGGTGGAGAGGGAAGCGACTCAATTGTTGGCGGCTTGCTGGAAGATTCCATCATTGGTGGGCTGGGGAACGACACACTGAATGGCGGCGCAGATACCGATACCTTAACGGGCGGCGCCGGCAATGATACCTTCACGTTCACCACCACCCATGCCACGGCAGTGGAAGCAGAGGTTGATATTGTCACCGATGCATTTAACGAGATTGATCTGATAGACATTGATACGCTGGTAAACTCGATTTTGCGTGGTGCTGGCACGGTGTTTGCCATTGGTAATGGAGCCAATGCACAGACGCTTGATGCTAATGCGGGGCTCTATGTGGCAACTAATGCGGTGATTGATTTCACCGAAGCCAATATCTACAGCGCCCTTAATGGAATCGCCGATGACCTTGCCACTAATGATAGCCTGTACGTGATGGTGAGTAACAATACGGATTCTATTCTGGTGCGCATCACGGAGACGACCTCAGCAGGTACTTTAATTGCAATCAATGATACACTTGATTATGTGGCCAGATTCAACGGCGTCACTTTGGCCAAACTGGCGACACTGACAGAAGGCAATTTCACTGATTTTGCCTAATGCATGTCCGCTATTGCCCGAGCGTTGACTTTGCCTCGTTAATCTGGCATCCCTCGCATCACTAAATACGGAGACGTGGCCGAGTGGTTGAAGGCGCCCCGTTCACCTTAGGTGAACATTGATAAAGGGGCGTGCGCTTATCTTAAACCGCTCGGAGTGACGACCGAGGACTATAATACGGAGACGTGGCCGAGTGGTTGAAGGCGCACGCCTGGAAAGTGTGTATACGGGCAACCGTATCGAGAGTTCGAATCTCTCCGTCTCCGCCACTTACTTAAACAGGGCTTAAAGGCCCTGTTTAAGTAAGTGATGATGGATAGAGATGAGAAGGCTGTTAGACAAAATGTCATCAGGCATTTTGGAAATCGAGCGTTAGCTCGGGACCCGTAGGGCGCGAAGCCAACAGACGAAGCGTCAATCTCACTCTTACATAAACTCAAGCCCAGCCTGCATTAATTATTCCTTAATCATATATATTTAACATATTAGAATAAGGAGTTAAATGTGCGCAGGAATTCTGGTTTTTCACTACTTGAACTCTCTATTGTGCTGGTCATTATTGGCTTGCTGGCCAGTGGTGTCATGGTGGGGCAAAGTCTGGTGCGCGGTGCTGAAATACGCTCCGTTATCACCGATCTTAACAAGATATCCACTGCCACCAATGCTTTTAGGTTGAAGTATAATGCTCTGCCAGGGGACATGAAAAACGCCACCGCCTACTGGGGTGTGCGCGCTGCGGGTACCGATGTTGTATGCCATCAGACGATTAATACGACCACAGGCACGTGTAATGGTGATGGTAACGGAATTATTGACTATATTGCAGGCGACTCCGCAACCTTTGGCGAGCGATTTCTAGCGTGGCAACATTTATCGCGCGCCGGACTCATTGAGGGCAACTTCACGGGCGCTTCAGGTTCGACAACATCACTTCTTGCGGTCCCTGAAACTAATGTAGCGAGCAGCAAGATCACTAGTAGCTTTTTCTCGTTTGGTTATCTGTATGGCCCCTATAGCGGTGATGTGAACGTCTTTGATGGCTCCTACAATAGAAATTTAATTGCACTTTACACAACAAGTGCCCCTCCCCTGAAGCCAGAGGAGGCATGGAATATCGATACCAAGCTCGATGATGGAAGACCAGCTACAGGTATCGTTTTTACCTGGAAGAACACCTCAGTTTGGGGGCCAGGCTGCGCGACTACGGATGTCGTGTCAACGGCAGCCTACGCGCTTACTTCTAATAGTAATCTTTGCTTAATAAGCTTTAAGCTGTAATTTTGAATCTATTGATCAGTGTAAGCAGCACTACTCAAAATTTGCAGGCGCTCGCTTCAGTTTGAGGATTTGCGAGGCATCACGCACAATGCGCCGCACCATCCATACAGCCACGAATGACAGTAGCATGCTCCACACTACATCCGCAGGGAAATGCATGCCCAGCGCAATGCGCGAAACCCCAACCCACAACACATAGAATACCGCTGCGTATCGGCCATAACGGCCCAAGATTGGCCACAGGCCAGCCGCCATCAGCATGGCAAAGCTGGTGTGACCGCTGGGGAAACTGGTGTAGGGCATTTCGTCATGCATGAGCTGCACCATCTCATGCCCAGAGAACACCACAAACGGGCGCGGGAAGAAGAAAAATTCCTTCAGTGCCGGCACCCACGCAAAACTCAATGCATAAGCGAGAATCAACACAACCAGCACATTAATCCAGCGTGATTTTTTTAATGCGCGTACATGCGAAGGCTGCGAACGTGACTGTCGATAGTTCGTCCATGCAATAAATAAAATAATCGCATAATACAGCGGGAAAATGGTATATTTTCCAAGCATTGAGCCCGCCAGCATGATGGCATCATACCAGCCAGCATGCGCATGATTGAGCCATAAAAACAGGCTCGCATTCACGCCATACCAATCATAAAGAAACGCTTTGATCATGGCTCAGGCCGCTCAACTACTGCCGGCGGACGCTCTGGCGGCGCTAGCCATGGTCCCGCGCCCCGCATAGCGTATGCCATACGCGGCAGCACCAACAATCACTAGAGCCCCCAACACTGTCCAGCCATCCACTAGTTGACGAAAGACAATATAGGCAATGGCTGACGACCAAACAATATTGAGGAAGTTGAACGGAAGAATGACCGTGACATCAGCTTTGGAATAGGCCAGTGACACGGTAAACTGAACCGCGGCGACCATGGCACCGAGCGCCAGCAGATAGGGAAGCACCGCCAGTGTCAATGGGTGCCATTTCCACACAGCGAATGGCAGGGATATGATCGCGGTGAGCAGCATCATGTAAAAAGCAATGCGTGTGGACGGCTCAGTGGCGGTAAGCCTTTTAATGGTGATGCCACAAAAGGCAAAACACACGGCGCCTGCCAGCACATAGAGCGCGGGAATTTCAAACGAAGTTAGTCCCGGGCGACTAACAATCAACACCCCAATAAAGCCGATCAAAAGCGAAATCCAGCGATGCAGGCTGTTCGGCTCACGTAGCAACAGTACCGCCGCTAACGAGCCAAAAAGCGGGGATGTGAAACTCAGGGCCGTATGCACCGGAAGCGGCAACATGGTCAGGCCGGTAATGGACAGAGAAAATGCACAGAACTCAAGAACGCCCCGTGTAGCAAATAGAGGAAATTGTTGTGTTTTCAAGGAAAGACGACGGCGCAACAAACTTGGCAAATAAAACAACAAACCAGCAAAATTATAGAAAAAAATGATTTGAAACGCATGAAAGCCAAAAGCGCGACTCAAGTGAAGCGCCATACCATAAATACAGACACATAAAAATCCGGTGAGAATCATCCACAGGATTCCTTGCAGGGGAAGTGCCAAACGACTCATAGGTTTTTTTTCATCATCCGTTTGGTGTTTTGTACACATATTACTAGAAATATGCAAAGCGAAGCGCTAGTGCTGATCAATCATTTCTGAAGGGGATAAGATTGTTATGTCAGCTAAAGCCGCCACGCAACATACAAATGTTCGTATTGAAACCGACAGTTTCGGCGAGATTGACGTCCCATCAGATAAATACTGGGGCGCGCAAACATCGCGCTCTTTGATGAACTTCAAAATTGGCGGCGAAACGATGCCCACCCCACTCATCAGCGCGCTAGGCACGCTGAAGCGCAGCGCCGCCATGGTGAATATGCAGCTCGGCGTGCTGGATGCCACCATTGGCAATGCGATTGTCAAAGCGGCCAGCGAAGTGATGCAGGGTGAATTGAATGACCATTTTCCACTGGTGGTGTGGCAAACGGGCTCAGGAACGCAAACCAACATGAATGCCAATGAGGTGATTTCTAACCGCGCCATCGAGATGTTGGGTGGCGTTATGGGCTCCAAAAAGCCGGTGCATCCCAATGACCACGTGAATATGGGGCAGTCATCGAATGACTCATACCCGACAGCTATGCATATTGCCGTGGGTGTGGAGGCAAACCGCCACCTCATTCCAGCACTGCAGCATCTGCAGGCGGCGCTTGAAGTCAAAGTGCAAGCATTCAAGGGCATTATCAAAATTGGTCGCACGCATTTGCAGGACGCCACCCCGATCACTCTGGGACAGGAATTTTCAGGCTACGCCACACAAATTAGCTACGGCATTGAGCGGATTAAGGCCGCCCTGCCCCGTATTTACATGCTGGCACAAGGTGGAACCGCCGTGGGCACTGGTCTCAATGCGAAGAAAGGCTTTGCCGAGGCTTTTGCCAAAGAAGTCGCCAGCATTACGGCCCTGCCCTTCATCACGGCTCCCAATAAATTCGAGGCACTAGCCACGCATGACGCCATGGTAGAATTCTCCGGCGCGCTTAATGTGCTGGCGGTATCACTCATGAAGATCGCCAACGATATTCGCCTGCTCGGTTCCGGCCCACGCTGCGGTCTGGGTGAATTAAGCCTGCCGGAGAACGAGCCAGGCTCATCCATCATGCCGGGGAAAGTGAATCCCACGCAGTCAGAAGCAATCACGATGGTGGCCGCACAAGTCATGGGCAATCACGTAGCAGTAACAGTCGGTGGCTCTAATGGGCATTTTGAGCTGAATGTGTTCAAGCCCGTCATCGCCTATAATGTCTTGCAGTCACTTCGCCTGATTGCCGATGCCTGCATGAGCTTTACCGATAATTGCGTGGTGGGCATTGAAGCTAATGTCGAGCGCATAGAAAAACTGCGCGACGAATCGCTGATGCTGGTCACCGCACTGAATCCGCATATTGGCTATGATAATGCCGCTAAAATTGCAAAAAAGGCGCACAAAGAACACACGACCCTTAAGCAGGCAGCATTGGATTTAGGCCTGCTCACGGAAGAGCAATTTAAAGAGTGGGTGCGGCCTGAGCAGATGATTGGCCCGAATGATTAGGCGAATGGCTTAAGTTAAAGCATCGCAATTAGAAGGCTAATAATCGTTATAGGCCTTATCATACATGTCGCACGCTGCACTAAGGGTGATGGGTAGCGTCACCGGAAATAGCGGGATGATAATGTTCGTGGCAACCAGTCCAAAAATAACGGTATAGAAATCCAATCCGGCTGACTTTAAATGATGGGCATTGATGGAGAGTGCCTCGCGCAGCCCAATGCCGCGATCCACAATCACCAGCGGTAAAAACATAAAGTATGCAATGGAAAGTGCGCCAGGAATAAAAATAAGTGCAATCGCCACATTACCCAGCAATGGGTAGAGCAGCGCAGGTATAATGCCAGGAATCAAACTACTGATTAAAGCGGCACCCAACAGAGACTGCCATTTCTTCTTTACAAGCCAGCCATAGAAATCACCATGTAAGAGCTGCATACGGGATTTACGCGACAGTGACACCAGATAGAAGTTGAAAATATAAAAACTCCAAACGCTGCATAAAACTCCCTGCAAGACGCCTTGAACGCTCAAAGAGATGATGGTGACACCAAATAATATAATTGCTGCAAAGAGGCCCGTGACAAGCGCCGTATTTGGGTTGATTTGAAACCCTTCCCAGCCGTTGCGGAGCGCACCAAACAATGTAAACCCAGCGCCAACATCTTTTGTGGAGTCCTGAATAGCGATTTCATGTTCCGTCAGGATTTCATGTAGTAGCTGAATTTTAGCGGCAGGGACTGCGGCTGTCGAAGAGTCTGGAGCCACCATGGTTTCAGGGGTGACGCGACCATTCTTGATTTTACGAATCATGGAGAGCAAATCAAACGGCCCATCCACAATTCCATTGCGACTAATAAAATACTCCTCGCTCATATCTATGTGCGGGCCACAGTTAACGGGACAATGTCTTCGTTTGATTTCGTCGTTTGTTTCATAATAATATCAGCATAATCACTGAGAAAAACGGACCCATTGATGGTGCGCTGGATAAAAACATTGCGCTTATCGTCCATGTCTTTTTTACGCTTCACCAGATCCATCACGCATAAAGCATCAATCGCGCGGCATACTGCTGCCTTGGACATATCAAATTGTTGAGAAAGCCCCTTCACTGTATGCGGACCTGCATACAGATAAACTGAAAAAAGCACCGCCATCTGACGCGACGAAAGGTCAAATTTCAACTGTTTCATGGCCTGTGCATTCACACGATGCCATAAGCCAAGCGCCGCCATTGTTGTTAATTCACCCATCACAACATTCCCATAGATGCCAGCGCGATTATGCCTATCTTAGGCAGCTGCGGTCAAGTTGAATCACTTTTTGGATGGTCTCTTTGTTGGCTTTGCCAAAGAATTTGCCTTCTGTTGAATCACCGCAAAAAGCGTACGCATCGCCTGTGCTTCACCGCCAACCGGACGCCCATGCCGTGGCTTCACATTCCATGCCATGAGATCAACATGCACCCAATGTGTTGTTTTTTCAACAAATCGATTGAGGAACAGCGCCGCTGCAATGGCGCCACCATAGGGTGACTCAGGAGAATTACTTAAATCCGCCACCTTGCTCTCCAGCATGTCCTCGTAAGGCGCATAAAGCGGCAAACGCCACAATAATTCCTGCTCATCACGCGAAGCCACCTCGATGGATTCAGCTAACGCATCACTATTGGTAAAGAACGCGGGAACCTCCGTTCCAAGCGCCACGCGCGCAGCCCCTGTCAGTGTCGCGCAGTCAATCATCAAATCTGGCGCATCTGTATCTGCCTCAGCCAGCGCATCACAAAGGATCAGGCGCCCCTCTGCATCGGTATTGCCAATTTCAACGCTCACCCCTTTACGTGTCGCAATAATATCCCCCGGGCGGAATGCATTGCTTGAGATGCTATTCTCAACCGCTGGTATCAACACGCGCAGCCGCACGGGCAGTTGCATTGCCATTACCAGACGAGCCAAGGCCAGCACCACCGCCGCACCGCCCATATCTTTTTTCATCAGGCGCATATTCTGCGCCCCTTTGATATCAAGCCCGCCTGAATCAAAGCACACGCCTTTACCTACCAGTGTCACTTTAGGATGCGCCGCATCACCCCATTGCATATCAATGATTCCTGGGGGATTATCCGAAGCGCGCCCCACCGCATGAACCGCCGGATAATTCTTTTTTAATAATGCGTCACCCTGAATCCGCTGATATTTTGCGCCGAACTCTTTGGCGATGGCCTCCGCGTGATCAAGCAACTGTGTCGGCCCCAGATGATTCGCGGGCAGATTAATCAAATCACGCGCCAGATAAGCGGAAGCCAGCAATATCATTGCTTCATCGTAATGTGCTCGCACCATCACACGTAAACGCGGCAACACAGTTTCAAATGATTTAAAATGGGCGAAACGATAACACGCCATGCCCCAGCCATAAGCGAGGTGAACGACAAGACTGGAATTCTTCTCAACATCCGGCACATAACGAAAATCAAGCGAATAGAGTGCATCCGGCAGCTTCAAAGGCAATGAAGCCACGGCCCATGCATCCAGACGATTAGCCACACAAAGCACCACGTGATCGGGGCTGCCATCAGCAGTTGGAACCAGCAGACTTCGGCCCACTTCAAAGGCAAAATGATGGCTCTCTAGCCAATGACGTATTGCCACTGTCTGCGCTGATACATAGGCATCAAATTGTTTTAACGGCAACAGAATGACAGGAATTGATTTTGTGCGGCCACCATTCACGAGGCCATAAACTGCAGTCAGTGTCATTATAATGCCAATGCTTCGAGTAATTCATAACGCATATCACGCGGGTGAATACGGCTATTGCGAATACGCCGTTTTGCTGGCAATTGAACCGTCAACACGGTGCCAAAGCCTTTTTCGCTGCGCACTTGAAGAGACCCATCATGTAATTGGACATATTCCCGCGTTAACATCAGACCGGTACCAAGCGGAATACGTTCATAATAATTATGGCTGCTGTAGCAGCCATTAAAGAAATCACTGAGGCAACGAACGAGCGACTCATTCATTCCCACGCCTGTATCTCGTATATGAATCAATAGTTCACCGCTATCGTCCACTTCGCATTCCAAACGCACGCCACCACCTGATTTCGTACAAGCGATGGCATTCTCGATCAGATTACTCAATGCCTTCGCCATGAGTGTCTTGTCAACACGTACAGAGGGAGACGTTGCCTCATCAATCATGAGATCAAGCTGGACATCCTTGCTAAAAGCGAAATGCTGATGATGCTCTGAAGCATTTCTCATCAAATCAGACAATAAAACAACCTCTTCCTGTAACTCGACACCACCTAACTCAGCTTCAGAAATCGCCAGCAAGTTATTGATTTTATCCAATAGCTGCTCTCCGCTTTGTCGAATACTGCTGAGATATTCTGAATAAACCGGATGCTCAAGCGGGCCACTTACTTCTTCATCAATCATCTGCGAAAAACCAATCACCGCGTTGAGAGGCGTACGCAATTCATGGCTCATGCGTCCCAAAAACTCCGACCGTGCTCTTTGAGCCAACTCCGCATTAATACGCGCACGCACCAGTTCACGCTCCAGAGACATTTCCTGAGTAATATCGCGTAAGCACAGCATAACGCCGTGATGATGTCTCATGCCACTGATATGAAGCCAGTGCTCAGGCTGCTTCGCCATGCGAACACGCATCATCGGCTGCATCCGTGTGACGTCTGAGAGCAAAATTTCCTGAAGACAGAACAAAAAGTGGCTTCGACCATCTTCGCGTATCAGCGACAAAAAAGGCTGTGACAATGAAGATGAGTTGGTAGAGGTGACGCGCGCAAAGTTTTTTGAAACCTCGGCACATTCTAATCCCTCATTTAAAACACACAAAGCCTGCTCAAAAGGCCAATCTTGAATGTTTATCTCCGAAGCTTTTGAGGCCGACACACTATTTTTTGGGCTGAGTGATGTGGCAGAACTTTCTGTGGATTCAGTATTACCAGTATTTATATGCTTATAGTTTTCGCTGGGCTTAGAGTCTTCACTTGCAAGGCATTGTACATAGGAATGACTAAAGCCCTGTTGCCACCATGACTGCAGCTGCTCATTCCACCAATTATACATTACACCCTCCGCGGCGCTGGCAATGATGTATAAAATTTATCTAAAATTTTATACATCGGTGCAAAAGAAAAACCAAATTCGTAATAATATATTAACCTATCCTTGGATACCATATGTTGAGATGTCAAGGATTCAGGTGATACCTCACAAAGATTTATAATTTTCCTGAAAGCGCGCGACGTAATGTTGCATGTTTGCCCAGTGCATGAACACGCAGATAGTCTATCCCTTGCATCATTAGCAACGATGAATAGGCTGCCGTCACATCGTCGCGTTGAGGGGCGGGCTGATCCGTGATGCACTGCATGAAGCGCTTACGTGAATAACCAAAAAGCAATGGGATAGATAATTCTTTAAAACTTGAAGCAGAAGATAAAATAGCCAGATTCTGCCTGAGATTTTTACCAAACCCAATTCCTGGATCGTAAATTAAACGCTCGCGTGACAATCCCTCAGCTTCGCAAAATTCCATACTGATGCGAGCTTGCGTCAGTAAATAATCAACGACCTCATCGGCGGCACAATCTAATACCAGCTCAGGATCAGCAGGTATCCCCAACTGATGCATCAGCACAATACGGCATGGGTGATCGCGCAGGACCTCGCGCATGGACGTGTCAGCTAACCCACTCACGTCGTTGATCCAATCAGCGCCGAGCAGTAATGCCTTCTTTGCTGTCTGCCAGTGCCGAGTATCCACACTGACATCAATGCGTGATTCATGCGCCAGCGACATAACGCCTGACAAAACAGGCGACAGACGCTCCCATTCCTGCATAGCATCAAGCGGCGTGGCGCCAGGGCGCGTTGATTCCGCCCCAATGTCGATGACATCGGCGCCTTGCGATATAAACAAGCGAGCCGCCTCTATCGCTGAGGCCACATCAGAGATTGCCCCGCCATCAGAGAATGAATCAGGCGTCAGATTTATAATCGCCATAAGTTTCGTTTGCATCGTCATGAAATGTCATCTTTTTGAACTGGCCATCGACGCATGTGCGTTAGGGGCCAAAAATGATCGGCGTAGTCCTTGGCTGTCTGTTTGCTGTGATCATGCGGATGTATCCAGTCCGCTTGCAGCTCCGCCAATGGAATCATCACAAAATCCCGCTCTAGCATGTGCGGGTGCGGCAATGTCAGTTGATCGCCATGACATATCATTGATGAACAATCGAGCAGATCGATATCAATCTCACGCGGCCCCCAACGCCCACGCGCAACGCGACCTATTTTTTGTTCAATCTTCTGTGTGAGTGATAATAGCTGCAGTGGCTCATAGGAGGACTGCATGACCGCCACCATATTGAGAAATGGCTGATCCCATTCAACAGGAGCATCCGGCGGCAACAAAGCTGGATTCTCATAGATGGAAGACAAACGAAAATGACTGAGGCCCGCAAGACTACGCAATTCCGCTAAGCCGCTACCGAGATAATGTTCACGTGAATGACAATTGCTTCCAAGTCCTAAAATCACCGTGTGCTGTACCATATAGCTAACATGCGATAAGCTACCGAGCGCGGCAACAAAAAAGGGAAGCTCATGAAGGAAAAAACACCAGCCAGTGAGTGGATTTATTTCAATGGGCAACGCATGCCTTCAACAGAAACAACCATTGCGCATACTGATCGCGGATTTCTTCTAGGTGATGGCGCATTTGAAACGATTCGAGTGATCCACAGCCGCCCCTATCTGCTGCCTCAACATATGAAGCGATTGGCTGATACACTCAGCCAACTCTCTATTCGCGTTAACATCGAAGCCATCTCCTCACAATGCTATGATCTCATCGCGCAGTGCAATGCACAGGATGCCATGTTGCGCATCACCGTTTCACGCGGCAGTGGTGGTGAGGGATACTTGCCAATGCCAGAACCATCACCAAGTATTGTCATTACCTGCCGCACTCTGGATGTGTCCGCCCTGCCCGCGCAGGCAGCCCGCGTGATGGTCAGTGACTGGCGAAAAATTCCTCCTCAGTGCCTGCCAACCGAAGGCAAAACACTACAGGGGATGAATGCCACATTGGCACGTATGCAAGCGCATGATGCGGGATATGATGAAGCCCTTCAGCTGAGTATTGAAGGGCATATTGCCTCTGTCAGTTCCGGCAATTTATTCTGGCGTGAAGGCAACCGCATTTTCACCCCCTCACTACGTACCGGCTGCCTCAATGGCATGATGCGCCAACGCATCATGACGATAAGCAGCCAAGTGATTGAAGAGATTGAGGCTGCAATGGAGGCTCTCGAAAAGGCCGATGCCATCCTTTACAGTAACAGCCGTTTACTGGTTCGGGCAGTGGAATCTGTGGATAAAATCGGCCAATACTATGCCGAGAGCACACAATGGGCAAAGGAATGGTACGACATTCTAAAAAATGACGCATAAAATAAACTTTAGGCGCGTTCTCACTTGACGCGATGCGAGGGTAAAATATGGTGGGCACATAAATCAAGGGATGCATATGCGAATTTTAATCATTATTGCCGCACTAATATCTGTCGTTATGGGGGGATATTACTTTCAATGGTCGTGGCAGGCCGATAATTACAAGACTCTCATTGAAAAACAAATTACCAAAATTAATGACGGGCCAGAGGGAACGGACGTTGATTTCAAGATCACATACGAAGCAATCCACGTTGGCGGGTTTCCATTTGCGCATGAGGTTGTTTTCTCTAAACCCGTGCTGGTAAGCCATTTCACAAAAGAGGGTATCGGCGGCCTTTTTTCAAAACAACCAATTCAAGAAAACTCTTCTAATTCTCGCACCATGGACTCAACGTTCACTGTGAATGGTGACGTTCGCATGGGACTCAACTATCTCACCAGCACGGCCAGCATTGGCATCACGGGGATGCTCAATGGCAAAGACATCATTGATGAAAAATCTCTCTCATGGGTCACAAAAAATGACAGCTCCACATCGTGTATTGCCGATTTCAAATCAGGTGCAACGCTCGGACTCATCCAGACCTTTGTAACGGGCCAGCCTTGGACAGGAGAAAAATTCCTGCGGGAGCTTGATTCGCTCAACTGCCACTCCAATGAGTTACAAATCATAAGCGCGAATGATCAAACGCCGCTAATGAGTAATTCTGCCATTTCTTTTTCATTCAGTGATCTTCTTCTTAATGAGGGTGGCACTACGTCTGTTCATTTGGTGATGGATGCGCCTCGCGTTGATATTTACGATGCTTACAAACTTTTCTATCAACGTTTTGAATCAATAAATTCAGATGACATTGTCTATCTAAGTCCATTGGAAAAATATGAAGTCACGGGCAGCCAGTCTTTCAATATAGACCTTGCCATCACCCTTCGTGATCCCAAAAACAATGTAGCTAAATTAGACACTGATCATATTTCGCCTCCCTCTGAAAATCCAGAATATGTCCTGATTGATGTTAAGGATTTCAATTTCAAGAACAAACTCATTAATGTCAGCTATCCCTTTTATATGGAGGTTGAAAAAATAAATGAGATGTCAAAGTTTGCCTTTCGCCAGAAATTAAAAATGAAGGCCGAGCCAGAATTTGATATGGCGGTGGCAGAATCACTTAATGATCCACAAGCTCAGCTCGAATTGTCAGCCGCTTCGATCATGACTACCAATGGTCAACCTGACGGTCAGCTAAACGCATCCATATTTAGCGAATTTCTGCCTCATTTTAGTGGCTTTGGGACATTTGTTTCTGAAATTGATATGGACGGAACGTTCTCTACTAAAGATGCAACGAATAATGGTGGAATTACCGTTCGCGCCCTAAACATTCTAACGGATCATTACGGTCTAAAGCTTGAAGGCAGTTATGAGGCATCAAAAGGCGAAGGTGTGATTAATGTCGAATGCATCACCTGTGACAAGCTACTGGCAGATGTTGTTGAATATAACAACCGCGTGCAACGTGCAATTCTGGTGGTTAACCCAACCTATCATCCAACGCTTATCTCCACAGAGATATATGAATCAATTGTTGCCTTTTTGAATGGCCTTAACACTGGCAAAGAGAGTGGTACAGTTGCTTTCTCCGTTGTGAGTAAAGGGCAAGGCAACGTGACGATTGGTAATAAACCAATGATGAATGTAATGATGGAGGCCATGCAGACATTCCAGCCCTTGTTAGCGCCGGAGCCTGCACCCTGAGCCAGTCATTATGGCACACAAGAGACTGGCGCGATCCGGCACAGGCTTTCCTACAAATTAGTCAGAATAGCACGAGCACGCTGGTTTTTTTGTATTCCTCGCAGCCTACCTCCTATTCGGGGCGCTACTCCTGGCTTGCGTGGGGGGTGAAAAGCCATCTGGATTTCGCCTCATGGGCAGCACTTAAGAATTTCATATGCCAGCAGGATGCTCAGGCAACACCTGAATATGCTTTTGGCTATCTGGCCTATGAAATGCTTCATGAGCTGGAGGAAATACCTCAGGGAAACCCCGCCTTTATTCCTCTGCCGAAAGCCTATTTTTTTGAGCCTGAAAATCTTTTATGCTTTGATCATGAGCAACAAATTCTTCGTGCCTATGGTAAGGAGGCTCAAACACTCGCATGGCAGGAGGCAACTCCGGCGCCAGCACATAATCCTTCAATACAAAAAATTCATTCCAACATGCGACGCGCAGAATACGAATCCAAAGTGGTTCAGGCGCGTGATGCCATTTATGAGGGGTTGTTTTATCAGGTCAATCTGACTCGCAAGTTTTATGGCGAGATGGAAGAACCAATCAACGCCGCGGCTACCTTCCTAAAACTTCATTCTTTGTCACCATCGCCTTACGGTGCGTATTTGCGTATGGGTGAGTCACATATACTCTCGTCCAGCCCTGAATTATTCCTTCGCGTGAGTGAGGATGGTTTGCTGGAGACACGCCCGATCAAAGGCACGCTCGCACGCAGCGGCACTGATGACGAAAATGAGCGCCAGCATTTATTAAACAGCACAAAAGATCAGGCGGAAAATCTCATGATCGTGGATTTGATGCGCAATGACCTCGCACGCATTGCAAATCAGGCAAGTATTGATGCCACCCGCCTCTTTGAAATCGATACATTTCGCACGGTGCACCATCTCTCATCCACCATTAGCGCCACCTTATCGCCGCATAAGCATTACCTGGATGCCATAAAGGCCGCTTTCCCGCCAGGTTCCATGACCGGTGCGCCCAAAATTGCGGCCATGCAGTGGTGTGCAAAAAACGAAGGCATGGAGCGTGGAATTTACAGTGGCGCGCTGGGTTGGCTAGGCTCGCGCTCGTGCGAATTATCGGTGGTGATTCGCACCGTGATTCTACAGGGGCAGCGCTTTGAATTTCAGGTAGGTGGCGGTATCACCGCGGATTCTGATCCCGTAAAGGAATGGCAGGAAACACTGGCTAAAGCTCGCGGCATCGCCCAAACGCTGGGTATCACTGAGGATTCTCTGGCTAAAATTTAGAAACGAACACTTATTTTGTTAATGAAATGGTGATAAATTCACTGTAACATTCAATGAAGCCGTGCCTTGTTGTATGCACTGTGAATGATTCACTAAATTGTCACACTTATAATAGTTAAGTTACGCTATACTAATGTTTAAGAGAGTATAAAAAACCTATAGAGTCTGTTTATGGTCGCGATGCTTCTCAATCTGCTATTAGCCAACAAACGCCGCCTGAAGCCGTGCCCAGTTCGCAAAGGTGATGGCCGTTAGTTAAACTCAGAAAGCTTTCCAGCGTAGGCTTATGCCTCAGCTACACTGCGCACTCCCTGCAATGTCTGAATCTCAAGCAACGCCTCAGGCGACACCCGATAAAGACCGCTCAGTTGAATCTCAGCCAGACGCGCCGCACTCACCGCAACACGTAACTTGATGCGGCATCCCTTGCTTTGCGGAGCGCCGAACAGTTGCTGAAGGCGCACCACGACATTTTGCTCAACATCATCCATCACAATATCGAGCTGCTCGCAGCTTGATTGCGCCGCCATTTCGTCGAGTAACTTGACCTGTGTAATGATGATGCGTGGGCCTGCCTCTTCCATTTTCGCATCACAACTGAGATAGACCATCTTTCCAGCTTCCAGCAATGTGCGATGTGTGTCCAGTATGGTCTCATCAAAGATGGAAGCTTCGTAGGCCGCCGTTCGGTCTGAAATCTGCACAAAAGCAAAGCGTCCTTTATCAGAGGCTTTGATTTTAATGCCCGTGACAATCCCTGCCATAGAAATGGGGCTATATTGACTGCCCAGTTTTTCTGGCAGCGCGGTATAGCTCACCACCTTCATGCGACGCAACACATTCGCGTAGCCTTCCAGCGGGTGCGTGGAGAGATAAAAACCCACCGCGCCAAACTCATGATCCAGACGCTCCAGCGGTGCCCAGTCATTTCCAACAGGCAACGCGGGTAACGGCTGCGCTTCAACGGCATCGCCAAACAGGGAAATTTGATTGCTATTTTTCTCTTCTGCCATGGCATGACAATAGCCGATGAGCAGCTCGATAGAGTCAAACAAGCGCTTACGGTTAGGCTCGAGCGCATCAAATGTTCCTGCTTTGATCATTTGTTCCAGCTGACGACGATTCATGACGCCAGGCGGCACCCGCCGTGCAAAGTCAAAAACATCAAGGAACATTCCTCCCACCTGACGCTCTGCCACAATCGCCTGCATCGCTTGTTCACCAACATTCTTGAGCGCAGCCAACGCATAACGCAAACACAGCACCCCCTTTTCATTCGTCTCGACACTGAAAGTCGCTTCTGAGTGGTTAATGTCAGGCGGCAACACCGCAATCCCTGCTTTGCGAGCATCCTCACAGAAAATCGCCAGCTTATCCGTGTTATGCAAATCATAGGTCATGGAAGCGGCAATAAACTCGACCGGATAATTTGCCTTCAGATAGGCCGTCTGATAGCCGATCAGCGCATAGGCAGCTGCATGCGCTTTGTTGAAACCGTAACCCGCAAATTTATCGACGAGATCGAAAATCTCACCGGCTTTTTTAGCATC
>JAIEPI010000107.1 GCA_019749855.1 Rickettsiales bacterium | reverse complement strand
CTTCCAAGTTTTTGGATAACATCGTGTAAACCTTTCTTACTCTTTTTCCATGACGCATTGTAGTGGGTACTCGTTTTGTTTAGCCATTCCTAAAACTATCTCCACCTTGGTTTCAGCGACGTCACGGGTAAACACCCCGCACACACCGGCACCGCGATGATGGATTTCGAGCATGATGCGAATCGCATCTTCATGCGGGTGTCTGAAGACGGACTTCAGTACCTGCACCACGAAATCCATGGGGGTATAATCATCATTCAACATGATGACCCGGTAAAAAGGAGGCTTCTTCGTTTTTGTCTTCGGATCAACCACCAGAAGGTCTTCCCGAGCGACTAAACCACCACCACTTCCACCGGAGTTTTCTACCCCGCTAACAGTCCCTTGGTTGCTTATCAGAATGTCCGCTAAGACCTGCAGCACTGTATGATTGGAGTTTGGCATGGAAACGATAACAATGCGTTAAAGAAAGGTTGGGAATCCCTTTAGGTTTCAAAAAAGTTGACAAACAAATTATTTACTATTTTGAAATCCTGAAAAAGGCGATGTTCTCCCACGCACACTATACTACTGGAAACCCGTAATTTCCAAGCGAAGATTGCGTATCAGGGTCGGCAGACATAAAAATCTATCCGTCAGAAAAAAACAACGATATGGTGCAGGATTGATCCGGAAACGTTCCGTGATGGAGTGCCCATGCCTATTGTGCCAGGTTCTCGCTGGTTTGTGGGAGCATTAGCTTTACTTTTAGCGGCCTGTCAGCCGACGGAGCAAGCTGTGCAGGAGCGTGCGCAATCATCGATGGTGACTGAGGATCATGTCGTGGCGGTGGACGGCACCAAGTTGCCGCTGACACACTGGTTGCCCAAAGGCAAAGTGAAGGTGGTGATATTAGCATTGCACGGCTTCAATGATTACCGTACCGCTTTTGCCGCACCGGCGGCCTATTTTGCCAAGCAGGGGATTGCGACCTATGCCTATGATCAGCGGGGGTTTGGCGCCGCACCCGCCACAGGAATCTGGGCCGCACAGAAGAACCTGACGCGTGATGCCGCAGAGACATTGCGCGCACTTGCGGAGGCCTATCCAAAGGTGCCGATATATCTCTTAGGCGAGAGTATGGGCGGTGCAGTGGCCGTGTCCCTATTGGCGCAGCCTGACCCGACACTTCCACTCTCAGGCGCTATCCTCAGCGCACCCGCTTTATGGGGTAGTGACTATCTGCATTGGTTTTACCGCTCAACATTATGGATGGGAGCGCACACAATGCCCTGGTACACCGTCACGGGAAGTGGCCTCAAAATCATGGCGTCAGACAATATCCCCATGCTGATGGCGCTGGGCCAAGACCCGCTGGTGATCAAGGAAACGCGGCTTGATAGCATTTACGGGTTGGTGGGCTTGATGAGCCATGCCGCGGCGAAAGTCGATGCGGTACGTACCCCATTGCTGGTGCTGTATGGTATGCAGGATCAGGTGATTCCGCCGCAGCCAATTTATGAATCTCTACTGCGCCTTAAAACACCGCACCGCGTGGCCTATTATCCTGAGGGCTATCATATGCTGATGCGTGATTTAGCAGCAGAGCGTGTGTGGGCGGACATTGTCAGTTGGATCACGAATCCGGTGAAACCGCTGCCCTCCGGTTATGATCGTGATTGGCAGGCACGTATGCTGCTTCACAAAAAAGCGCCGCATGATTCAGTGACATCTGAGACGTCGCCGCGCGCACTCCAACGCCATTGAGTGTTATGCGATGGCGCGATTACTGAAAAAGATTGAAATAAACTCGCTGTTTGAAATTTTTTCATCGCTTGAGCCAGCTCCGGTAACGGAGCTGCGCGCGCCCAATGAATTTTGTTTGTTAGTGGCGATTGTTTTGTCAGCGCAGGCAACGGATGTTGGTGTTAATAAAGCAACGCCGGCGCTTTTTGCTGTGGCGGACACCCCACAAAAAATGTTGGCGCTGGGCGAGGCGGGGATACGAAATCATATCAAAACCATCGGGCTGTTTAATGCAAAAGCCAAAAATATTTGGCTGTTGTCACAACAACTGATCGAGCGGCATGAGGGCAGGGTTCCTGAGGATTTGCCGGCCCTCCAGGCATTGGCTGGGGTGGGCAGCAAAACCGCCCGCGTCTGGCTCAATTGCGCGCGAGGCATGCCCCTGATTGCCGTGGATACGCATGTGTTTCGCGTGGCGAACCGCCTCGGACTGGTGAATACAACATCCGCGAATGAAACCCAGACGAAACTTGAGGCACGTGTGCCCGCCGCCTTCAAACAGCACGCGCATCACTGGTTGATTCTGCATGGGCGCTATGTCTGCAAGGCACGCACACCGGAATGCTGGCGCTGTCCGGTGGTGGGAATTTGTAAGTTTTCGCAGAAGGTAATAGCACCTTTCAAGTAAGCTTGATCAGTGCAGGAAAAAAATTCTTAAACTTGTAAGTAAGGATAAGTAAGGAACAAAGATTTTTTAAATCCTAAACAGGAAATTAATAAAAAATAAACTTCCTTAATATAATTTTAAAAACATGACGCGATTAACTCTTGAAGAATTAAATCAGCGCGACCCAAATTTCCGGTTGCAGCAATTTGCCATGAGCGATCGCGCCCAGCAGCGTGTAATTTTAACACCAGAGCAGCAGCTTCAGGGTATACGCAATGCCTTAAGGGATGGGGCCGATCCTAATTTGCAGATCACATTGCGTTTTAGCGATGGCACAACGCAAAGTCATACAGCATTGCATTTTGCCCTCTCCAGTCCCACCACCGTAGGACAGGGCCAGCGAACGAAAATCGCGGAGGCATTTATCCAAAGCGGCGCCAATCCTGATTTGCAAAGCAGGGATCCTATCCGTTTGACTACTAACGCCGGGGATGTTCGTACTCACACCGCACGTCAGTATGTAACGGAAGAATTAAATAACCCAATAATTCGGAACCCGGAGGTTCGAGCGGATCTTAACAATGCGATGAACAGGCTGGGAGGTCCTGCGTCCCGGCTTTCAGCATCATGGGGGATGGATTCACCGGAGTCGCCGACACGGCCTGATCCCGCGCCAAGAGCCGCCTCGCCTCGCCGAGAAGCCGCTCTGGCAGAGCAGCCACGCGCGGAAAGAGACCCGCAGGCAAGGCCCCCTGCCCCACCGCCGCGAGTGCCTGCCCCTGCAAGAGAGGCGTTACCCGAAGTGGGGCGTGGTGAGCGTCCCACCATTTCGAACCTACCTGCTTTTACGCCGCTTCCGCCTTCGCCTCAACGTCCGGAGGTGTCCCCACCGCCCCCAGATCGCCATGGGGCGGCGCCCGAGCCAAGGAATTTGGCGCGCGGATCGCAAGGGGACGACGTCAAGGCCCTTCAGCAACGCCTCATTCGCGAGGGCTTCTTGCCCGAAGGAGGCGATGACGGGCGTTTTGGCCCGCGCACTCAGGCCGCGGTGGCAAACCTTCAGCGGGAACGTGGGTTGAACGTCGATGGCATTGTCGGGCCTGAGACAAATGGTTCCCTGCAACGATCAGAAGCATTGCAGCAGGGCGTCACGCGGCAAACCACCGACAAGCTTCCTGCTGAACCTGCGCCTTTGCTGCCTGATGAAGATAGGCAGCCGACTACCTCAGCCCCTTCTCATTTGAATTTGTCAAGCAGTGTGTTGAGTGAGATTGATCAGATACGTTCCGCTCTGACAGGGCGCGCGGGCTTCGCCGTGGCCGCAATGGAGCAGGGGCAATCGGTGAATGCCTCCGCTATTGGGGGGCAGGGGAGAAGTAATGTCATTGCGCTTGGCTAAACCGCCTCGGACTGGTGAACACTAAATCCGCGAATGAAACCCAGACGAAGCTTGAAGCACGCGTGCCCGCCGCTTTAAAACAGCACGCGCATCACTGGTTGATTCTGCATGGGCGCTATGTTTGCAAGGCGCGCACACCGGAATGCTGGCGCTGTCCGGTAGTGGGAATTTGTCAGTTTTCGCAGAAGGTAGGAATTGGTTACGGCAGCAGTTTAACAAAAGCTTAATAAAAGAGTCTAATAATTATGGTATTATTTAAACTGTTAGATTTAATTGGGGAGAATTACAAATGTCAAAGAAAGTAATCCATCAAGATCAAGTCTTTGGTCCACCTATATCTCTCGAGCAATCAATCATGCAGTTGAAGTATTTGAAGAAAGCATACGTCAATCTTCAATGCCTTTAAATGTACAAGATCTTTGTATTTCTAATTTTAAGAAAACTGTTTTTTACGAGACGGAAGCAGGAATTAACGTTGCTAACTCACTTCCTGGGTTAGATTCTGTATTACAAAGCTTTAGAAGTAATTTAGTATATATATTTGCAAAAGCTGATACTAATAAGCCCCTTACTAAAGAAATTGAAGAACTAGTATTTAAAGCTCTAAAAGCAGCAATGGATCAAGCCATGTCAGACATGGGGAAAAAAGAATTAACTAGAGAAGACGTTATGGGTTATTTTGATACACCTCTATTTGCCGATTGTAAGCCAGGAGCAAAAATTGATTCATTTAAAGAAATTGATAGAATTTGCGGTACTGACATAAGTCGATTTCGACAAGGTTAATTTTGTTAATATAACCTTGATTACATCACGACCAAGGTCGCCAGCCCCAGAAACGACAAAAACCCAACAATATCGGTGAGCATGGTGAGAAACACGCCCGAAGTGATGGCGGGGTCAATGCCCAAACGCCGCATCAGCACGGGCAGGCCGGCGCCTGCCAGCCCTGCGATCACCATCACCAATACCATCGCTAAGGCAAATACCAGCGCGATTTGCACATTGCCATAGACCAGCACAATGCCCACACCGGTGATGGTGGCAATGCCAATGCCACTCAAGCCACCGATCAGCACTTCTTTGCGCACCATATGCCATGCGCCTTTAACGTCCACCCGCCGCATGGCAATGGCGCGCACGGTGACGGTGGAGGCCTGAATACCGGTATTGCCACCCATGGAAGCGACAATCGGCATCAGCACCGCCAGCAACACCAGATGTTCAATGGTGTGGCCAAACATATTGACGACAGCGGCGGCCAGCATCGCGGTAATCAAATTCACAAAAAGCCACGGAAAGCGGGTGCGCACACTGGCAAACACCGTGCTCGACATTTCCTGAGAGCTGAGGCCGCTGGAGCGCATGAAATCCTCTTCCAGCTCCTCGCGCATCACTTCCACCGCATCATCCACCGTGATGCTACCAATGAGGCGACCATCCTCGCCAATCACCGGCGCTTCCACCAGCCCGTATTTTCGGAAGATAAAGGCGACTTCCTCCTGGTCGGTTGAGGTGGTGAAGCGATGCAGGTCACGCTGCATCAGATCGGTGATTTTCGCTTCACGCGGATGTCGCATAATGGTGGCCAGTGACAGTAATCCAATCGGACGGAACTGCGGATTAATCACATAAATAACATAGAATTCCTCAGGCAGGCTGGAATGGCGCCGCAAATAGTCAATCGTATCACCGACGCTCCAGAACTCCGGCACAAACACCATGTTACGCCGCATCAGGCGACCGGCGCTCTCCTCAGGGTAGGACAGGCCCGCTTCAAGCTCTTTACGTGTGGCCGGATCAATGGATTTCAGAATTTCCTGCTGATCCTCCTGATCGAGATCCTCCAATACGTGCAGCGCATCGTCCAGCTCGAGATCGCCAATCACCTCAGCACTGCGGCGATGGCCGAGCTGCTCTAACACATCGTCAGCAATCTCGGGATCAAGGAAGGGCAGCACATCATGATCGAACGAGCGCTTGATGCATTCCATCAGCTGCCCGCGCTCAGGAGCGCTCAGGCCATTAATCAGCTCCGCCAGATCCTGCGTGTGCAGCGGAGTCACCAGATCGTTGACCAGCGCATTATTGCGCGTATCCAGCGCATCCAGAATGCTACGCACGCGCTCAGGCGAGAGAATATGCTGATCCGTCTCCATGCCATCGGCCTCCTCACCATTCAAGGCGCGCTCATCCATGACATGCCTCACATAGGTGGGTTAAGTGACGTGCTCAAGCGGTGTACGCAAGCACAGCCGATTTGTAAAGATGTAGTTTATGGGCCTATGAGCTAGTCCTCATAAAAAGAAGAGGCAGGTTAGGGTTGTATGAAAGAACTCGGCACTCGTCACTTTCGCGGCAATCAACGCTCATTGCCTTGTATATTCGCCTCTGTGTTCGCATGTAACCGACTCACAGCACTGCGGTGGACTTCCTCATCGGGTGGCGAGTCTGTGGAACCCTGCCCCCTTATGTTCTGAATTGGTTTAGGGGGACGGAGCGCGGCGAGGCCTGTGCGCAAAAGCGGTCGCGATTGCCTAATGGCGCGCAAATCTGTCTGGTACGCTTCAGGCACCAGGGCAAAAGATGCCTCCATCGACCGCGCACGCCCTAACCAGTGGCTGGTATCAAGTACCTCCCCCAACTGGCCTGCCTGACACACAAGCTCCATGACGGTGGGAGCTTTTCTTCCATCAGAACTCTGGATGCGATAACTCAACAACTCGGGTGTTAATCCTATGCCCGTTGCTTCGAGATGTGGGATCACCGATGGTAAGACTCCAAACTGTGCGAATCGATACCACAGGCTATGCCCATTCGTCGTTGCTCGCAACAACTCAGCTTCAGTGAAACAGTCACCATTGGTACGCAACTGTTCAAGCACACGCTTTGATAACAAAGCATGCATCGACCATCCGGGTAATTCATCAAGAGGGCCATCGCTCAAGAAATCAGTTTTGCGGGCGTCGGGGCCAATACTGATCGCCGCGACTGAAAAAGCCTCTTCATAAGGTAAAGGACTGACTAAATCAGGAGGTAACGTCTCCAGTATTCTATGAATAAGCTCACGATCTTTTTCATATCCCTCATAACGGATGATACTCATCAGAAGTGCAGTCTTATCTTTGCATGCACTAAACATGCGATATAATGCTGTTTCTGCGAGGCCCGTTTCCCTAATGCTTTGACAAATCGTGCCATACATATTGGCAGTCAGTGGTTCTCCACGTTGACTCAAGTAGCCTGCCACGCGTCCCCACTGTCTTAGCAGATCATTCAGTTCGAGGGGTGATGTGGCATTGTCGTCATGATAGAAAAAGTCCTGCAACTGAATGTGCTCTTGGCCAACGCTTTTCAAATGTCGGTTGGTGCGCCGCAAGCTATTGGGGGATTCGAAAGCACTGATGAGACCACGCGGATGCCATAGTAAATTATTTTTGTGCCACAAAATTTTACGACGTTCTGTCGACATCTCACTAAAGGGGCGAAACAATGTCCTCGGCTTGTCATCAGACATCGCGGCCTCCCTCATGGGCGCCCTTTGCGCGAGCCTGACTACGGGCAATCTCCTCATCAGCCCAACACGAGTTGTTGGTGGGTGGCTTAATTGCGGGAGCTGGAGACGAAGGCCGCAGCACCGCTAAAGATGCCAAACGCGGCAAGGACTGGATGCCTGGAATGGCATCACGCTGGGTATGATGACGCGCACTGACCGCCTCTATAACTTGCCGCACATCGTTCGCACGCCCTTGCCACAGCACATTGACAAAAACTACTGGTAATTGACGGAAATCTCCAAGCATCTCCAGCACTGTTTTGTTGCCACCCGAGCGATTCATCACCAAGTCAGCACTGAGTGAATGGCCGCTACGTGTAAAATGAGGTGCCAATTCTGGAAATAATCCGTGACGACAAAGGAGATAAAACCATGTTTCGCCATCCCTTCCGTCCACCGGATGGCGAAGCTCATCTGGTGTTAGCCATTGTCCATTAGCAGCAAGCTGAATCAGAGCGGCCGCGCCAGCTTGTAATCTCACAAATTCAGCAAGCTTTCGCCACATCGCGGCACGGTCATGACCAAAAGTTCCGTCTAAAGTTTCTTTCAAAAGGGTTTTTGCAAAGATAGCATGTTCGATAGGTACAAAATCAATATCTGGCGCAATCCCGACTCCGCTTCGAAACGCAGGGTTAGAATAGCGTCGGCCATTAGGATCTACTTCGCGACCGATTTCTTCGTAAATCCACCGTGCCTCTTGTCCGTAACCAATCCATAATTTTGGCTCAAGAATACGATTCACCAGTTTTTTAGCCGCTTTTATATCCCGCTCCAGTATCTTTTCTAGAAGTGTTGTAGGCACAATATTATAGGGTCGAATAAAATCTTCAAATAACAGCGGATCGCCGCGCTTCAACAGGTATTCCATTAGGAATGGCAATTGATTAGGCACTTGGTCGCGAAAAATAATAGGCATTGTGCCAGTCGAGGGCACACGGAACCAATCGGCTTTGGCAACGAGCGTCTCGCCTGCAGCTTCTAACCGTTGATTCAATGCTTCCCAAGCTTTGGGACTATTGATGCTGCGGCTCATTGCTCGCAAGCTTCCATTATAGTTACCGGGATCGAAGTCCTTAATGCCAATTCCATCCAATATGTATTGCCGTGTAGGTGAGTTGGGGGGGATGATCATCGCCCATGCTCCGCCAGAGGTTCATCTATCAGCATTCGTGTGTGGGTGCGCCTTATCTCATCCGCATCGTCGCCAGCATTCGTTGCTGGACGTGTTGCCGCGGTGGCGGGGGAGCGCTTGCAACGAAGTGTTGCCAATGCAGCTTTTCGCAGCACCGCAGAGTCACGAAGGAAATCTGCTTTCTCGGCAGCAAAGCGGGCAGGCACCTCCCGTAGCACAGCCTCTAGTTCCGCGACACGGCCTGTCCAATGATCGGGCTGAAAGAGTTGCTGTAAAGTCTTTTTAGCGTCATGAATCATCGCTTGCTCTATCAGCGTGACACGATCACCTGAATCGTCACGCAGTAGCTCAGCCGTGATGGGTTGCCCTGCCTGATCCATCATGGCGAGCATGTTGCTGAGAAAGCCCAAACGTACCGTGAGATGCTGCAATGTTTCGCCCTTATCCATCGGGGTTTGCCATTGCTGCGCTGTCAGAGCGCTGCCATTGTGTGTGAGCTGATGCAGATACATCGGCAACATACGCCACGTGAGGCTTGGATCAGTCTGTAATTCAAGAATACCGGCGATGCATGCATCCGGCGTCAGGGATGCGTTAATAGTGACTGGTAGTGGGTTAATAAACTCCAGCCCCTTGAGGGTAGCGTCAAAATCGTATTTTTGGCGGATATCCAGAGGAATGGCTTGGATAAAGGAGTAAACTTCGTGCTGGTGATTTACCCAGCGCCCCTTTTTGAAAATCTGCAATAGGCGATATTCTAGATTGTTTGGATCACTACATACCCAGTCGATGATCTTCTTGCCGTCGATTTCATAAAGCAAGTCAGTGGGTGTTATTGGCTGACCCGCCTCTTCACACAAATCCAGAAAATGATGCAGATTGCGCAAAACCTTTGGATTGCGAATCAGTGCGATCCGTAACGTAGGTTGACCGTAATCACGCTCCAAAAGGTCATTAAAATGAATTAAATCACGGCTTTGGTCTCGCAATTTCTCATTCAATTGCCGAAGTTCTTTAGGGCTGTCACTGGCCGATATTAATGCGTAATTAGTTCCGCAGAGAGTTTTTTTGCGACCCTTACTCCAATTTGTTCTGTACTGATTCATCGTATGCTCTCCTGCACCATGTACATGGTGAGGCCATGTCCGGTTTGATCGAGCATCTGTTCAAGGCGTGAGATGGGCAGTGTCGCCACATCAATAATCAGGGTTCGTTGCAATGCATCGCGCAACGCCGCTTCTACAGCCGCCTTATCACGCAGGATGGGCACATGCATTTCCTCTGCCAACACCTGCGCATGGATACGTTGAATGCCAAGCACGCGTTGCTCAGGACGAATTAGTAAGGGCTGTTCTTCCGCCAGCAGATGGATACTGGCAACCAGCAATGCATGTTCCTGTGGGGTGAGTAATGGTGGCATGTTATTTCCCCTGTTCTGTCTGTGCTGCTTGTCTCGAGGCGGCAATGGCGTCGCGCCAGGCGGTGAGCGATGCGAAGAGGGTGACGCGCACCGCCTTATCTGGCAGAGACAAATCGGGCTCAAGTAGCAGCCGCTCAAGATCATTTTTCGAATAGGTTGCATTCTCAGCGATGGCGTTTGGGTTGACGCCATTACGAATCTGGAAAGCCCAGACAAGATCATTGATGATCGTCTCATCTGTCACATGACTACCGAGCACGATATTGAATGCTTCGCTAAGTTCCATGCCTGCTTTTTCATGGCTACGGTCAATGTAGAATACACCCTGTTCACGCAGGCGCTCACTCCATTTGGGTTCAATGCGATCCCCTACCAGCAGTGCTTGGCCCTTATCATTTTTGATCAGGTGCAAGGTATCCACTTCATCATCGGCTCTGCGGCCACGCAACGTGGTAAACGCGATGCCGGACGGATGGCTCGATTCAAGAAAATCGTAGGGCGCTTTGTCAGCGGCATTACTCGGAACAAGACTTTTGGGAGGCTTGTTTTTCTCCGAGTCGGTAAATGTTTTTGAGAATAAATGGCCAAGATTTTCTTTGCCTATCCCATCGGGTAGGGCCAAGCTGGCAATGATGCCGAGGATCGGCAAGTGTGCTTTAGGCCCACGTGAGTTAGGGATGGAACTATACAAGTCGGCTGGCTCTGCTGCGATAACGACGCCTAAAGGCCCGGCACTAGAAATCATTTTATCCGGCTCGTTTGGCACGATGAGCATATGCTCACCCGACGAAGCTGCCGCAGCGACGGTTGCGCGATGTGCTTTTTGTGTTTGCATGGCGGCTTCTACTGCGCGTCGTGGTAATAAATCCTCATTGCTACCTTCAACATGCGGGTCGCGTGCACGCAGGTAATCACATAGAATGCTCTGGGTGCGCGCCACATCGTCCAACTCGACATCCGGCGCGCCTAACTTCAGCAAGTCTTTGATGGGTATCCCGCCATTGGCGGCCTGCCCTTGCGTGAGGATGTTTTCAAGAATGCCTGCCTTTTTAGCCACTTCTTCAAGGTATTTTCTTGTTTCAGGCTTGTCTTCAGTCATGCGGTAAATTTCATTCTTCAGAACTTCTTGCAGACGCTCGCCAAACCAGGGAAGATGGTCAACGCCACTAAAGTTGAACACAGGGCGATTGGCTTGGGAAAACACAGGACGACCGGTTTGTGACGTGCCAGATTTTTCTACTTTTTTTCCAAGAAACCCTATTGATTGACTGGCGGGCAGGGATGTGGAGGAAGGTTTGTAGCTGGCCGTCAATAGCTGGCTGAACCGACGGACGCTGAAATCGATGCTTCTGCCATTTTGAATTTCCGAACGGATCGCAGATTGCGTGCCAGATTTATAGAAAGCTGATTGCGTCGATTTAATTTCATCAATGGCATGAAACAAAAGGGCCAGTTGATTACAGGCAGTGATCGTATCCTGCCAGTTATGAATCATGCGCCCTTGCGGGGAAGTAGCTGAAATCTGTTGATCGGCCGGCAAACCCTGATTGCGCCGGCGCATCAATTCTTCATGGAATGCTTCCGGATGTTGTTCTGCTAAAGGCTCCATCGCTTTCAGGGTGGTAAGCGGCAGACCACATAACGTTTGGGCGATACGGTGCGCATAATCCCGCTTAGTAAACGGAAAGATTTTGGCTGGCGCCAGGCGATCACGGGTGGAGGTATCGAGCTTAAATGTCCCTTGACCATCGGACTTATCGTTACCAGTCAAGGTTACATGGAACATCTCACCAATGTTGCTGCGATCAAATTCAAATTCCAGCCCTTGTCCACCATACACTTTATGGGTACGTTTATTGGGATCGCCATTGAGCAATTCCCAGATGATCTGTAATTGCATGCCGGTGCCAGGAATCCCTTTCGTGTATTCATCAAGCACCAATTCACGATCCTGAATAACAGCCTCAATCAATGGCCCATAAACTCGCTTCAGGCCAAATCCTGCACGATGATCGAGCTTTATATTCTCAATTTCCATAAATCGCTGAAGCGCCGTTTTTTGTTTTTCAAAGAGCTCGACATTGATACTACGTTGGGGGTCAGGCTTCTTGGGCCTCTCGCTACCTGATTCTTCGGCAGGCTTATTTTTTCCGAACCAATCCCAGTCAATCAATAACTGACCTTCAACCTCAATCATGGCGTCGCCCATTGCCTCACGCAACACGGCGATGTTACTAGCATTAAACGGCCGCTCACCATTATTGTGCGCCTCAATGGCCTCATCCATTGCGTGCATCAGGCTGCGGCTTTTATCCTGATCCAGGACGGTCTGAAATAGAATATCGTCTAGATTCTTGCCGCCGCAATCGAAGACGATAGGACCACGCGGATCACGCATGCGGGCAATGGTTTTGGCCATTTCTGTTTTGCCGGCGCCGGCGGCGCCTTCATAAAACTCCACCATCCTGTGGTCAGGATTCGGCTCACCGGTGGCTGGATCATAGCGATGGCGGTTGTGCAGACTCTCCTTAAAGTAAGGCAACATACTGAGTACGGGCATGCCGCGATAAGCAATTCCCTCCACCTCATCTGCACTTCGGCGGGATAAAACATGTAGCGGTAAATGTTTTAAACGCTCTGCCGTTGCTGCATTGCGATTATTGGCAATCGCCGCGTCTGCCTGAATGACACCGAGTGGCAATTCACCGTCTGGGTCTTTGCTGCCGTCCACAATCAGGTCTGGCCACGGGTTATAGATACCCAGCGCATGGTCAACATAACCGAGCGGTATCGCAGTCAGTTTTTGTTCAATTTTTTTGCTAGTAAACATCTTTCCTCACGCTCGTTTGGCCGTTGCTTTGGCCGCTTGTGTTACTTGTTGATTTTCCATAGCTATAGCATTCTCTAACCATACCCGCTCTTGATCAGCCGTGAACGCTGGCTGGCCTACGGTCTGCTCCAGCCGATGTGTCAACAGGGCGATGATTCCATCATGGACTTGCTGAGCAGTGGTCGCATTGCGTATGAGAATTGGATTTGACGGGTGATTTGCCGTCAGTTTTTTTGCTGCTTTATGCATACGTGTGTCAGTGTTGTTCTCGATAATTAGGCAATCCACCGACACATGGCCGGTATGGGTACGTAAACTTTGTAACAAGCCGGTCGCGTGATCCATATCATGGATATGTCCATCAGAAATAATCGCGACCATCGTATTGCCCCTGAAAAGATAGGGGGACGTCTCATCAAGCACATCCTGAATAAATTGCCGCAAGGGCGGGCGCAGGGCTTCTGTGCCTTGTGCCTTCATCAATGATGCCATATTGGCGGCAATGTCCTCTTCCGTGTCACCTGGCTTAGCGATGGGTATTGGATTCGCATTGCCACAGGCATAAACATACACATCAATGGGTAATCCTTTTGTCATTTCGATGAATGCGGTCGCCGCATCAGCCGCGGTGGCCAACTTCTTGCCATCCACCGCGGTGGCCAACTTCTTGCCATCCCCAAGCGGAAAGTCCATACTGCCGGAATCATCAATCATGAGTACCAATCGTGGTCGCGCCATGGTTTGAATTTCACCATCTTCACGATTGAATCGGTCGTAATCGGGAGCTGTCGCGGCGCTGGTGGCACGTAATTCTTCCAGCCGTTCTGCCTTGCGTATATCGAGATTGCGTAAATCACCAATCAGTTGGTGATCCGGAGATAAAGTCGGTGCCGTTTCATAGCGGCGTTTTAGCAACTCCTCCAGCAAGGGTCTTCCGGCTTGAATCACCGGCTGCATCCGTGCGACGCGTTCATGGTGAATTGCTATGTTCCCTTGCGCCGCATTGCGCATGGTCGTGGATTTATGCTCAATAACGTTTCTTGGATCAAACACAGATGGTGATGCAGCTTCCATGCTATCAAGTGCGTCTTGCAACGTCATGGAACCATTTTTAGGCTTTTTTGCCTCTTCATGCTCAGCCTCAGGACTCTCCGGAATAAGGTGAGGTAGTGCCATTGGCGTACCCATTCCTTCGACTTCTACACCGCCAGATTGACCTGGCTGCATTACCATTTTTGATGGCTCAAAGTTCTTGTCGAATTCGTTAAGCACAATCTTAGCGTGCTCGGCACATAAGCAATTCCAGAATTCATCAATGACCGCGCCTCTGCGAACGGCTAAACGGCGCGTAAATTCTTGGCGTGCTTTTGCGCCATAACGCGCGATTAAATCGTTTGGCTGAAGCATCTCAAACTCGTCACTTACCAACCGCCGAATCGTATCCATGCCCTCGTTGCCTACCCATTCAGGATGCAAGTCAACGGATTGATAGCCTTCCATCGTATCTGCAATTAAGCCATTTCGGATGAAGAATTGATAAAGCCCCAGACTACCCACATTGCGCAGTTTCTTATAGGCCTCATCGCTCATGCCCTTTGGCTGCTCTCCAAGCGACGAGGTCGTCGTCCCGCCGGCTGGCGTAGCCTTTTGTTCAGGAATGAATTGCTTGTAGCGGTGTATCAGTTCGGCATCGGAGCTATAGCAGGTTTCGGTGTGGTTCAGCGACACGCCGTAATTCTGCAAGGCATCCCATTTCTCCGACTGGTTGCGCACGAATCGGTTCATGGACGTGTCTTCCAGACAGTTCCAAATCATGTGTCGTAACTTCCACTCCACACTTAAGTGAAAAATCTCGCGATACTCGATTTGCGTTAGCTTTCGTTTTTCTTTTTTTGGAATATTGCGAATAAAATGTATTCGCTGTTGAATTTCCTTCATCTGCGGAGTGTAGTCTAATGACAAAAGCGCATGGCCAATTTCATGGAATATGGAATCACGCGCATGCTCCACTCCAGCCAGACAGGAAAAGGCCAAGTCGATATTGATGTGCTTTTGCGAGGGGCTATAATAATACCAGCTACCGGGTACGTCCCACGCTATCGTCGTTTCTTTGCTAATAGGCAAACGTGTGATGGTGCGACCGGCATTTGCTAGTTCATATCTTGCCGCCACATCGGTACGCAACCTATTCCAAAGTTTGGTCTCCTTAAACGCGGGCTTGCGTAGTTCTTCTTGTGGCCACTGTGAGCATATTTCAGGATTTGCTTGCAGATAAAACATGGTGATTGCCCATGCAAGTTGAAGTCCTTCGGTTCGTAAATTGACCCTCTCAGGGGGCCACCCTGTATCCACGGCATTCTTGAGGGCTGTGATAGTATCTTGTAATTCATCCTCGTCGTTACGCCCCAACTGCTTGGCTAAGGTGGGTAATTCGCTAAATAGCTTATCAAACTCCTCGCGAGGGAATCGCCCCAGATTAAATAAAGTCGCGGTGCGTTGCCGCAGTTGTGTCAACGGCAACTTGAGAATATCCGAACGCGAGCGAGGATATTGATCGTTATCTGGTTGACGATTGACCATTTTTCACACATTTCACCAATTTTCGCGATGGCGTAACACAGAAATGGTATTAAGAAACGTTAATCTTTTGTGACGACCGAATGAAAGAAGAAAGGAAGGATGGGGGCAACTGCTGCCAAGCAGCTAAACTTTTGGAGTAGATCTATTATTTTCTCTATATGATTCAAAAGAAAATGGTGCGGTCGAGAAGACTCGAACTTCCACGGGTTGCCCCACAGCGACCTCAACGCTGCGCGTCTACCAGTTCCGCCACGACCGCACACAAGGTAGGGGCGGATATGTAGCAAAGGCGTGGGCATGATGCAAGCGGCCTTATCGTGGCTCGACAGAATTACGCGCGGACGCTAAAAACAAGCATGGTAGAGTGGAGCATAGCAGACGGACTTGTGGCTTATCCTGAGGCGGTGAGCGCCATGGAAGCACGCGTGGCCGCCATTCGCGCAGGGGCGGCCCCAGAGCTGGTGTGGATGCTGGAGCATCCGCCGCTTTACACCGCTGGCACCAGTGCGCGCCCCGCTGATTTACTAAAACCGCGATTTCCGGTGCATGTCACAGGTCGTGGCGGCCAATATACCTATCATGGCCCCGGGCAGCGCGTGGCCTACGTGATGCTCGATCTTAAAGCGCGGTATGCAGGTACACCTGACCTTCGCCATTATGTGGGGAGCTTAGAGGAATGGCTGATCAAAGCGCTGGCGGCCTGTGACGTTCAGGCGGCGCGGCGTGAGGGACGCATAGG
>JAIEPI010000121.1 GCA_019749855.1 Rickettsiales bacterium | reverse complement strand
CAATCCAGTGTGGCGGGTTTGGAGGTCGCAAAAAATGTCTGGCGGCGCACGCGCTCCATTTCCTCACAGCGATACTCAACGCGCAGTTCTTTCGTGCAGTTCATGATGGGGTCACGGCCTAGTGTTTCCTCGTTGATCGCAATCTCGCACGACTCATTGCCATTGCACAGGCGCGACACCACACGCAGCACATTGTCACGACGTAGCGGTAGCGGCGCTACTTCATCCTCTTTGGTGGGTTTAAACGGAGGAATACGCGATGCAAACTGCATGCAGTTCATGCCCCAGCTCGCTGAATCAATTTGCAGATAGCCTTTGGGAATGTTGCGCGCCACCTCACCCGCATTTTCGGCGGGTTGCTCACCAAAGTGGATTCGGCCTGTCGCAATCAGGATTACGATGCCCAGCAGCACAAAAATGGTGGTAGCAATGATATGGAGTTTTAAATTCATGTAAGTACAATGCGGCAGGCAAGATTAAATAACAAGACGTGATTAGCGCTGCGGGAGGTTTAAATCAAGCCCCCAGCAATAAGTCACGGCGGGATTAACCGATGGCGTGCGATGGCTGCTCGTCACTTTTGCTGCCGACCACGGTGGGTGAGGCGGAGGGTGAGGTAAACACACCTTCAGCTGAGGCAACACCTTGCGGGCGAACAACTTCCGCCAGCGCACGATCAAGGGGTGTGGGTGAAATCACCGGTGATGCATCGACGCCCAACCACTCACGTAGCGGTGCTGGCACCACACGATCCAACAGCGACGGCGCGGTCGGTGATGTGCCAATCACCTGCTGGCTCACCTCGCGCAGGGCTTGGCTTAATGTCGCTGGCTCAACGATGCGGATGCCGGTGAGTTGCGTTGCAGCGCCCGTACGGCTAGTGGCAGCAGCACGCTCGGCGCTTACAATGGCGGCACGCACCGCATCTAAACCTTTCTCTCCCCCACGATCCTGTGACAGTAGCCGGTTGAGCAATGCCGGTGGCATGGCGGCCAGCACACGGGCTTCTTCAAGGGTGAGGTACTCTCGCGCCAGCGCCACGCTTTGTGGCACGCGCAGATCCGCAGGACGGATGCCGGCTGCCGCCAGTTCCTCTGCGCTGAGCGTCACACGGGCCACTCGCGTCGGTGTGTCCGGCCCTTGCGTGGTAAGCGCAAAAACGGTCGGTACATCCTCAGGGCGCAAGCCAAAACGTGCGGGATTCGCTTCAATCATCGGGCGCAAGGCTTGCACTTCCGAGAGCACAAACTGGGTGCGCTGCGCACGCACGGTCGCATCCGCCAGATGCGTCACCGCTTGCACCGCCTCTGGTGTGGGGGTGTTGCTCGCTACCGCTTGATAATGACGCGCCATATCCTCAGGCGATGGGCGCAAAATACCAGTGCTGCGCAGGTTGCTTCCCGGGGTGATGACAAGAGACTCAGCCGCTTGTGTCAGTCGCTGCGTAACAGCGGCGACGGTAGCATCCGTAGAGCCAGTGCGCCCGCGCTCCAGCGCCAGCTCACGCTGAAAAATCGGCCCGCGTGCCCGTACATCGGCGATCAGCTCTTCCGGCGTCGCATGGCGTGCCACGGCGGGTTGCAACGTTTGCAGACGCTGGGCCGTCGCGGCGGCGATTGCGCCGCTGGCGATGTCACGCTCCAAATGCTCTCGCAGGTACGCGGCAGGGCTTGTGCCGTTGCTCTGCGTCGCCAGTGTGGCGGTGAATTGCCGCAACTGCGGGCTGTTCGCACGCGTCAAATGGGCTAGTTCACGCTCTGAATATTGCTCGAAAGTGGCGGATGCCGTGCCACGCAGACGCGCTTGGTTAAACTCCTCGCGCAACTGTGCATCCCAGCGGGTGCGCACTGCATTCGGCGGATTTTGCAACAGTGCCAGCACTTCCGCACCACTCAGCTCACGGCGTGCACGTTGATCGGCGACGTTGGTAAACGGATGTGGGCGTGGCGTGCCATCGGTGTTGCTACGCTCAGGCAGATGGATGCTCAAGCCCTGAACCGAGGCCAGCAGCGCCATTTGCCGCGTCACATCAGGATGCGATACGCTGGGCGCCGTAGAGGGAACAGTCTGTCCGGGCTGAGCGATGACTGGCCCCCGTGGCGCCTGAAAGACGCGTGCATCCGCCAACGCTTGGGCAAACGGAGTGTTGGCCACATCGGCACCCGTTTGTTCCTGCCCGATTCGCATAATTCGCGACACAATCGCCGCATGATGCTCCCGACTAATGCCAATCGCCGGATCACTCAGGCGCACCGCGGTTTCCGCCGCCACGGCCGTAATGTTCTGCTGTGCATATTCACGCGCCCACGCTGAGGTAAGCGGGCCATTGCCGGTGATGGCAAAGCGCGCCATATCATAAAGGCTGCTGAAAAACTCGCCGAAACTGCCGGTCTCTGTCAAGCGTGAGAAAGCATGGCCGATGAAGCCAACCGCGCCACGAATGCCGGAGCGGCTATTGATGCTCTCGCTGGCGGCGGCGGCGATGTTTTGCAGGGTCGGGTGCGAGCGCACCGCCGCGCCGCCTGGCAATCCTTGCAGGATGCTTTGGTAAGTCGAGTCACCTTGTACCGCCGCCAATTCTCGGGTAGTGCGTTGGCGACCGCCTAAAACAGCGCTCACCGAAGAACCAAAGCCACGACCCGACGAGGCAATCGCATGCGCGGCGGCACGCTCGAGCGGCGGCAGCGCTTCCAGCCGCGCCAGAAAGGCCGGATTATCGCGGTAAATCTCGCGGTCTTGTGGGGTCAGTTCGTAATTTGTTGTTGCCATGATGTTGTCCGGTTAAGTGCGTGTGTGAGTATTGATCATGCAAGGGATGGGCTGGCCACGGGGGCACGGTGTGGGTTACTATCGGTGATGGTTGGCGTCGCGCTGGCGGTCACACGCGCGCCGCTCTCCACCGTATCCCCACCAGTGATGCCGTGCTGTAAACTTGACGTGCGAGCGGGTGCGGTTGTCTCGCTCCGTAAAAGAAAGCGCAGGAGTGGTGAACTTAAGTAACCGCGCACCTCCTGTATTTGTGCGCTCATTTCTGGTGGCAAGCGATCCGTTTCCAGTTGCGTGAGTAATCCACGGATACTGGGGTTGCGAAGTAATGTAAGTGTTGCGGCAACATCAAGCGATGGCTCCTCAGCAACCAGGCCACCAAGCAACCCCGTCAGGCGCGTGCGATCGGCCTCATTCAGCCCCGCCAATGTCTCACGGATGCGCGTAATGTTGTTATCGGTTAGTAACCCCACATAACCACCTGACGCACCAAAGGCCGCGGCGCCGTCGAGTTGCCCCAACTGGCGCAGCACGGGGGCGGCGGTTGGATCCTGCAAGGCCGTGAGCAGCGCCGTGGTGCGCGCCGCCGTATCGCCGGTTGTTAATTGTGTAATGAGGCCTCGTCCTGCCTCGCTCGAGACGTAAGGCTCACGCGCCACCGCCAGCATCACATCGAGATTGCTGCGTCCAGTTGCGCGCGAGGGTTGCGCGTCCCATGCGGCGCTGAGCTGTTGGGCGCTTGCAACGCGTGTGCGCATTTCGGGGGGTAGTGTGGATAGATCGAGCTGTGCCAGCAGGCGCAGGGCGACGGCTTTGTTATCAGCGGCCAGAGTGGTAATGGCGGTGATGTCAGGCTGTCCACCGCTGGCGAGCGAAGTGATCATCTGTCCCAGGCGTTGGCGTCCATGGTCATCCATGCCATTCAGCGCCTCGCGCACAGCGCTCACATTCTGCGGGGTCAGCATGGCAAGGGCAGGGGCCGCGCCTTGCATGGAGGCAGGCAGGCTCAACTGGCGCAGGCTTGCAATCACACTCTCACTGCCATTCATACGCACCAGCTCCATGAGCTGCGGTGTTAAAGTCGCGGCGGTAGGCCTGCCTGTCGTCAGGCTGGTGAACAGCGCACGCGCCTCAGGACGCAACTCTCCGCTCGCGTCACGCAGGGCGGGATTGGAAAGCGCAGTTAAAACCACACTCAGATTGGTACCTTGGCCGCCCTGTGCCGGCGTGCGTAAAAAGCTGATGGCTTCCGCCGGAATCCCAAGCGTCGCACCATGGGTGGTGAGTTGTTGCAGCAGCGCCGCTTGTTGCGTGGGTGAGCGCAGTTGCTCCAAAATCACCGGATTCGTCAGTAAGCGTGGCAGGTCAATGTCAGAGCTCGCCGCCACCGTTGTGCCGCCCGCCTGACGTGAAGCGACCACCAGCGGAATAATCTGGCCGAACAGGGCGGGGTTACGGTTGAGCATCTCGCGCAAATTGTTTTGCTGCGCCGGATCAGTGAGCAGTTGCGTCGCGGATTGCGTGATACGTGCCTGCAAGCGACGCGCTTCTTCCGATGTGGTGCCACCGCTGCGCGAGGCGAGGCGTGCTGCGGCATCAAGAACACGCGGGGCCAATTGCGGATTACCCAGCACACGGCTGATTGATGCGGGGGTAATCGCCGCCTCAATAGTGTCAATGTTCTGATTGCGGCTGATGGAGCGCACGGCGTCAGGGCCTAACGCTTCCAGGAACTGATTAAACGTCTCACGATCTGGCGCAATGGCCTGCACAATTTCCTCTGGCACGCCAGCGAAACGCTGCAATCCCTGCCGTATTAAACCCATGCTTCCGTTGCGGACGAAGTCTTCTCGCTGTGCGCCTTCGGGGTCATTGGATGGGCTGATAAATCCCATCAGGCCGCGCAACCCGGGGAAGGTCTGCCCCAACCAGTTGCCGATATTTTCAAACAGCCCACCAAAGAAGCTGCGTCCCTGCTCGGTACCAAAGCCCCAGATACCGCCGCCGAATAATAATCCTAAAATTGCCAGAAACATATCGACTCCAATCTACTTTGTAGTCTAGCCGATGTTTGTGACAGACGCATGAGCGAATGATGACAGATCGATGACAATCAAGTAAACAAACGGCGTAATTGAGCGGAAAATTAACCGTTGCGATTAATGATGTTCCGTCACTCGTTGATTGTTGGTTGTCTCATCAGCCTCAGCCGAGCCGCCCAATAATCGCAAAGGGGCAAAATGGATGCTCCTATAGTGCGTGTCGCTCGCGGGCGGCTGTGATTGCGATTGTGCGTGTGAGATTGCGTGTGAACTTGCGTGTGATTGGCGGATTTCCAGATATTCATAATAGCCACCGCCACCTAGAATGGGGCGGTAGGTTTCCTGCCCATCCGATTTGCGCCCCAACGCGACGCCACTGATGGTTTCCGCGTAGGCCTGTGCATAAGCCATGGCGGAGGCTTGTTCATGCGTGATTTCATGAAAATAATAGGCATAGCAGGTGCAAAAAACGGCATCATAGATGGCCTCACCGAGGCATAATGCGGCCGTTGCGCCCTCACTCAATGCGGCACGATAGCTTGCGCGCCGCACGGACAGCACGATGGCATCCTCCAGATGCTGCATGGGCGGGCCACCCGCGGGCAGGCGTTTTTTTAGTGCCGCAATGAACGGCGCATGCCCTTCTGGTGAAAGCACCTCATGACTGAGAACTCCTAGCAGATGTCTGATCTCGGCGCGTGGGCGTGCCAGTTGATTACGCAGGAAACCAGCCACGCGTCGCAGCGGTGAGCGCAGGCATAGCCACTCATTGAAGGGATGTGTGCTATAGCGCACACCCACTTCCCCCTCCAACGGATAGCCAAAGACGTTGAAAAAATAATCGCGTGTCATCAGGTGATGCGTCACACCATCACGCGAGAGCATGTAGCGCATGCGATGCAGAGATGCCGTGTCAACGGTGGAGCGCAGCATAGGCAACCTGAGCAGAGGAGGATAATCGAGCAATCACTGCCCAATTAGGTCATATCACGGCTGATTTGTCACCCGTTATGCGGCATTAGCAGGTCGCAAAGCCCTATCGCGCAGTGCCCTGTTGTTTTGTCGATGCGGCGGGTGGGAGTCCAGTCGGCGGCGCTGGTTCATCAGCAGTGCCCCTCACACGCTCTTCTTTCTCGGCTAAACGCGCAGCCGCCGCAGCCAGACGGGCTTGTTCATCGGAAGCGCTCGCCGTAGTGGTCGCTGAGCCACGTCGCGGCGCGGCGGCAGCTACGGTGATGCTAGCGCCTGCTTCCAGAGGTGCATTGCTGGCCAAGCGGGTGGCTTGTGCACCAAAATAAGCATAGAGTCCACTGGCAGGGCCTGACACGGGTTGGTAAGTGAATATGCCCTCGCGTTCACTTGCCACACGAACACCGCTCACGCGCTCCGCATATTGCATGGCTTCCGCCCCGAGTGCTTCACGCTGCGCTGGCGTCATGTCGCGCCCCTCATGCGGCACCAGATAGGCGCGCACAATGCTCGCATGGGTGCTGCCAGCCACGCGCAAGCCAAAGGCGTCGGGTGTTTCGCCGCTGGGTTGGTAACCGAAGGTGGTTCTGGCTAAGTTCCACGCAGAGCGCGCTGCGTCGCCGCTGACGGAGGCGGTACTGAGCGTGGCATCGGCAATGCCTCGTGCGACTGCCTCTGAGATAACGGCGGGTGGAGGCGTATTGTCACTCAGGCGCGCTGCAGCTGCGGCACGCTCGACGGTTTGTGATGCCGCTGGCGTGAGCGCCGGAGCACCCGTAGCGCTCGGTTTTGCTGCGAGAAGGCTGCTGCCGGTGGCCGTGTTGGTGGAGGCGATGCCTAATGTTTCACTTAAGAAACGAACGATCCCTGACACAATGCTGGACCAGATGCTCCCCAGCTGATCCCAAAATCCTGTGCCTTGCGATTCCGCCGCAGCACTGACGGCCCCTGAGACAGCCGCACGCGCTTCCCGATCCACGCCTGTTGCACTCGCAAGCGCAGAACCAAGCGGAACCATAGAAATGGCGGTATCAACAACGCCGGTGGCGGCTCGCGTGGCGCGATCCGTTGCGGCTTGACGAATTCCCGAATGACTTGAAGCACGAATGTATCTTTGCTCGAGTGGTGTAGTGGTCATGTGTATACTCTCCAACTTACTGCTCAGAATACGCGCTTTTACTGAGATTGTATGTGAAGATTGTGTGAAAGCGTCCATGACTGGCGCAGCACGGGGATTTTTTCACAGCAGCACTTATAATAACACAGATTATTTACGGTTTAATCTACGGGTTTTTTCTCACGTCTGAGTCATCAAATTGTAACATACAGGTGCTAGTGTGGAGCATGAGATAACATTTTTTATGCTTAAACAGGGCCAAATTCATGCCTTTTGGTGATTTCGATCAGGATTATGAGGACAACCGTCGCGGGGGATATCGTCGGGATAGCTACACACGCGGCTACGAGGGTGGCAATGGCCAGCAGTCTCGCAACCATTCCCACGATCAATCAACAAAGATACTTGGCGGCTTAGTTGATGTCGGCGACAGCAATCTGGCGCAGTTTGTTAATCTAGGTGAGGAATTACTCGGTAAAGAAGGTATCCGCCGACTCGAGACGTGGAATCAGAGTCAAGCAATCGGCAAGACTTTTGCCAGTGGTAATTCCCTTGCCAGCAAACTAGGTACCAAGCTTGGTATTGGCAGAGGCCCGGCGGCCTTGATGATCACCAGTGCCATTCGAGGTATTCCAGCCTTTTACCGGCCCATTATCACCGCAGGTAAATCATTAGGCCAGTATGGCGCTGATTTGAAGAAGCTGGCGAAGGATCTGGAGCCAGTGCTTACCGCGCAGCAGAAATCCACCTCCATTGTTGGGTTGCTCTCCGGTGACATTGCCGCCAACGAGGTGGTGCAGGTGGCCAAACAGCGTGCACGGGCGGGCTTAAGTTCCAACCTATTGCAAAATATGCTGGCAATACCGCAAGGCTTACTCAAGATGGCGGCAGGTATCTACTCAGCCAAGCAGGACAAAAAACGTCTTGATAATGGCCAGCCAGCAACTCCAGATATGTTGGAGCAGTTTGTTGGTAACGGCACCCCTTTACTGGGTTCAGGTTTAGAGAATTTTTTAAAGAAGCGCATTGCCTCCGCCACCGACATGACGGAAAAGCCCATCGCGCTCGACTGGATCATACATCTGGACAAGTTTGTCAAAGCCAGCCCGGGTGAAAACACCATTCAGTTGCCGCGTCAGAGCAATGAAGTGCCCATGCAGAAATACGTGAAGGAGGTGTTCCTCCTGCACCAGCGCAACAAGGGCGAGCCGGAGATTGGCCGCAAAAATGCCGAAAAACTAGACTATGCTTGCACGAAAATCGGTGAGATGATTCGCAGCGGCAAGCTCTCCGCCTGGGCGTTGATGGGCTTGGTTGGTAATCGCGAAATCATCATGCCAGACGGGCAGGTGGCGGGTCAAAGCGCCGTCGATAAGGCGATTGATAAGCATCGTGCGCTTATGCCCGCGCATTTCAGCGTGGATGTGAATCAGTATTTTGAGGATTCGCTCTCCACCACCGAGGATATGAAAGGTTTGCTGGAAAGCCTGAAAGACAAATCGCGTGATCTGTATGTGCTTACCCACCCGCAGGATGTGATGGAGAAAATCGGCGTCAGCAAAGCGGACTACGCGGAAGCCGAGCATCGCTTAGCGCGTTTCTATCCCGAAATGCTGTGGCAAGCGACGCAGGATCTGGGCACCATGAGTGACAAAGAGCTGCGTAAAGTCGGCTTTGAGTCACGTGAAATCTCTCTGCTGCGCCGTGTCGCTGACGAAACACGCGACGAGCCGCACGCCTCCGTTCTGCACCATGTCAGCTCGCATGGGCAGTATAAAGAGGGCATTGAATTCATTGTCGCGCAGCATTCGGATTATTGGCGCTCGGTGGCCAATGGCGAATCCAAAGTGGGTGATCTGTTCAAGAAAGCCAAACGGCAGGAGCGCGAGGGCGATGAAGCGGAGCACGATGCGTCCGCCGCTAACGCCGCAGAGACACCAGAGCTTCGCCGTGAATCAGGTCGCCGCAGTCGTCGCGCTGCGCCACGTAGCCGTGACATGGCTGAGGACATGGAAACGGAAGCGGATACGTCGCTGCCCGCCAGCCACTTGCAGGATCGCATGGGGCGTGAGCATTTCGGTCGCGTCTCGCGTGAACCATCGCTGGAGCGTGACTGGGCGAACTAAGTCTTGCCCCTCATCACCCACCTTATTTCGGTCTTTCACATCAAGGCAGCATCAACGCAGCATCAAGGGCCAAATTTTTTTGCCAGATAATGCATTTTTTTCGTTTTCTTTCATTAAACTGACACATAGTTCATCTATAGCCACCGCAGGATAATCACCTGAGGATGAATGCGATGACTAAACCACTGCATGCGCAAGGCCACACCACCAAGCAGACCTCATGGTCCAGCCGCGTGCCGACCAAGGTAGCGATTCTGGATCCCAAGCTGATGCGCGCCTTTGCGCTGCTGGATAGTATCACGCTGGATATCGCCGCCCTCACCAAAGAAACGCGTGAAATGCGATACGGTCCCGATGTGACAGAAGAAGCGGATGTAATCGAAGAAATAAACGCCGCCTGAGTGCGGCAAACTCGGTGGCATGGTGCCATCTCCCTTAACCCCGTGCCCGCCGCTTATGTTCGCGTGACGGCACAAACCTGTGTGAATGACGATGTCTGATCGAATGCCGGAATATCTGCGCAAGGCGTTGGATAAAGAATTTGATAGAGGATCTGTTGGTAAAAATTGGAGCATAAAGAATCCTTGGGTTTTTTTTGGATTGTTATCCACCGGCAATAAGGGGTCGCAACATTCGGACTTTGGAGAGGATAGGCCTCCTCATCATTGCGGCTATTTTTCAATACATTATGCTAAGCAAACATCTATTTTAAATGCGGCAAATGCGCACAGGGTAATGTTTGAAAAACCTACATCCCGTGATGATTGGCGATTGATGGCTGAATATGCAAAGAAGGCTAGGATGAATCCAGTCATTCTCAAGCCTAATGAAAAAGAGCGCGCTGCCTTCATGCGGTTGGCTTTTTCAATAACGCCAAGTTTGCATCCGGATGTAAATCCTGGTATTTTTAATGAACCTTACTTTCAGGAAAATGGAGAGACTAGAGAGCGCCACGCTAAGGTAAAAGAAAATGAAGTTTATTCTCCTGAAACTTTATATGCGTTGTTTGAAGGTAGTGGATTATTGAATGACACCAAATTTTTACATAGGTGGCCGGTTTTTAATAATAGAGACCATTTTATTAAAATTCTTGACGGTTTGCATGTGGTTATTGGTAACTTTGAAATACAGGAAGAAGTCGGCCATGTTGGCATTCCCCTTTTCCATACTGAAAATGATGAAGAAAAGCATCTCAGAAGAGCCGATACTCTGGCAAGCAACGTTGTGGGAAAATTATTTTTAGCTTCAGTTTTTCAGACCATTCTTGGCAGAATCATCACTGTGCCACCTACCCTTGGATTCCCACGATTCTACAGCAACTATGCGGGCATGATGGAAATGTTTGGGGCCGCAGCCATTCAGTGGGGTGCGGATAAGCCAAATTTTGATCCTAAAGTGCTGAGTGAAGAGCTTTTTTTAAGTCAGTTTATGCGCTATTATTTAAAAGCATTGAACTCAATGGCTGGAGGAATGAAAGGCTATAAAGCGTTTCAAGCATTTTCACTTTCACGTGAAGATTATAATCTCATAAAAAAATATCCAGAGATTGTACAAAATTCGGTTAAAAAACTCCAGATGTTGGGTTTGGATACAGATAGACATCCACTAATAGAACGTGCCCAGGAATTAAGTGTTTCTCTAGCAAACAATGAACACATACAACCTTTGTTTAAATTTGTAGATGATGCGATCCAGAGGGTCGTGGTTGAAAAAGGTGGATCGATAGATGACGTACTTTCGCCCCATAACGCAGTCTCAGTTGTTCTTGTAAACCCTGACCTTGAGCCTTGGCTTTGCTGTGAACCTGGAAAATCATTCTTTTTAGGTTCAGGACGAAGTCGCTAGCGTCGCTTTAGCGTTCATCAAACCGTAATACATCCCTGTTACACTCAGTCATTGGTAGTGTAACAGGAAAACTATGCCTTTTGACGGAACCATGATGCCCCGCCCAGATGCTACGGATATTCCGGCGCAGGGCGCGGTTGCGTCCTCCCTGCCTCCAGCCACTGCCACGCCCATCCCCGCGCCCGCGCGCCCACACCCACACGCCGCTACTCAGCATAGCTCTTTGGGATTTCACCCCTATTTGCCTGACCCCGCCAAACCGGAAAAATGGGTGCTGGGTTTTGACAAACCGCGCTTTAGTCTGGATTCTGTCTATTCCTACTACCCGATGTTTCGTCTGCTCGGCTACGTTTGTGACCCGCTTTACACAATGATCAGAAAGGGGATTAATTTATCTGAAGTATCTGAAGTAAAGCCTAAATTTAATACTATACCAGACAAAATATCCTTAACGGGATTATACAAAAATGCTAATTCAGCTAGTGAGGTAGTTCAAAATACATCTGAGTCTAAAAAAAATACGCCTCTCAATGTAGTTGAAAAGTTTCTAACTAAAAAAGGTGTATTAGTAGCACTCAACGTCGCGGAAGCCGTCGCCTTTACCTCCCTCACGCGGCATTATCACAAAAAAGAGCTGAAAGACCTGCATGGCAATCTTGATCTGGCGGTGTCGGCGGAGCGCGGGCTGAAGGACGGTGTCGTCAAGGATGATGATCTGTGGCAAAGCAAAAACCCGATGATTCAAAGCGCGATGGATCGCCATAAATGGCAGTATCGCTTGCGTTATGCCACCGCGCCCACCTTCGCACTTGGCTTGCAGATGGGGATTCTCGCCAACGCCTTCGTCATCACCGCCGAGCGTACCGCGTTTTACCGCCCGATTGCCCTTGATGTGCTGAAACGCGCCTTAACCGAGGTGCAGATCAACAATCTCGATAGTGGCCTGACGAAAGAAAAACTCACCGATGATCTGGTGAAGGTGCTGCAACAACTGCGCCTCGATCACCGTCAGCCAACCATTGCGCATTCGCAGTTACATGGCATCCGCCCGACCTTGCAGCTGATTGCGCAGGACATTATCGACAAAAAAATCGGCTTTTCAGGTGCAATATATGTGATGGGCGGTGGCGTGATTGTTCCGGAAGACCCGCAGCAGACGCAGCGCAACTACGCGCATATCCGTGAGGTGGGCGTCTCGGGCGTGGCAAAGGAGGCGTGCCAAATCCGTGAAACCATGCATGTTGGCCCCGCGAAATTGTGGGAGGCGCGCATTGCCTCGCAACGCAACGAAGCGGCGCAGGGGGAGGCGCCTGCGAAGGCCGCCTCCGCGAAGCCGGATTCGCTTGTACGCCTGCGCTCTGAGCTGGCAGGGCACGGGCCGGTGCATGGCGGCGCGATCAATGCTGGGCGTCGCGGTAGCTCAGGACTGGCCGTCTAAGCGCCTGCGGGCACTGCGGCTAAGGGTGAGGCGGCTAAGGGCACAGCGACCTGTCGTCATCAAAACTTCACATTATCATAACCCTAAATGCGCTATAGTATGTGAGTAAAACTTTGCTCGGAGCGACGGTTTGGCTATTCCACCACCATCATTATCTGCCTCAGGAGTCCTGAAAGGCGCCGCCAACGGTGCCACAGGCACGGTGGAAGGCGCTGTTCAAAAACGACTTCCGAAGGAATTGGAGGGTGAGCATCTGAGTCGCGTTGCTGCGGCTGTCATCGGCGACACACGTGGCGCGTTGCGCAATTCCACGACTGCTGGCGCAGCGCAAGTGGCCGCCGATGTGGAGACGATGGTTCAAAGCGAAGCGCCGTCATTCTGGCAGCGTGTGTTTGGCCGTGCCGAGGGTGGCGCGTGGAATGTAGTGAATCTCGAGTTTTACCCGATGATCGCGGCCGGTGCACTGGGTGGTGTCGTCAAAGCCTTTGACTGGGTACGCTCAAAAGCACCGTGGCTCGGTGCGTCGTCGGAGGTAAAGCCTGGCCTGCTGACCAAAACCTCGCAATGGCTGAATCTTCCAGCGCGTTTCATGGGCACCACGACACTGGGTGATCTGGCGTCCCCCTCCACTGTGGCAGGCAACGCCAAAACCGTTTTTTCCCAGCGCAAACTATCTGATAAAGTTCTTGCGGAGATGCAAGAGGCTGCCGCTGAAGAAGCTGCGGCGAAAGGCCTTGCCGCCAAAGCCGAGCCTGCGATGGGCAAGGCCATGGCATTTGCCACCAAGCGCACTAAGAAACTGGGTGAAATAGTTCAAGATCGTGTGAATGGTTTGAATAGTGTTGGCAATCCTTTGGGTCGCCTTGAGAACTGGCGCACGGGTCGCGCGAGTGGCATGTTGACGGAAAAGGCCGTGAATGCGGTAGCGGAAGCAGAAAAAATCCTGCTCGAGAATAAGCTTCATTTGCCTGAGCCGCATTTCAACGATGTATCGCAGGCGCTGGCGGCGCTCAAGCCTCAGCTTGGCACGGGGCTCTCGGCGTTGGGCACTAAGACACTGACTAAAAATATGAGCGCTGTTAAAGATACACTGAGTAGTTTACGCGCACATGTCGGCAGCTTTGAAACGCCACCCAAAGAGCTGGCCTCAACGGTCGCAATGCTGGAACGGCAGGCGGCCAATGTGGCCAAGCAGGTGGAAAAATCATCAGGCCTGTTGGCGAAAGCTGGCGGTTGGAAATCAATTGGCAAGGCGATTGAAAACTTGCCGAAAGCCATCAGTCGCATGCCCGTGTCGCAAGGCTTAATGGGCGCGGCTTTTCTGGCGATGGGCGCTTCGGCCATTGCTAAAACACTCAGTGAGCGCCACCATGATGCGCAGGGCTTAAACCGCCTGTCGCAGGATCTCAAAGCCTTGCCGGCTAGCGCACTCGCGGATGAGTTGCGCGGCTCCATGGCGCATGCGGGTGGGCAATCCGGCCGTCGACTGACGGTGAAAGGCAGTATTGATGCGGCAGGTGCCGTACTCAGCATGAAAATGCTCAAGGGCGGCGGCATGCGTGCGATGCTGCCCCTCATGGCGGTGCAAATGGGTGGCGGCGCGTTGGCTGATGTGCTCACGCCGCGCTCAACACTGCCGATGCTCTATCACAACATTGCCACCGCGCATGAGCAAGGGCAGCGCCTGACCGCCCAACATTATGGCACGTTGCTCGGCATGATGCTTCCCAAGCATCTTGAGCGTGTGGGCGCCGAGAATAGCGTGCTCTACGGCGTGACACAGCAATACGAAGCGGAGCAGCTTGCCCCCAAGCAAATGCTGAATGAAATTGCCAGTGGCCGCTTTGATGAACGCGCCGCATCGCTTAAGCAGCAAAAAGCAGCCGCTGCAGCAGCAGCGAAGGCGCAGCATACGTCTGTGCCGGTGACCGCACCCTCTGCGTCCACTGCCTCCGCAGCACCTGCCTCCGCAGCGCCACGCGAAGTGATCGGCAAACATACGCAGGCCGTGGCAGCTCAGGCTCCGTCACCAAAAATATCCCCTTCAGCGCAAAGCACTCCAGTGGCGGCTTCGGCGCAAGCAGCACCCAGCGCCACCGTCGCCGCGATGGCGCATGAAGGGCGCATCGGGCAAACCAACGCTCAAATGGTGGGAGGCTAGGTTTATGGTGACTATCGCGACTCCCTCACAACCGCCAGCAAATCCGGTACAAGGCTATCTCATGGCGCCACCGCCACGCGCACAGGGTGCGGGCGTGACGTCCTATGTGGCGGCCCCTGCCGTGATGCCTTCAATGGTGCCCGCCAATGATGTTGGCACACCTGCAGCGGCAGCAACGGATTATACAAAAATCGGCCTGTCCCTTGCCGAGAATGGCGCATGGCTCGGTGCGAAAGCGATTGGTGCCTATGCCGCGCCGGTGGCAGCGGTGTTCAGTGTGGCCGCGGCGAATCACAACGCGGTGAAAAGCGTGACCGAACTGCTGGAGCAATATCGCGGCGTGGTGGCGCAGCGAATGGGCATTGCCCCTGAGGCGGTGGATGAGGAAACCTTGCGCGCCGCGGTGGAAGCGCAGCCCGAGGCGTTTGCCGTCATTAAGCAAGCGTTGGAGGTGATTGACCGTGAACAATCCACTCGCCCCGTGGTGTCTGTGGCGGGGGGTGCCGCCGGTGTGGGCGCCTTTGCTGCGGGCACAGCCATGGCAGCGCCGCTTGGCCCCTTGGCTCCGGTGGCGGGTATGATCGCTGCCTGTGCTGCGCCCTGGTGTGCTGAAAAAGCGGGTGGCATGATTTTTGGTGCGAGTGATCTTGATGAGACCGCGCATGCCAGTATCAAAGCCATGAACGAAAAATGGCAAGCGGGGCAGCCGGTCTCACCGCTGGAGGTATTCACCTTGTTTGTACGGATGGACCCACGCTTCCAGCAGAACATTAGAGACCGCACCGGCAAAGATTTCTTCGCCATGAGCGAGGGCGAGCAGATGCAATTCATGATGCAGGCGGAAACAAAACTGACGCAGGCCTCCGCACAGATCGCGTACATGCTGAACACGCGCCAGATGCAACCCGCGCAGTTGGCGGGGGTGAATCCGCGTCAGTTGGTGGGGCAGGAGCCGGTGGTGATTGCCGGTGGCACGCCACAAATAGTGCGTGCGGAAAATGATTCACCGCAGCGCACGACCATAGCGTCTGCCACGACGACTGCACCTGCGGCGGTCAATACCCAAACCCCACGCCCTGTGCGCGGTGCCTTTTCAGAGGCGGTGCTGGCTAAGCGTGCCGCCAATGTAAATCTGCCCTCCCAGCCCGGGCGCTCAGCTTAAACTTTCAATTGAATTTCTGGAGAAAATAATAATGCATAGTGTCCATATTTGCCCGCTAACGGGCCAATTTATTACACCTCATCAGCGTGGGAATGGTCCGCAGGATAGTAGAATTGGCGGCGGAGTTTGCCATCGTCATCGGTAAATAAATGATAAGCAACGGTAATTCCTTGG
>JAIEPI010000068.1 GCA_019749855.1 Rickettsiales bacterium | reverse complement strand
AAAAACGAGGCCAGCGGCTCAAGATGCACATTCTTGAAACGCAGAGTCATTTCAATGTCATTTTTCGTGCCTGGATTTAAGTTGATCCCCCCCACCACGTAGAAATCGCCGCCCTGAAAACGTAATTCAGAGAAAGTGCCGCGATCGCCTGAGAGAAAAACAGCACTACGTGCACGAAACTTACTATGGGCCTGCGCCACCAGATTCACTTTGCCAAATCCTGATTCGGTCAGAAAACTTGCTGCATCCTCACCGATAAGCTCGGCGCTGCCATCAAAATTAATGCCGCCGGTGGCATCGCGCTTCATGATGCCAAAAACAAACCCGCGAGTGCGGCCTGGCAAGGCTAATAGCAGTTGGTTGATGTTCATCTCACCATCCGACAGACTGGCGGTGAATTTTACGTCTGATATCGGCACTTGATTGAACGGCATTTTTTTGATCTGTGCCGTGATATTCGCCTCCACGCCCTCAGGCAGAAAAACGGTGAGAAAATGACTGGGGTTGCCATCCTTGTCACCGAGAACCTGATCAATCGAGAGCTGCTCAAAAATAGCCTCAACTTTAGCCTGCGTTTTGGTTGGTTGTACTAACCATGACACATTGACCTTGCCCTTGCTCTCACCCAGCGACAGGTCTTGCAAAGCCAGCGTGCCCCGATCCGCACGCGAATTGAGGTTTGCCTGTAGATGCAGCGGCATATCTTTTGTTATGGCGGCAAAAGCGCCCAGCTTTTTCTCGGCGCTGAACAGGCGCTCCATCCATTGCCGCGCATGCTGCGCCTCAATCTGGATGCTGCCTTGCCCGATAAGCGGCTGCCCTGGCATTTGGGCCAGCGCCCCTTTGTAGCCTGCATAATCTTTGCCCACGCGCAGGAGTGCATCTGCCTGCATGGTGAAGTGATCATACGCAGAAATGGTGACTCCTGAGGTGGAAAGTGAAAATTCCGATGCGGTGTCAAAGACTGAAAATCCCAATCGCGCCGACGTTAAAGCTCCGGCCCTCCATTGCACCTGCCCTTGCAGTTTATCGAGGCTTTGCAACTGCTCATTGGAGGCGTCACGATAGGTGATGAGTCCATCCATGACGGTCATTTTATCAATCGCCACGCCATTCATATTTTTAAAAAGCGCTAAAAAGCCTGTCCAGTTCGCCTCCTGCAGTGAATAGCGCTCGAGAGAGAGGCGAGGCTTACGCAATTTCACTTCAGAGAATTTTGGCTGCGACTCAAAAATGGAGGAAAGGCCGAGCCGAAACGTGATGGACTCCGCTTCAAAGAAATAGCTCTCGTTTGATTGCGTGGAATTGACAATGGAAACGCGGCGCAATATCACAGAGGGCAATGGGAAAACACTGAGCGCAGTTTGCTGAACCTCAAGCACAGCGCCCGTTTGCTCTTTTAATGAAGCGCTCAGGCGCTCGCGCACAGCATCTGTGTTTATGAGCGCCTGCAATGCCACCCAATAGATTATTGCTACGCACAATAGTCCGCCAGCAGCGAAAAGAAGAGGCCGAAAACGGGGCGGGAGATTGATTCTCATCATGCGTCAGTTATCGTTCCCGTTTACATAATTTGATGGAGATGCACTTCCAATACCGGCTTTTTCCCAAGCTCTTCCTGTATTCTTTTGCGTAATACATTCCGTAGTTTTTCGCTGAGGCTATGCAAGGTTGCTTTCTTATTATGGTTGCCCTCAAAGACACGCACAATATCCTCTTCCAGCGCATGACGAAGTGCTTCATCCTCCTGCGTATCCAGACTTCCCGGGGCGGTAATTTGCGGCGCGCTGAGTAATTGTTTGGCGCCATCAATGACCACAGAAACCGTGATATTGCCGTCATCACGCAGTTTGCGTCGCATGCGAATGACCGGACTATTCACCGGTATCATGGAGGTGCCATCCATCGCGATGTAACCAGAATGCACAGTATCCAAAATGCGTGCATCGCCTTTGCTGAGTTGTATGACGGCCCCGTTATAGCCAATCACCACTTCAGGCACCTGCATGGATTCAGCAAAGCGCGAATGTTCTTTTAAATGAGCGGCTTCACCATGAACAGGCACCGCAATCTGTGGGCGAATCATCTGATACATACGCCGCAATTCCTCACGCGCCGGATGTCCTGAGACGTGTATATCAGCATCTGCATCGGTAATAATTTCAATGCCGTTGCGAATGAGCATGTTTTTGAGCCAACGAACCCGTGTCTCATTGCCCGGGATCACACGCGTGGAGAAAATGACCGTATCGCCGGAAGCAATACGCAAAATCGGATGATTGCCCTGCACCAGCTTGGACAAAGCCGCCCGTGGTTCACCCTGCCCACCCGTGCACAAAATCAGCACCTGATGATGCGGCAATCCCGCCGCTTCTTTATCAGAGATCGGCTCAGGAATATCTTTGTGATACCCCGCCGCCCGCGCCGCCTGATCCATGCGATATAATGACCGCCCCGCCAATACCACATGACGACCGGCCAGATGCGCCGCATGCATAATCGACTGCACACGGGCAATGTTAGAGGCAAAGGTGGTCACAATGGCGCGCCCCTTGCACTCTGAAATGGTTTTCACCAGTGCGTCACGCACATCCGATTCTGAACCCGAGACGCCCTCGACGAACACATTGGTGGAGTCACACACCATCGCCAGCACGCCCTCATCCCCATAGCGATTGAGCGATAATTCATCAGAGACCGGCCCAACCATCGGCGCGTCATCGAGTTTCCAGTCTCCGGTATGCATCACCGTGCCATGACGGGTGCGAATGGCCAGCGCCTGCATTTCAGGAATGGAGTGGGTGAGTGGCACAAAATCGAGGCTGAATGGCCCTAGCTCCAGCGTATCACCGGCATTCACCTCAGTGACCGGAATGCTATTGGGTGACAGCCCCTCCCCTTGTAATTTATAGCGCAACACCGAAGCCGTAAACGGTGTGGCATAAACAGGGCACTGCAATTCATCCCACAAATAGGGCACCGCGCCAATATGATCCTCATGCGCATGCGTCAGGACAAGCCCGAGCAAATCCTTGCGGCGTTCCACAATAAAATCAATATCCGGCAATACGATTTCAATCCCGGGCATGAAATCATCGGCAAAACCGATCCCCAGATCAACCATCAACCATTTACCATCGAGATGGTAAAGATTCAGGTTCATGCCAATCTCATTGGAGCCACCCAGCGGCACAAATAACAATTGATCTCTCAGTGATTCAAATTTTAACGCCATGATTTATGTACAATTCGTCCGGTAGATGGTTAATAACCCTCGGATAGTGAGGTCTTCAACGGTTTCTTCGATCATGTCGCTATGGGGTGAGTATAAAGCGGCCAGCCCCCCCGTCGCGATGATTTTCATTGGTTGGCCATATTCTGCAACAATCCGGCGATTAATACCATCCACCAAACCGAGATAACCATAAAAAATGCCCGATTCCATCGCGGGCACGGTTGAGCGTCCAATGACGGACTCTGGTTTGCGGATACGAATACCAGGCAATTTTGAGGCCGCCGCCTGCAATGCCTCCAGCGACAAGTTGACGCCTGGCGCAATAGCACCGCCCAGATACACACCTGCATCACTCACCACATCAAAGGTGGTTGCTGTTCCAAAATCCACGATCACCAGCGGCATGGCGTAGCGCCGCCATGCTTCCGCGGCATTCACCAGACGATCAACCCCGACCTCGCCCTCGGTAGCCGTACGGATGCCAAGATCGACGACATCCTCGCCCAGAAGCATCAGCGGCACAGACAGATCATGCTTGCAAAGCTGACGCAGTGGAAACACGGCCTCAGGCACCACCGAGGCGATAATGCACGCCGTGACATCGCTGAGCGATAAACCTGCTGACGCAAACATCTGGTAAAGCCAGATGATGTATTCATCCGCCGTGCGATGACGCTCCGTTCGCAATCGCCATGTACGTCGCAGCACATCGCCATCAAATAACGCAAATTCAGTGTTTGTATTGCCGACATCAATGGCAAGCAACATCACTATCGTCCTTGTAATTTATTGTGTGAGAACATCGCCACTGGTCAGATGCATCAGCGTTCCATCAGCTAAGGTCATTTGCATGCGGCCCAGCGCGTCAATCCCCAGATACACACCGCTATACTCATCCTTACCGGACACGACCTTCGTCTGTTCCCCCACGCCATGCGCCAGCGCCAACCATTGTTCACGGATCGGCGCAAAGCCTGCAGCAATCCAGCGATCATAGCACTCGACAAAATGTGGCAGCAGGCGTGAAAGCACAATCTTGGCGCTGATAATCTCGATGCCTGCCTGTTTCAGGCACGTCGCCGGATACAACACTTCGCTATCAGGGGGGCAGGTTTCCACGTTAATGCCCACACCAACAATGAGCCAGAACCCTTTGCCATCCTCGGTTGGCTCTGTCTCAAGAAGAATCCCCCCGAGCTTACGCCCGTTCAACAAAATATCATTCGGCCATTTCAACGTGAGCGCCCCCACTTCTGCCACCACCGGCTGCAAGGCTTCCGCCACCGCTACCGCCGTCACGAACGAGAACTGCGCCGCATCAGCCAGAGGAACCTTTGGTTGCAGCAAAAGGGACACAAAGAGATTTCCCTCGTCAGAAATCCACGGACGGCCCATGCGCCCCTTGCCACGCGTCTGCTGTTTTGCCCAGATCACGGCACCATGACTGGCACCACCCTGCGCCAACCTCCGCGCCTCTTCATTGGTGCTGTCCACCACATCGTAGGCAAGCAAATGATAAGACTCAATCAAAGAGGCAGATTTTTTCTTTGCGCTCACGGGATCAACGCCGATGCTGCGATGAGAGCAGGCTTTACCAGTGTCGCCGGAGCAAGAATAAACAGAAGCATCACCAATGCACTCATACCACTGACTAAACGCAAGGCCGGTGAAACCGGAAACTCAAAAGCCTCCCCACCCTCGTCAAAATACATCAGCTTGATAAGCCGAATATAATAGTAAGCGGCTACCACACTGGAGAGAACACCGAGAATCGCCAGCCACAGATAGCCTGCGCGCACCGCTTCAAGGAACACATAGAGTTTGGCAAAGAAACCGGCGAGCGGTGGAATGCCCGCCATTGAAAACATGAAGACCGCCATGGCAAAAGCAAACCACGGATGGAAACGTGAAATCCCCGTGAGATCGCTCAGAGACTCCACATACTCGCCTTTACGACGCATCAGCATCACCAGTGCGAAGGCGCCCAGACTCATAAAGACGTACAGACCAAGATACACAAGCACCGCACCAAAACCTGCCTTCGTGTTCGTCGCCAGCGCCATCAGTGCATAGCCAACATGCCCAATGGATGAGTAGGCGAGCAGACGCTTGATGTTCGTCTGTTTCAGTGCCCCAAGTGCTCCGACAATCATTGACAGGGCTGAGATGGCAAGAATGATCTGTTGCCACTGTTCAGCCAGCCCACCAAAGGGCACAGCAAGCAGGCGCATCAGCAGCATCACCGAGGCAACCTTTGGCGCAATTGAGAAGAACGCAGTGACGGGCGTTGGCGAGCCTTCATACACATCCGGACTCCACATATGAAACGGTGCCGCAGAAATCTTGAAGCAGAAACCGACCAGCACCATAACCATCCCCAGCACAAGGCCATAAGGCATCGGTTGAGAGGTGTGCTGCGTTTGTTCCTGATAGCCAGCAATCACACTGGAAATACCAGCAAATTCAATGCTGCCAGTATAGCCATAAATCAGGGAGATCCCAAACAGCAGCATACCGGACGCCAGTGAGCCAAGCACAAAATACTTCAGCCCGGCTTCGGTTGAGCGGGCACGATCCCGCTGGAAAGCCGCCAGCACATATTGTGACAGGGCAGCCAGCTCAAGCCCGAGATAGACAATCAGCATATCGCCTGCACTCAACATTAGCATCATGCCCAAAGTGCAAAACAAAATGAGTATGGGAAATTCAAACCGATTATTCTCCGCGCGTGACAGCCAGAAGGAGGAAATCAACAGGGTTGCCGTCGCGCCGAACAACACAAAAATTTTCCCGTACAGCGCAAAGGCATCGTGAATAAACGTCAGTGACGGAATCCCCCAACCGGTAATCAGGGTTGAGAGATGGAGTGTAACCAACAGCACCAGCGCCGCAAAAAAATGAATAATGTAGCTGACCGTATTTCCGCCATACACGCCAGCCATCAGTAGAATCAGCGTTGAAATGGCCAAAAATATCTCTGGCAGCAGGCCTTGCACCTGCAGGATAAAATCAGCACTCATGGCTGTGCCTCCGCCAGTTCATTAAAATTATTATGTGTGTGCTGGTCGATATGCTCCAGAAGATGGTGCACGGACGGGCCAATGGCTTTGAAAAATGGCAATGGGTAGACGCCCATCCAAATCACCATGGCAACCAGCGGCGCGAATGTCAGCTTTTCTAGTGCGGTGAGATCCGGCAGATGCTTCAAATCCGCTTTCACCAATTCCCCAAACACGATGCGGCGATAGAGCCACAGCGCATAGGCCGCGCCTAGCACCATGCCGCTGGCCGCCAGCAGCGCAAACACGTGATCAACCTGAAAAATGCCCACCAGCACCAGAAACTCACCAACAAAGCCTGAGGTGGCGGGAAGCCCAACCGAGGCCATCGTGAACAACATAAACAACAAGGCGTAGCGCGGCATGATATGCACCAGACCGCCGTAACGCTCAATCTCACGTGAGTGTAGCCGATCATACACCACGCCAACGCACAGGAATAACGCCCCCGAGACCACACCGTGCGAAATCATCTGGATGATACCGCCTTCCACCCCTTGCTGGTTGAAAGCAAAAAGGCCCAGCGTCACGAAGCCCATATGCGCCACCGATGAATAGGCGATAAGCTTTTTCATGTCCTGCTGACGCAGCGCCACCAGCGACGTGTAAATCACCGCGATCACGCTGAGGATATAGACAAAATCAGCGTAGGCGATGGATGCTTGCGGTAACATGGGCAATGAAAATCGCAGGAAACCATAGCCGCCCATCTTCAGCAAAATACCCGCCAGAATCACCGATCCCGCGGTCGGTGCCTGCACGTGGGCGTCCGGCAGCCATGTATGCACTGGCCACATCGGCACTTTCACGGCAAAAGCCACAAACATGCCGATCCACAGCATTTTCTGCACATCCAGCGACAAAGTGGGCGCCAGATCCATCAGCAGCGGAATCTCCATGGTGCCAAACTTGAAATACAAATACAGCAACGCCACCAGAAACAACACGGAGCCAGCAAGCGTATAAAGGAAGAATTTAAACGAGGCATAGATACGGTTCTGGCCGCCCCAAATCCCAATGATGAGATACATTGGAATCAATACCGCCTCAAAGAACACGTAAAAAAGCATGGCATCCAGCGCACAAAAGACGCCAATCACCAGCGATTCAAGAATGCAAAACGCAATCATGTATTCCGCCACGCGCTTTTCAATGGAGTGCCAGCTCGCCAGAATACAGATGGGCTGCAAGAGAGCAGTGAGCAGCACCATAAATAGCGAGATGCCGTCAATACCCAGATAATACTGGATATTCAGTGTCTCCAGCCACACGTATTTTTCAACGAACTGAAAGCTGGCTGAACTGACATCAAAACGCAGCCATAACAGCACGGACAATCCCAGCGTCACCAGCGACGCCACAAGGGCAATCACCCGCGACAAACGCTGAGCAAACGGGGACGCCCCACGAGCCAGCAGAAAAATGAGGAACGCCCCCGCCACAGGCAACAAAATTAATGTTGAGAGAATACCCATGAACTAACTCCGCCAGATGCCGGTGGTGTAAACAAACCACGTAATGATGGCAAGCAGGCCAAGCATCATGGCAAACGCATAATGGAACAGGTAGCCCGATTGCAGCTGACTGGCCAAACCACCGCCCTGCTGCGTGAGGCGGGCAATGCCGTTTGGCCCAAAGCGGTCAATCGTATTTTCATCACCCTGCTTCCATAAAAACTGGCCCAGCCACAACGCGGGACGAATGAAAATGCGCTCATACAGCTCGTCAAAATACCATTTATTGAGCAAGAAGCGATAAAGTCCACTAAACGCACCGGCGATACGACCAGGCAGCGCTGGATGCAGCACATAAAACACATAGGAAAACACAAGCCCTGCCACACCCATCACCAGCGGCAGAAGCTTCACCCACGCAGGCACATGATGAGCATGCTCGAGCGCCTTATGTTCAGCCGCCACAAAAATCGCGCCATTCCAGAAATCACCGCTTGGCTCAACCATACCAAACAGCGAGGCGCCAATATAGCCAGCCGCAATAGCACCCGCCGCCAGTAACAATAATGGCAGCAACATGACGGCAGGCGATTCATGAATATGCGACATGACGCTTTGTGAGGCACGTGGCTTGCCATGAAACGTCATAAAAATGAGGCGTCCGGAATAAAAGGCGGTCAAAAACGCTGCGATAATCCCCATCGCAAAGGCAAACATGCCCCATGATGTGTGCGAAGCATAAACAGACTCGAGCACGATGTCTTTCGAGTAAAACCCAGCGAACGGCGGGATGCCCGCCAGCGCCAGCGACCCAATCCAGATCAACGCGTAAGTGAAAGGAATCAGCTTCCAGATGCCGCCCATGCGGCGCATATCCTGCTCATTTGACATGGCATGAATGACCGAACCCGCGCCTAAGAATAAGAGTGCTTTAAAAAACGCATGCGTCATCAGGTGAAAAATACCGGCTGCATAGGCGGAAACACCACAAGCAAAAAACATGTAGCCGAGCTGCGAGCAAGTGGAATAGGCAATGACGCGCTTAATGTCGTTTTGCACCATCCCCACCGTGGCCGCAAAAAAGGCCGTCACCGCCCCCACCACCGTTACCACCATCAACGCGGTGGGCGCCAGCTCAAACAACGGCGAGCAACGCGCCACTAAAAACACCCCCGCCGTTACCATCGTCGCCGCATGAATCAGCGCTGAAACGGGCGTTGGTCCTTCCATCGCGTCAGGCAACCAGGTATGCAGCAGCAATTGCGCCGATTTGCCCATGCAACCGACAAACAGCAATAAACACGCCAGATCCAGCAAGGGCACATCATAGCCAAAAAATGTGAAATTTTGTGATTGCAGCGAGGCGGCTTTGGCAAACACGGCAGAAAACTCCAGACTGCCGAACGTCATGAAGATGAGCGCAATACCCATCGCCAGCCCCACATCGCCCACGCGGTTGACCAAAAACGCCTTCATCGCCGCCGCGTTGGCTGAGGGCTTATCATACCAAAAACCGATCAGCAGGTAGGAGGCCAGCCCCACCCCTTCCCAGCCGAGAAACACCTGTACAAAATTATCCGCCGTCACCAACATCAGCATGAAGAAGGTGAAAAGCGAGAGATACGCCATGAAGCGCGGCTTGTGATGATCATGGCTCATATAGCCAATCGAATAAATATGCACCACCGAGGAAACCCATGTCACCACGATCAGCATCACCACGGTCAGCATATCGGCTGACAACGTCCAGCTCACCGTGAGATCACCTGACGAAATCCACGGAGCCAGCACCGCTTTAACGGATTGCTTGGTCGTGTAAACGTGATGAAACAAGCGCGCTGAGAGCAACCCTGAGGCCACCAATAGCCCTGAGGTCACTAGCTGCGCGACGCGATCGGGCACGATCCGCGTTTGCAGGCCGATGAGAACCGCAGAAAACAGCGGCAGGAAGACGACGAGCTTCAGGTAGAGTTCGACGTTCATGGCACGCCCCCTTCGTCATTACCTGAATTTTGCGAAGCAAAATTATAGGGGAATCCAGCCAGTCCTCGCGATCCGCACTGGACTGACCTAGAGTTCGCTGGCGCAAACTCGGGCAATGACGGGATTTCTTTGATGCACATGCGCATGGTCTATCCCTTCATCCCGCGTATATCTTCCACAGCAATGCTGCCGGTATTACGCATGTAAATTACCAATATCGCCAGACCAATCGCCGCTTCAGCCGCCGCAACTGTCAGTACAAAAATCGTGAAGATTTGCCCAGCCATGTCATGCAGGCTCACCGAAAATGCAATAAAGTTGATATTCACCGCCAGTAACATCAACTCAATGGACATCAAAATCGTGATGATGTTTTTTCGGTTCAGGAAAATCCCGCACATGCCTAGCGTGAACAGCGCAGCCGCCACGACGAGATAGTCAAAAAGCTCGATTGATCCAAACATCATAAGGAAATCCCCTCGCCGGAAACCACACGCACCATCTCCACACCATCTTTGCGACGGCGAGACACCTGCTTCGCAATCCGCTGGCGCAACACGCCCTCTCGGCTTCGCAGCGTCAGTACAATGGCACTCACCATCGCCACGAGCAGAATTAAACCTGCAATCTGAAACGCGAAGAAATAATCCGTATACAGCAAGCGCCCCACTGCTTCAGTGTTGGTTATTTGATCCAAAGCAGGGGTTTCCTTGCTAGGGATAAGCCGCAAGCCTGCCGCTGCCGGTTTTGACGCAATATACAGTGCACCAATCTGCACGAAAAACAAAGCCGCCACCCCCACACCAATCGGCAGATAGCGCAGAAAACCCTGCCGCCACTCGGTAAAGTTGATGTTCAGCATCATGACGACGAACAGGAACAAAACGGCCACCGCCCCCACATACACAATCACCAATGTCATGGCGATGTACTCAACACCCATTAACACCACCAAGCCCGCTGCATTGAAAAAGGCAAAAATGAGGAACAACACCGAATGCACTGGATTGCGCGCAGAAATCACCATGACGCCACACATCAGCGTCATGAACGCAAATACATAGAACATGGCACTATGCAGATCGATCGCCATCAGGGTTGTATCCTCGATAAACTTTTTTGAAGTGATTCTGGCTTTGTTAGCTTCTGTACCCGAGGAACGCAAGGCGACATTGTCTCATTCCCCACAATTAACGGTACGGCGCATCAAGCTGTAGCTTTGCCGCCAACTCTGGCTCCCACTGGTCACCATTTGCCAGCAATTTATCTTTGTTGTACATCAGCTCCTCACGCGTCTCAGTGGCGAATTCCAGATTTGGCCCCTCCACGATGGCATCCACCGGACAGGCTTCCTGACACAAGCCGCAATAGATGCATTTCGTCATATCAATATCGTAGCGTGTGGTGCGACGTGAGCCGTCAGCGCGCGTCTCCGCCTCAATCGTAATCGCCAGTGCCGGACAGATTGCCTCGCAGAGCTTGCAGGCGATGCACCGCTCCTCGCCATTGGCATAGCGACGCAACGCATGCTCTCCACGGAAACGTGGAGAAAGCGGGCTCTTCTCATACGGATAGTTAATCGTCACCGACTTTTTGAACAGATACTTAAACGTCAGATACATTCCCGACACCAGCTCCTTCAGAAGAAGCGCTTTGGCTGAGTGGATGATGGTATTCATAGTCTTTTTCTCCTCTTTTGTCATTCCAGCGAAGGCTGGAATCCAGTGGAACCGTCTGCTGGATCCCAGCCTGCGCTGGGATGACAGTAAAAAAATTATCCTGGCAGTTTATCGAAATACACCAAATACCCCGCCGTTCCCACCACCCACAGCAGCGAGATCGGTAGAAACACCTTCCAACCCAGACGCATCAATTGATCGTAGCGGTAACGCGGGAACGTGGCGCGCACCCACAAAAACACAAACAAAATGGCACAGATTTTGAGGGCAAACCACACCACTCCCGGAATCATTTCTGTGCCGGAGCCTGCAAAGGGAGGCAACCAGCCACCGAGGAACAAAATCGCCGTCATGCCGGAGAGTAGTATCATGTTGAGATATTCACCGAGGAAAAACAGGGCGAATGTCATGGAAGAATACTCGACGTTATATCCGGCCACCAGCTCGCCCTCTGCCTCGGGTAAGTCAAAGGGCAGACGATTGGTTTCCGCCAATGCCGAGATAAAAAAGATGACAAACATTGGAAACAGGCCAGAGGCAATAAACCAGCCCTCGCGTTGTGCCAGCACCACATCATTTAAATTCAGCGAGCCAACCAGCAATAAAACCGTAATCAGCACAAAGCCCATGGAGACTTCATAGGAGACCATCTGCGCGGCGGAGCGAATCGAGCCAAGAAAGGCGTAGGTGGAGTTACTCGCCCAACCCGACATGATAATGCCGTACACACCCAGCGAGGAAATCGCAAAGAGATAGAGCACGCCCACGTTAATATCAGCAATGACAAAATGCTGTGACATCGGAATCACCGCCCAGCCAAGCAGCGCCAGAATGAAGGTCAGCATCGGCGCCATCATGAACACAATCTTGTTGGCTTGTGTGGGGATGACGATTTCTTTGGTCATCAGCTTGAGCGCATCGGCAAACGGTTGCAGCAAACCAAACGGGCCCACCACGTTCGGCCCTTTACGCATTTGCATCGCCGCAATAACCTTGCGCTCGAAATAGGTCAGCATCGCCATACAAATAAGCAGCGGCACCGAAACGAGCAGAATTTTACCCGCAGTCAACAAAACGGGCCATACATAGGCATCAAAAATAGCCTGATACGGCATTAAAAAGGCAGGAAGCTCCATCACGCGGCCTCCTTCGCACTATCACGCAGTTGCGGCCAGACCTGTTTGGTGCATTCAGCCATCGTTTTTGACACGCGACTGATGGGATCAGTGCGGTAAAAATTGCTGATCACTGGCTCAAATGCCGTTGCAGCGATGGACGCTATCGCCGGTGCTGAGGCCTTCCAAGCGGCAGGCGCTATTTCACCCATGTTGGCAAAAATCGGGAAGGATTGAACGAGATGGCGGCGCAATTCCGGCAGCGTATTGTAGGGCAGTGTCTTGCCCACCTGCTCGGAAAGCGCGCGCAAAATGCGCCAATCCTCTTTGGCTTCGCCGGGTGCCGTGACCGCTTTCATGGAGCGCTGGGGCCGCCCCTCCAGATTGACATAGGTCGCATCTTTTTCGGTGTAAGCGGTGCCTGGCAATATAACATCCGCATGCTGCGCGCCAATATCACCGTGGTGGCCCTGATAAATTTTGAAGGCCCCCTTGAAGTAATCCATGTCGATCTCATCAACGCCGAGCAAATACAGCACTTCGATGTCTTTTTTGGACACGCCCTCCACGATGCCTTCGATGCCTTTGCCGCCCGCCTGCGGTACAAAACCAATCTCCAGCCCGCCCACACGCGCCGCCGCGTTATGCAGCACGTTAAATCCGTTCCAGCCTTCGCGTTGCAATGGCAGCGAGCGTGCCGCACCCAGAATCGCCTCGCCGCTCTCATGCGCCAGCGCCGCCATGCCAATGATCAACATCGGGTTCTTGGCGTTCTTGATGGCCTCCGCCAGTGGGTGCTTGCCGGATGCAATCTCAGAGAGAAGTGAGGGCTGGTTGCCCAGCTCTGTCACCGGATAGGTCAGCTCTACGGGTGCGCCGATATTATGCACCGCCAATCCGCCCTTTAGAAAACGCTTACGAATACGCGCATTCACCAGCGGCGCCTCAAAACGAGGGTTCGTGCCCACCATCACAATCAGATCCGCCTGCTCAATACCCGCAATCGTCGTGTTGAACAGGTAGCTGGCGCGATCAGAGGCATCAAGCAACGCCCCATCCTGACGGCAATCCAGATGCGGTGAGCCAAGAGCCAGCATCAGCTCCTTCAACGCCAACATGGATTCGACATCACAGAGATTACCCGCCAGTGCCGCGATTTTCTCACCCTTGGTGGTGGAGAGTTTCGCCGCCACCACGCCCAGCGCCTCATCCCATGAAGCAGGGCGCAGCTTGCCATTCTCGCGGATAAACGGACGATCAAGACGCTGCACACGCAACCCGTCGATGGCATGGCGCGTTTTATCGCTGATCCATTCCTCATTGATGTCATCATTCATACGCGGCAGCACACGCAGCACCGCATCAAAACGCGAGTCCACACGGATATTACTGCCCACCGCGTCCATCACGTCGATGGACTCGGTTTTCACCAGCTCCCATGGACGCGCCACAAACGCGTAAGGCTTGGAAGTGAGCGCGCCCACCGGACATAAATCCACCACATTGCCAGAAAGTTCCGAGGCGACGGCTTTCTCCAGATAGGTGGTGACTTCCATATGCTCACCGCGCCCCATGGCGCCCAGCTCCGGCATGCCGGCCACCTCGTCGATGAAGCGGATGCAGCGCGTGCAATGGATGCAGCGCGTCATATGCGTTTCAATGATAGGCCCCATGTGCTTATCTTCCACGGAACGCTTATGTTCCTCATAGCGGCTGATACCTTTGCCATACATCAGCGCCTGATCCTGCAAGTCACACTCACCGCCCTGATCGCAGATCGGGCAATCCAGCGGGTGGTTGATCAGCAGGAACTCCATCACCCCTTCACGCGCTTTCTTTACCATCGGTGACGCGGTCTGCACCTCCATATTCTCCGCGGCAGGCAACGCACACGAGGCTTGCGGCTTCGGCGGCCCAGGCTTCACCTCCACCAGACACATGCGGCAATTACCGGCGATTTTCAGGCGCTCATGATAGCAAAAGCGCGGAATCTCGATCCCGTTCTCGTCGCATACCTGAATCACCGTCATTCCCGGGCGGTATTCATACTCATTTCCGTCAATTTTAAGTTTTGGCATATCATTTTTCCAAATCACTGATACTGAATCCTGCCTGATCCATAATGGCCTTGAGCGTTCCGAATTTCAGGTCTTTCTTCGGATGCGGCACAATGACCTTACGTGAACCTTTGACATATTTATGATGACTACCCTTCACAGACCGCAAAAGAAAGCCATTGTCCCCCTAGAAAACGGATAATCTCCCGCGAACTGTAGCTTTTAGGCATTAATATACTGTTCGGTGAGCGTCACCGCGCTGATCGGCGTAAAGGTCGCATCGGTCTCATCCTCCAGATACAACTCCACTGCCTCCTTGATGTTATGAATCGCTTCTTCATAGGTATCCCCCTGCGAGGCCACCCCCGTATTCAGGCACAACACCACGAACTGGTCGCCGTCCTGATAAATGATGCAGTTGATCTTTTTCATTTGCGCTCCTAATACATGTACGCGTCTTGCAATCTTTTACTCGAACTCGTGACCGTCAATTTTCAGTTTGGGCATATTGCGTCCTTGATTGCGAGATAATCGAATCCAGCTTTAACTCAATTTGTTTCTGTCGTTTGCCAATTAAAACAAGCTGAACAATGACAATGAGAGCCAAAATATGCGCGAAAGGGGCGACAATCAATCCAAAACCCAAATATGACATCACGTAGCCCTCTTGTTATTGCGCGCAAACCCATCCATACGCCGCTCGATTTCGCGCACATCGCACACCTGGATGACCGTCATCCCGGGGCGATACTCGTACTCGTTACCGTCAATTTTCAGTTTGGGCATGGGTGTTCTCAGTTGCTGCTGTCACAGTTGGCTTTATACCAAAAGCGATTTCCGTCTTGGAAAATTAGAGTAAAGGCTACCGTCCATCCGTTATTGATCGCATCAAGTGCGGCGGAGAGCGACAGCGTCTGCGTTGTCTGTCCCTGGATTCCGATGATCGTG
>JAIEPI010000127.1 GCA_019749855.1 Rickettsiales bacterium | reverse complement strand
CCCTGACGGCTCATAGGCAAACAGGCTGCCGGTACGCCCATAGCCGCACTGAATTTCATCCAGCGCCAACAGCACGCCGTGAGCATCCGCAAGGGCGCGTGCCGCTTGCAAATAGGCCTCCGAATGGGCACGCACGCCGCCTTCGCCCTGAATCGTCTCAATAAAAATCGCGGCGGTGTTGGGTGTGATGGCGGCGGCCAGCGCCTCGATATCATTAAACGCCACACCGGTGAAGCCTGAGAGCAGCGGCTCAAAACCCTCACGGCTTTTCGCATGCAGGCACGCTGAGAGCGCCCCCATCGTGCGCCCATGAAACGCGCCTTCGGCTACGATAAATTCGGTACGCTGTGTGTCGCCACGCGCATAATGGTAACGCCGCAGGATTTTCAGCGCAGCCTCGACCGCTTCCGTGCCGGAGGAGCAGAAAAACACCCGATCAAAGCCGCTGGCCTGCGTCAGGGCGCTGGCAAAATCATCCAGCGGCTGCGTGTGATAAGCATTCGAGCAATGCCATAATTTAGTCGCCTGCTGCGATAGCACCTGCACCAGCAATGGATGCGCATGCCCAAGCGCATTGGTGGCAATACCGGCGGCAAAATCAAGGTAGCGCTTGCCATCAGTATCAAACAGATAGGCGCCTTCGCCGCGTTCCATGACAATGTCGCAGCGCCGATACACATTGAGAAGCGGGGAGTGTTCCATGGGGCTTCTATAGCGCCGTTGAGGCATTGTCGCAATTGGTTGTATGACTCTCTTGCGAGAGGCTTAGGGATCAGGGGGTCATGGCATGGATGAATTGCGCATACACATCAGCCAGTTGCTCCAGCACGGCCACTTCCACCCGCTCATTGATCTGGTGCGGGGTGAATCCTGTGGTGCCGAATTCAATCACCGGACAGTAATGGCGGATAAAGCGCGCATCCGAAGTACCACCCGTGGTGCTCAGCTGCGGCGTGTGGTCGGTGACTTTTTTAACGGCCTGAACCAGCGCATCGCTCAGTTTTCCTGGCGGCGAGAGGAAGGATTCGCCCGAGACGCGCATGTTTAGCTCATAAGGGTGGCTGACGCTGTCGCACCGCTCACGCACCCAGTCCTGAATCTGCGCGCCGGTATAGTGGTCATTGAAACGGATGTTAAAATAAGCCTGTGCGCTGGCGGGAATCAGGTTATGCGTGGCATTCACCGCCTCGATGGACGTCACCTCCAGATTGCTGGGCGGGAACCATGCATTGCCAGCGTCCAGCGTCGTGGTTTTGAGAGTATGCAGCATGGCGACCAGTGTGGTGATCGGGTTATCCGCCAGATGCGGATAGGCGACATGGCCCTGCCGCCCCTGCACGCGGAGGCTCGCCAGCAAGCTGCCACGCCGTCCGATTTTGGCCATTTCTCCCAAAAAAGTGGGGTTAGTCGGCTCGCCCACCAGACAGTAATCCAGCGTCTCGCCCAGTTCATTCACCACCCAGCGCAGGGCTTTCTCAGTGCCATTGACCGCGTCGCCTTCTTCATCGGCGGTCAGCAGAAAACTGAGCGTGGGCAGGTTGTCCGGCGATGATTCGATCGCCCGAGCGACGCCAGCGATCATGCTGGCAATGGCCCCCTTCATGTCCTCCGCGCCGCGCCCATAGAGAAAACCCGACGCCAGCGTCGGCGAAAATGGTGGATATTTCCACGCCTGCGCATCCCCGGGCGGCACCACATCGATATGTCCGGCAAAACAGAGGTTGGCACCATGGCCACCGAGACCCGCTCGGCGGGCATAGAGATTTTCGGTCGCCGCGTGTCCGGCTTCCTCAAATACACGCCGCCACACCGTGAAGCCCAGCGATTCCAGCCAGCTTTGCAGCAATTGGAAACAGCCAGCGGAAAGCGGGGTGACGCTTGGCTCAGCGATCAGTGCTTGCGCAAGGGGGAGGGGGGACGTCAGTTGCATAGGGTGGGTATTTTAAGGGAAGCAAAAACTGGATAACAGCGAGGAACGGAAAAACATACTATACATCAAAGTCATATTTCTCTTTGAGCATAGCTTTGATTTCTTCGTTAGGCTCCTCACCATAGCAGGAGGCAATCACCTTGCCAAAATCCTCCAGATCAATGGATTCCTGCGATTTCAGCGCATCCATAAAAGCCTGCTCACGCGCCGCTTCCACCAGCACAAAATAATACGCCCAGCGTCCGGTGGAGTCCTTCGCTTTGAGCTTATGAACAAGATGGCCTTTTTTAGCGATCAGCTTATCAACAAATGAGCGTTTTGAGTCGTCCATATTCACCTGACGTTATTTGTATTATCACTAATTTTTTGCAGCAGCGGGGTCAAGTTTTCTGATGTAATTGGCCGCCAAGGGATGAATTAAAGCTGAAATGCGCATTAAACTGTCGCATTTAGTGGGCCGCTTAAAGCGGGTGATGCCAATGCTCACCATGGTCCTGTTCGCGATTCAGGTCATCACAATGATGCGATTCACGTTCAGGAGGTGACTGCACTCTTTTCTTCAATTTTAGAGCAAAGGCAGAATGTTTGCCGATTTTCAGGCTGAGCGCATGAATATCGGAGCTGAGCGAGCGTGTCTGGCTTGATGCAGACTCTTTCGCACGCGATGCGCGGAACTGGTTGGTTTCCTGCATAATCTCCTGCACGGCGTGACGCATCACTTCAGGGCGGATATAGGCCATCGCGTTGCCAGAGAAGATGAAATTGAGTGTCTCAGCGGTCACGCGCATGATTTCCTGCTCGGTTTGCAAGCAATTGGATGGGTGCTGCATGCTATCGGCGGGCGTCTCATGCGCGCATTGGTCATAGGCTTTCACCAGCGCTCGACGATGTTTGGGCGAGGCAATAAACGCGCCGCCTGTAGCTTGGTTATGCATAACTTCCTGCTCCAGCGCACCCAATAATCCATGATGATCAGTGGTAAGCGCTGAGTGAAGATGGGTGGTTGTGGCAAGATACGGCAAACCTGAATCTGGCTCCCCAATGACATGGCCGTGCATGTGAATCGCCCGACTTCCAATGTCAGGCAAAAAAGCCGATGCCGCGGGGTAAGCGCCTGAAATCCGGCGCTCACCTTCGGGTAACGGCCCTGCCCCCAGCGATACACCGTTGATTGGCACAGCCTCAGCAAGCGCTTGCATTTTAGCATCAGATGAAGGTAAGGCAGTGACCATAAAAACTCATACTGTTATGTCTGCATTATAACCCGTTGGTTTAAGCTGTCATATGACGTTTGTGTGAAAGTCATGGCAGCAGGCACAAAAAAAGGGCTGCACCCGAAGGCACAGCCCTTTTTTGTATCGGCGATAATTCTTAGTTGTTGCCGGACGCCAAAGCGTTCGTTACGTTTTGGAACGTGGTGGCAACTTGCTGGCCGGTGCCGCGAACGAAGGCAATAATGACAACTGCGATCAGCGCAGCGATCAGGCCGTATTCAATCGCGGTCACGCCGGATTCATCATTCAGAAATGCGGTGAATTTTTTCATAGTTAAGTCTCCAAAAAAGGGGCTTTGCCCAGTTAACGCTGAATCATTCAGCTACAATTTTTATAATATAAAATATTCAAAGTAACAAGGATTATTAACAAATCCCTAAAAAACATAGTACTGAATTTATACTAAATCTTTGCGTGTAAAATTAAAAAAAGGGCCACACACTCAAGTGCAGCCCTTTTTGTACTGATGATAATTCTTAGTTATTGCCAGATGCAATTGCGTTGTCAACCTGCTGGAACGTGGTGGCAACTTGCTGGCCGGTGCCGCGCACGAAACTAATAATGACAACTGCGATCAGCGCAGCGATCAGGCCGTATTCAATCGCGGTTACGCCGGATTCGTCATTCAAAAATGCGGTGAATTTTTTCATAGTCAGTCTCCAAAATAGGGGCTTTGCCCAGTTAACGCTGTATTTTACAGCTGACATTAGTTTAGCACTTTAGGCTAAAATTTGCAATGTAATTAACATTTGCACAGAAAAATTCCTTATCGGTGATGCAATTAACGCATTATCATTAACTTATTTCCTACAATTTTCCTACAATACGCGCATGCGCGGCTGTTGCTGATGCTGGCGCGTCCATTGCAGGTACTGGCTGAGCGCATCGACCTGATCATCATGGGCCGCATGTGGAAAGCTTAGAATTTCACGCTCAAATGCCTCCAGCCATGCTGCTTGTTGAGGTAAATGCAGGCGACCCGACTCAATCAGGGGAGAGACCGAGGCGAGACGTGTCAGTTTATCACCACGTGGCATGAAGGCGATGACCGGTAGGGAGGTGCTGGAGCGCAAATCCTGAAGCAGTGATTGACCTGACGCTTTGTCCTCAATCAGGATGGCGTCGGGTTGCCAGCGCTCAGCCTGTGCCATGACGGCGCGGCGTAGTGCCGGAAATTCGGCATGAAGCGTGAGTGCGTCAATGAGATAATACTGCCCCTCATGCTCGCCAAAGGTTAAGCACGCGCTGGAGTCATTGCCCTTGCCCGATTTAATCGCCGTATCCCAGCTTTGCACCACCCGCATGGCTTCATGCGCCGGGGTATGCAGATAGCGACGAAACCATGCCGCTTCCATCATGCCACCTTCTTCGCGCAATGGCTGTTGCTGATATTGAGCGGCGAAGCCAAAGCTGCCGAGATCACGCGACGCGCGCAACAGTTCTGCTTCTCCCTCGCGCTCAGGGTGCAGCAGGCTGCCTGCCTCGCGCTGATAATAATGGCCATTGATAAAAAATCGCTGCGTGCGCTCCGCCCGTGCGGTAAGGCACAGATGCTCCCAGTCGCCACGTTCAATGAGATGGCCGCTCAAATCTTCTGCATGCAGGCGCTGCATCACCACGATAATACGCCCCTTCTTTTTGTCATTCAGTCGGGTGGAGAAGGTTTGATCAAACCATCGAAGCGTTTGCTGGCGAGCGAGTGCCGACGTTGCTTGCAGGGGATTGATCGGGTCATCCACAATGAGGAAATCGCCGCCTTCACCCGTCACCGAGCCACCAGTGGAAGTGGCAAAGCGAAACCCATTACGAGTGGTAAGGAATTTATGTTTTTCATTTTGCCCCTGAGCAATGTCAAAAGCGGGAAAAAGCCGTTGAAACCATGCCGAACTGACAATAAGTCGCGTATCCTGTGCATGCTTCAGCGAGAGATAGTGTGAGTAGCTGGACGCCAGAATACGGGCGGACGGATCATGCCCAAGCAGGAAGGCTGGCCATGCCACCGTCACGCTGAGTGATTTCATCATGCGCGGCGGCATGTTGATGAGCAGGCGCGTAATCTCGCTGCGACGCGTCGCTTCAAGATAATCGGCGATCGCATCAATGTGCCAATTGGGTAGATACGGTGTTTCTGGATTTACGCTATGAAAGCACTGGCCAATAAAGGCGCTGAGATCATGGCGAAGCAAATGCTCGAAATGTCTGCGCGAGGTGCTTGGTTGTGTGTCCATGCCCTACTGTAAAAACCATCCACGTGGACTGGTAGCGCTAATGTTTTATTATTTGCACATGATGCAACCATAGAAAGAACATCTTTCATTTATATGCAGCGACTAGCTAATGGTTCGCTCATTTCTTTTTCCCCTTCCGCACCCCTTTTTCATTGTTAGGTTTTAGCGTGATCTCGTCAATCATGTGAGCCGACAGCTCGCCCATGGGTTGTAAAAAACATGATTTACAAAATCGTAACTATGTACCAGTATGAGCCAAATATCGTTGGCTGAACAGTTATTCATTCATTAACCCGCGTTAGATGGGTATTCGCGCAAGTAGGAGTTTTTATGCATACGGTCGTCAATCATCCATCGGTCTCCTTATCATCGGCACCTCGCGTGCCGGAGGGCGCTGGCTCATATAGTAAATCAACCAATGATAGAAAATCCGCATTTTCCTCAGGGGCGGTGGATTCGCAAGGCGATCCCTATGATCCGGTCTATGGCGAGCGTGCGGTGTGGCGCGCCGTGATTGTGCAGGCCTTGATGGATGCCGCCTGTCAGAGCAAGAAAAAAGAGAGTCTGCAAGCACGTCAGGAGTCACTCATATGGCTGCGTGGCAATAGCATTGATTTCGCGACCGTTTGTTATCATGCCGGTTTTGAGCCTGACTATGTGCGTCGCATGGTGCGCGAATGTCTGCAACGTGATTGCAGCTGGCGTGCGGCGCCAGGCTCAGGCAAATCCCGTAAGCGCGCCCGACATGGCGAGGGAATGAAACGTGCTCCGAACCAGCGGCGTTAGCTCCCCGATATTCAATAGGGTAGGGCGCGGGTGGACTCAATTTTGTAACAGCCATGTGTTATTTGGTGAGCTATGCGACCTAACCAAGCCAGACAACTTGCATCGAGCATTGATTCAGATATGTGTTAAAAAACTTTTTTGGTGAGTGTTTATGCGTCTTAATCCTGTTCCGATTGTTGTAGTTCTTATTCTGGGCATCGTTGGTTACGCAGTTTATAACTTTGTTTTCAACAATCCCTTTTAATTCGCGCAATCTCCCTTCCAGCGCCTTTTCATGACGTCTAATCTTGCGGGATGGACGATGATTTTCATTCATTCTTAAAACGGCTGCGCCGTCATCAGCGGGTGATTGATCGGCAGCTATCCCGAATTGCGCTTTGCATTGATCAACCCTCAGATGAGGTGCGGCACTCTCGCCATTTGTGGAGCGAGAAAGAATGTGCCAGCTCGGCCATTGTCAAACTGTCGCAAATGCAAACCAAATGGATGGAGCTTGAACTGCAAGCCCTTCGTTTGCTGAATGACCCTGTCAAAAAACAGACAAATGACGATGCGCTGCCACTCACTGAGCATGAGCTGAATCTTTTTGCGATGGCGATGCAGCGTTGGCAGCCGCCAATGCCGATGACGATATTGTCCGATCAGGCGATGACTCAGCCTTCCATGCTGCATGCCGATGGCTTGCAGCAGAGTGTTGAGGCTGTCAGTTTCACTGAGGTAACATCTGAAAATAGTCACTTCTAGCCATGATCCTGCCTGCGTAATACTTATGCACTGACGAGGCATGGCGATGCATGGCCGCGTTTTAATTCATCAAAAAAGGTTTCATCATGATACCCACCTCTCATGGCAACGGGCTTTTTGCACGTGCTTTGCAACATATTTCAGCGCGCAAGCAACGCCTCAATCGACATTATTCGCAAACGCAAGCCTATGTGCAGCCCCCCGGAAAAGCGGTGTGGAGTGGGCGTCATTACCTCAAATTTGCTGAGGAGGCATATTGTCGAAACGTGGTGGCGCACAGGGCCATTGCCATGATTGCACGTGGTGCAGCCAGCGCGCCGATTCGAGCCTATGAGCGCACCAATGATGGCACGCGCCGTCCGCTGAATGACCCACGGCTACGGCAATTGCTGACACAGCCCAATCCGATTCACTCCGGCCAGCAGTTCTTTGAGAATCTCTATAGTTACCGATTAATTGGCGGCAATGCATTTGTGCAGTCAATCAGCCCCACGGGCGAGCCGCCACGTGAGTTGCATTTGCTGCGCCCTGACCGCGTGCAGATCATCGCTGGCGCGGGGGGAATGCCCGCAGCCTATCGCTACAAAGTTGAGAATGAGGAGCGTGATTTCCCCGTGGATCGCTTAAGCGGTGCCTCACGGATTTTACACCTCAAAGACTTCCACCCCTCGCATGATTGGTATGGCCTGTCTCCGGTGGAGGCGGCCGCTTACAGCATAGACCAGCATAATCAGGCGGCGGCATGGAATCAGGCGCTGTTGCAAAATGGCGCAAGGCCCAGCGGCGCGCTAGTTGTGAAAATGGATGGCGGCGGCATGCTCTCTGAGGAGCAATTTACGCGGCTGAAGCAGCAGGTGGATGACCAGTTCAGCGGCCCTGAGAATGCCGGTCGTCCGATGTTGCTGGAGGGCGGGCTGGACTGGCGCGAGATGAGCCTGTCTCCCAAGGACATGGATTTTATCGAGGCGAAGCACTCGGCGGCGCGCGATATTGCGCTGGCCTTTGGTGTGCCGCCGCAATTGCTCGGTATTCCAGGCGATAACACCTATGCCAATCTGGCCGAGGCGCGGCTGGCCTTGTGGGAGCAAACCATTCTGCCTCTGGCCAATACAACGCTCAATGCCATGGAAAACTGGCTCGGCGCACAATTAGGCATCGCGCTGGATCTGGTGGTGGATACGGATCACATCAGCGCGTTAGCGCCAAGGCGTGAGAGTTTGTGGGAGCGTCTGCGCCATGCGGATTATCTGAGTGAGGATGAAAAACGGGCGGCGGTGGGTTACGCCCCGCGCAATGAGTCAGGAGCCTAATATGGAGTATTACGAGAGAAAAGTGTCCGCGAGCGTGCGCGAGCGCAAACGTCTTCAATGCAATCTTTCCCTGAAAACCATCACAGAATCGGGGGTGTTTGCGGGGTATGGCAGCGTGTTTAACGTCGTGGACTCGCAACGTGACATGGTATTGCCCGGGGCCTTTAGTGACAGTCTCATCTCAGGCGGCAGCGGTGTAAAACTGCTATGGCAGCATGATGCAAAAGAGCCGATCGGGATCATTGAGGAGATACGCGAAGACGCACAAGGTCTCTATGTGCAGGGGCGGTTATTGCTGGATGTGGCGCGCGCGCGCGAGGCCTATAGCCTACTCAAAGAGGGGGTGATCTCCGGCCTTAGCATTGGCTATTCGCCGGTGCGCTATCGGCTTGATCCCGATAGTGGTGTGCGCTTGCTGGCGAAGGTGGATTTGTGGGAGATCAGTTTAGTGACGTTTCCCGCCAATGATGCGGCGAGAGTCACCGTCGTGAAGCAGGATGATGCGGCATGGCAATGGGCGGTTCAGTCAGGGCAGGCGATGCAGCTGGCGGACGCACTGGATCATGTGCGCCGCATACTGATGCGTTAGCGGGTGGAAGTTGTTGCGGTGTATAAGATATGACAGGTGCGAGGAATCAGGCGTTGCCTGCGACATCGCTGGTGCCCTTGACGTGCAAAATCTCGTGACCCATCGTGGTCTCTGTCATGATGCGCGTTTGCGGGCAGTTGGCATCGAGAATGCATTTCAGCGCGTCAAACCCCGTATCAAATGCATTAGACAGTAGCTGATAGGTGGCGGTACCCACATTATTTTGCAGACTCTCTAACGCCAGTGTCAGCCGCTCATACAAGGCAAATTGCTGCGTGAGCTGAATCGCGGCTTCCATTTTTTTTGATGGAGAAAGGTTCGAGAATTCTGGGTGTTTAGCTGCACGCTCCAGCGCTTGCGTCACCATGCGAACATTGGGGCTTTGTTGTAGTGGTGGGCGCACACCATGCACGAAGGCATGCGCTTCGCGTGCCAGAAGCTGGCTATCTGCCAGTGAAGCGCTGGCGGAGGCGGACACTTGAGAAAAAGCAAAACCAAAAGAAAGTGCGTCCGCTACTGCCGTCATTTCTTGCCTCGCATTAATTATTTTTTAACTTTTTTTTAGTATTACAGTCTCGCAGAGGAAAATCTCACCTAATCACGTGAGATTACATGCAATGCCTGTATTTACACTCTTCACTTATGCTACTTTAATACAAATTTTTTGGTTTTGACAAGCGCTACTTGCAAGTGGCTCGCAATTTAATGTAAAAAAATTAACAAAATCGTTAATTAGCTCTTGAGCCGCCAGCCACGGGATATGCAGTGCTGCGTGAGCCATAGCAGCACGATATTGGTGACGCCAAGGGCGATGACACCGGTGAGGATATGGCCATCCGCATGACCGGTTAGGGCATAGCGAAACCCATCAATCATGTAGAAAAACGGGTTCACAAGACTCACCTGCTGCCAAAATTCTGGCAGGCGATGGATGCTGTAAAACGTTCCTGAGAGAAACGATAATGGCGTCACAATGTAATTGGTGAGCGCCGCCATCTGATCAAACGACTGCGCCATAATGCCGCCTAACACGCCTAAAGAGGCCAGCATCATGCTGGATGCCATCACGTAATAAATGAGCAGTGGCAACGAATGAAGCGAGACTGGCACAAACATATATACGGCGGCAGTCACCGCTACACCAACAACCATGCCGCGTACCGCACCGCCCAATACCAGCGCAATGACAATTTCAAAGCCTTTGAACGGCGGCATCAATAAATCAATAATCACGCCCTGTACTTTTGAGAGGATGAGCGATGACGATGTATTGGCGAACGCGTTTTGCACAATCGCCATCATGATCAGCCCAGGCGCTACAAAGCGCTCAAAAGAGAGGCCATCGACCATGTCACTTTTATGACCCATGGCAAGGCTCAGCACGGCAAGAAACAGCAGCGTCGTGATGACAGGCGCCAGAATCGTCTGATTCCACACTTTAGCAAAACGCCATACCTCTTTTTTCGTGAGCGTGGCAATGCCAAGCCAATGCACTGAACCAATGGTTGTTCGTGATACCGGCACTGAAGCGGTCGTGGGGAGGGGGGCATAACTCATGGGCATGATTCATAGCGCACTGTGCGCCTTTATCAAGATGCGATGCAGTACCATTCCATAAAAAGCCCCTTCCTGACGCAGGATGCGTGAGCGACCATGGCCGAAATCATCAACTAATTATGGAGAAGTAAACGATGAGTTTTACGGAAATCACCGATCGCGTGCATCAGTTGGGACATGCATGGGAGCAGTTTAAACAAGTCAATGATGCGCGTCTGCGTGAAGTGGAGCGCAAAGGGCAGGCGGATCCGCTGTATCAGGAGCATTTGAATAAAATCAGTGATGCGCTGGATCGCCACAAGTTGCGCGTCGATCAGCTGGAGACGGCTTATGCTCGCCCCAGCGGCGCTTTCAGCGATGAAAAACATGCCCACACGCGCGATACGGAATATAAAAAAGCGTTCCGCACCTATTTGCGCAAAGGCATGGATTCTGCGCTCGCTAACATCCAAACGAAAACATTATCCGTTGGAATTGATGCGGATGGCGGTTTTTTAGTCACCGATGAGATGCGCCAGCGCATTCTGCAAACGGTGTTTGAATCCTCGCCCATGCGCCAGTTGGCGAGTGTTGAGACGATTTCCTCGGACACGCTGGACGTCATTGAGGATACGCAGGAGATGGCGGCGAGCTGGGTTGCGGAAACCGGCACGCGGGGCGACACCACCACGCCGGATATTGGCAAGCACTCCATTGCCGTGCATGAGATGTTCGCACAACCGCGTGCGACGCAAAAGCTCATTGACGACGGCTCCATTGACATTGAGCAATGGATTGCTGATCGCGTGGCCGAGCGTTTCTCGCGTCTGGAATCTACCTCTTTTGTAGCGGGCGATGGCATCGGAAAGCCACGCGGCATTTTGTCCTATGCAGCAGGCACCAGCTGGGGGCAGGTGCAGCAGGTAAACTCTGGCACCAGCGCCGTGGTGACGGAGAACGGCCTGATCCGCCTGTTTTACGCTTTGAAGGATGAGCATGCGCGCCGTGCAACCTTCCTGATGAATCGCGCCACCGTGCAGGCCATTCGTTTGCTGAAATCCGCCACCAGCGATCAGTATGTGTGGCAGCCAGGCCTGGCGGCGGGAACACCTGACACATTGCTGGGCGTGCCTGTTGTGCTGGCCGCCGATATGCCGGTGGCAGCCGCCAATTCATTGTCGGTGGCGGTGGGTGATTTCCGCGCCGCCTACCTGATTGTTGATCGCATTGGTGTGCGCATCCTGCGTGATCCGTTCACCGATAAACCTTTCATCAAATTCTACACCACCAAACGGGTGGGTGGCGAAGTGGTGAATTATGAGGCGGTGAAGCTGTTGCGCCTTGCGGTGTAGGCAATACTGGCACTTCGCAGACGTGGCCTAAATGGGGCGACGTTCGGAGACACCATCAGAAAACAGGGCGGCCTCAGCGCTGCCCTGTTTTTTGTGGGTTTTTAGGGGTGGCACGATCTAGCTGTTACATCTAGCGCCCTTGCCCCTCGGTTGGCACCTCTGGCAAGGAAATCAGTCGGCGGGGAAAATCCAGTAGCAGCTCGTGCAATGTTTTCAGTGATTGTATGGTTTGCGTAAACTCAGGGGTTTTATTTTCTGCCAGCTTAATCTCTAACGAACGAAGCTTGAGAAGATTTTCTTCGAGTGAATCACAATATTCTACAAGTTTTTCTTTAAATGTACGTAGTAGGTAAATGGAATGTTTAGGCAATTTAGCGCGATCAAATTTTGCTCCCCGATAAAAATTTAGTGGTATGCGAATGAGTTTATGTAAATCACCCAGCGCGTTGGCGACCTCGTTAAGCTGTTTTTCCTGCTCAATAGTGCAGTGAGGCTTAACTGAGAAGAGTGCGCTCATGTAACCATTAATGCTGTCTTCAGATACCAACTCAAGAATCTTCGTGACGGATTCTTGCAGCTCAATAAAATTGCTTTGCTCGGGTGTCTCAGGAACCAGTTCCAGCCTCGGATTTGCTGGATCTGTGCGATCTACCCACGGAGCACTCTCATAAACAACAGCCTTTTTTACCCACGGCACAGGTTTTCTTCTCATTCTCTCAGACATCACAGCTCTCCTCGCTTGCTGGCATTTATACAAGCTTTATGTTACAGTTTTGTGCCGCTTTCATCACATGTGAAGCAAAAAAATGAGCGAAGCAGCGCCCACCTATTGAAAAAAATGCAGTTTTGTTGCGTCTGGGCAGGATTTTCGCTACATTAACTAAGATTAATCAAATGGGTGACATGTGGTCAAACTAAGCCGTTCAGAACAGATTATTGCTGAGAAAACCGTCTGTGTGCTGCTGGTTCGCGGCGAGAATCCCGATGGCACGCCCATTTTTGCGTATGTGGCGGTGCGTGCCGACAAGCTGGAAGAATTCATGACCGCCCAGAAAACCGGCCTGTTTTACCCTGAGGATTACGGCATCATCATTGAATCCGGCGAAGGTCTGCCGAGTGACGAAGTACGTGAGCGTATGGAGCGTGAATACGGCTTCAATCACGCGCAGATGCTCGATATTCCTGATGAAAGTCAGGCAGGGCAGCTCACACAAAGCATTGTCTCCTCAAAATCTGACACCTGATTTTCTATCCCTTCCGGCCCCCATTCTCCCATGGTTAGGTAGCGTATGCCTCGCATGACGGGGGCGTTTCAACGGGAGATTTCATGCATTCCATACCTGCACGGGGGCTGACGCGTGTCGTCGCCCCAGCGTTTGAGCCGCTGACTTTAGCGGAAACCAAGCTATACCTTCGCGTCGATCACAGCGATGATGATGCGTCCATCGGGCGCATGATTCAGGCGGCACGCGAGGCGGCAGAGTTTTATCTGCGCCGCTCGCTGGTGACGCAGGATTGGCTGCTTGAGCGCGATGACGGCATCGCTGAGGCGGTCGCCCTGTCACGTGGGCCGGTGCAATCGGTGCTTTCCGTGCAACGCATCAGCAGCAGTGGCACTGTCACGGAAACATTAGCCACGGCACTCTACCGCCTCAATGCTGCACGTTCGCACCTGCTGCTTGATACGGTGGTGAATGACCGCGTACGCGTGACCTATCGCACCGGTTATGGCGCGGCGGAGGATGTGCCAGCAGCGCTGCGTCAGGGGCTTCTGGCACATGTGGCGGCGCTGTATGAAGGCGTGTCCACCGCCGGTCTCACCGAGCATTGCATCAACATCTATGCGCCGTACCGCGAGTTATCATTATGAGCCAACGTGCGACATTGCCCACTCGCCTGCGGCATCGCCTGAGCCTGCAATCACCGGTGCTCACAGCCGATGGCTTAGGCGGGCAAACGGTGACCTGGGGCGCCAGCACCATCATCTGGGGCGAGGTGCAGGCCCCGGGTACATTGCGGGCGCTGGAGGCGGGTGACGCCACGCAGTCACTGCCACGCGCTGAGGTTCGTATTTTCGTGCGACGACGCGCCAGTCTCAGCAAGGGGCAACGCGTGCAGTGGGGCACGCGTTTGTTTGCCATTCGTGCGATTCTCGATGAAGGGCGCTCGCCGTATGTGGAACTCGTGACGGAGGAGGTTCTATGAGCACCGCCGCTGATGCGCTACAACGCGCTATATTCTCTGTATTATCGGCCAATACCGCCGTCATGGCGTCGGTGACGGGCATCTATGATCATGTGCCAGACGGCACGGCACTGCCCTATATTGTGATCGCGCAGGGTGATTCAGTCGATGCCTCCACCAGCACTACGCAGGCGGTGCGCCTCTCGTTGAATCTGGTGATTTTTTCGCAGGCATCCGGTCGCGCGCAGGCACTGGATATTCTGGCCAAGTTGCAAACGTCTCTGGCGTCACCACTGACGTTGAACAACGGTTGGCGTTGCGCGTATCTGCGAGCCGAAAATGCCAATGTGCAGGCGCGTGATAATGATCGCCTGCGCCAGATTACCATGCCCATGGTGGCGTGGGTTGAAAAAATATCATCATAAGGAATACAGATCATGACCATGATGGACGGACGGCAGGTCAGCCTGTGGATTAGTAATGGCGCGACGCCTGAAGTCATGCTGGCGCTGGGTGGCCTCACGGAATCAGAAGCGGAATGGCTGGCACGTCCAGCAGCGCTCACTGCGGTAAGCTCTAATGGCTGGGCGCACTCGCTAAGTGGCTCCGGCCCTCGCTCACTGGTGCTGCGCGGTGAGGGGGTGTTTGAAGCAAGCGCTGGCGAAGCACGCTTGTTGCTCGCGGCGCAATCAGCAGCGCATACGCGCTTTCGCCTTCAATTTTCCAGCGTACAAACCGTGGAGGGGTTATTTGTGGTGACGCGTTATGTGCGAACGGCAACACGCGATGGCGTGGTGCAAACGCGCCTCACACTGGAGAGCGCTGGGCCTATGGTCGTGAGCTAGCGGGGGGCAGTGTTTGCTGCGTAATGGTGGTCATGAAACTCTCAAAACGCTGTTGTAGTGCGGCAATCTTTTCAGCGTTGCAGCCGGTCTGACTATAGATGACTTCATACGAACCTCTCGCCGCGCTCATAATCTGGCTGGCATTCTCTTTTGCCTGATACACCGTCAGTGCTGCGAGCAATGCGCCGTAGAGCAGGTTATTATCCTCAGCACGTGCGACGCCGCATTTATTAAGGAAATAATAGGTGACGTAGGCATCTTCAAAATAGGTTTTGATTTTATCAATCTCGATTTCACGCATGACGCGTGTCACCGGTTGCGCTTGCTGAGTCGCGGGTGCCTCATAGAGCTGCGGGACGCTTAAGGGCACAAGCTCCATGCGACGGTATTCATCGCGAAGGTCATAAAAAACAATGCTGACGCTGAGTAAACCCCACAGGTAACAAATCATCCAGCCTCTGGCGCGGGAGATCTGATGCAAATGATGAAGCAGTGCGCTGTTGGGTGATTGTAACTGAAGCTTCCAGTAGCGGCTTTGCCAACGGAAATAAAAAACCAGACCGGCCAGTACACCCGCCATCATCGCCCATACCAGATAGGCACCCCATGACAGCTCTGTGAGGTAGCTCAGCAAGGCAGCTTAGCCGCCTGGAGCCGGTTGGGTTGCGTCTGATTCAGTGGCAGGTT
>JAIEPI010000181.1 GCA_019749855.1 Rickettsiales bacterium | reverse complement strand
CGGCCATCGCGCGCGGCGGCAAAATCATAAGCGGTCGCCCAATTGCGGGCAATAAACTCCTCGCGCTCATCATATTCATGCGCCTTAAATGCCTCAAGCGCCACTGTTTCATCGCGATAGACATCATAGCGCACCGTGCCGAAGTTAAACAGGCCGCGACGAGTGGGAATGTCCGTTGCCCAGTAATTCTCGGCGCGTGTAAAAACGATTCGTCGACCTGGATCAATCGATTGAATTTTATAAGGTCCACCCCCTAGTGGCGGTGTTAGCGTTGTCTTGGAGAAATCAAGTGATTGATAGTATTTCTTGGGAAAAATAGGCATCGATGCTGCATAAAATGGCAATTCGCGGTTAGTGGCATCACTAAAATAGAAATGCACGCGTTGTGGCCCTTCAGCAATAGCCGTAATGGGTTTATACAAGAGCTGATAGGGCGGCGAACCGCGGGATTTGAGCGCTTCAAGAGACCAGACGACGTCTTCCGCCGTAATGGCGGTGCCATCATGCCAGCGTGCTTTGGGATTCAGTTGAAACAGGGCTTGCGAGCGATCTTCATATAAATCAACTGATTTAGCAATTAGTGGATAGTAGGTCTGTGGTTCGTCGAGCGCTCGTACCATCAGGCTGTCATAGAAAAGCTCTAACATGCCTGGCGCCGGAATACCTTTGAGAATAAATGGGTTCAGGCTGTCGAAAGCGGTGGGGGTATAAAGCTTTACGGTGCCGCCTTTGGGCGCTTTCACATTTACATAATCAAAATGGCGGAACCATGCGGGATATTTAGGATTTCCAAATAAGACCAACGCATGTTTAGGCCGAGAAACATGCCGTACTGCAGGTCCAAAAAATTCATTGGTTAGCACGCCCTTTATCGCGACAGGCGCCGTGATGTCCACTTGTGCATAAGCCACACTACTGTTCAGCAGTAGCACCGAGAAAATAACAGTTAGCCAATAAATTAAATCGCGCATGGCACTTGTATAGGTATTTTTTTCTATCGCAGCAAGTCAGCCGCTTCTTGCTGCCTCCCGAAGTCTTGTCATGTTGGACGCAGGCAACCGGTTGTTGCTAAACTGTGTCAAAAATGGGCAATAGGCGATGTGTGATGTGCTGTAAACGACAAATAATTAAGGCATCTTCGCTATATAACTTCTTCCATACGACGTGAACCTAATGGTCTTACCCAAAGTACATTACCCTGCAATTGAGTAATTTCTACCGTTTCGCCATCCTGCACACGTACGGCGTCAGCCATGGGATCTATCTCGGCGTCCATGATGGCACCAGACCAGCGCGCTTGACCGCGTGAGCCGCGCACAATTTCACCATGGCAAATAATCGCCTGTTCACCCATAGCCAACCGATCTTTAACCGATTGATCTTCTGGGTGATGGCGAAGTTTGCCGGGCTTGCGTAAGACACGCCACATCATTGCAAAAGAACAGGCGAGGCCTGCCCATATTGCGCAGTGAGTAAGGAAGTGCGTAAGGGTGAAGTGCTGTGAGAGAAAATGTAGCTGAATAAGCCCGCCTACAATCAAAGCGGCAGCACCAGCATGCAACAGACCGGCACCCGATACCCCCAAAACTTCGAGCAGCAACAGAATGATTCCGACGGCTAGCCATAGCTGTCCAAGCGGTAATATATATGCGTCTAACATAACGACTTTGTAGTTTTTAGTACACTCGGTGTAAACAGCTATCGCGTACCATGCCGAGAGGTTGGAGAGGCTCAAGCGCTTGACAGTATGACAGGCGCACTGGTAATAGTACCCCTGTAAATTTCCACGGGCCAAAAGGATTCTCTATGTATTACAATATACACGCGCGGCGAAAAACCGTAAGCCTGACGATAAATGAAGATCTGCATGCAAAAGCGAAAAAAGCAGGACTCAATGAGTCACGTATTGCGGAGGGTGCGATCGCACACGCACTAGAGGCACATATGGAGGCTGAACTGCATCAAACACTGAGTCAGGAAATAGAGGGCTATGCAGAGTTTGCACAGCGTGAGGGTCGATTTGCTGACAAATTGCGAGAGACTGATGGCGCAGTTTGATGTTTATGATACGCCGCTGCTCACACTGAGACAGCAGTTTCCCTACATGGCCGTCTTGCAGTCAGACCGTCTGCAAAAAGCGAGTGAGAGGATTGTCGCACCGCTCATTGAGGCTAAGGGAAGCAAAGTCCCGCGTGGATTGCTTAATTTGCCAGTTTGGATTGAAGAAGGGCGTGAAAAACGCGAATATCTGTTGCTGTTAATGGCGTTAACCACGGTCAGCGCCGCATCTTTGTCACGACCGGTGGCGAGCATTGCGCATTCACGTGATGAGATTACCCGCTCGCTGGAACTGCTGTTGCTTCGTTAAGAAGGCGGGAGAGTAGGCGTTGACTCTTCAGTCTTAATCGCAGCATCGCTTGCTGAATCATCAGGTGATTCCACCGTCGCAGTGGGAGCCGCAGCTGCAGCAGGCGAGGGCAGTGGCAATGACGCATCACTATTTTGGTTTAACCAGGCAATTAAATCGGCGCGTTGTTGATCATCTTTAATCCCAGCATAGGCCATCTTTGTGCCTGGTAGATATTTCGCAGGCTTGGTCAGAAATTCAGAGAGATGTTGAAAATCCCACTGGCCACCGGCAGCTGCTAAGGCCTTAGAGTAAGCATAACCCTCGCTGTGTGCCTGTTTGTTGCCGACAATACCATAAAGATTGGGGCCAACCTTCGCTGGGCCACCTTTTTCAAAGCCATGGCAGGTGAGGCAGACTTTATGCACGGCTTCCCCGCGTGCCGGATCAGCCTTAGCAAGGAATAGGGCGATATCCACCGGCACAGCTTCGACCGGTGCGGCGGCCACCACTTCTTCGTCAGCACCTTCGATGACGTAACCACGTGTCCCGTGGCTTTCATGTTCACTGCCGTGATACAATGTGGTCGCCACCTTTCCGGCGATCATGGCGATCAGCCCTGCCAGCAACACGGACGCGCCGATTTTATTGAGCTCCATGCCATCTAAGTTACGATAAGGTGCCGTCAGTAGACGCCCAATTGCCGAAATCAGAGAGAGAATTCTCGTGGTAATCTGTTTGAATAGGTTCATAAGTCACGCTATGAAGATGGGATACATGCATAAGCCGATACTTATCAGACTATACATAACTCGTTCTATACTGAGGCCCGTTTGCCGATGCAATCAGTAAATCTATCCGCCACCCTTAACACGGTTATTTGACGCGACCATGCAACCTATCATCCTCATTCCGGCGCGTTATGGCTCGACGCGCCTCCCGGGAAAACCACTCGCAGACATCGCAGGTAAACCGATGATTGTTCGTGTGTGGGAGCAGACGATGGCATCCAAGGTGGGCCGTGTCGTTGTGGCAACGGACGATCAACGCATTGTCGCCGCCATTGAAGCGGTGGGGGGTGAGGCGGTGATGACCCATCCTGACCATCCCTCAGGTTCAGACCGCCTATGGGAGGCGCTGCAAGTGCTTGATCCACAAGCACAGCATAAAATCGTCATTAATGTACAGGGGGATGTGCCGACCTTGGCGAGTCTTATGGTTCAGCAGGTCGCGGAGCTATTAACCCACTCAGGTGCCGATCTGGCAACGCTGGTATGCCGTATTCAACACTCGCATAACCGCGAGAATCCGGCGGTCGTGAAGGCCATTATCAGCTGGAATGATGACGACCAACAAACTGGCCGTGCCCTGTATTTCACGCGTGCAACCGCGCCGTGGGGCGAGGGTGAGCTGTATCATCATATTGGAATTTACGCTTACCGCCGAGAGGCATTGGCACGCTTTGTTACCTTGCCACCGAGTCCCTTGGAGATGCGTGAAAAGCTTGAACAATTGCGCGCACTGGAAGCCGGCATGCGAATGGCGGTCGCACGTGTCGAGGAAGAGCCAAAGGGTATTGACACTTATGAACAACTCGAAGAAATCAGGAGAGAATTATCATGACGCATTTTCCGCTTAATACAGAACACACACGTTTTGATGTCACCGGCGTTGGCAATGCCATCGTCGATATTTTATCGCGTGTGGAGGAGAACTTCATCACTCAGCATGGGATGGATAAAGGCGGCATGGCGCTGATCGACGCGCAGCGCGCTGAAGCGCTTTACGCAGCGTTAGGTCAGTGCATTGAATGCTCGGGCGGCTCTGTGGCCAACACCGTGGCCGCACTGGCATCGCTGGGCGCAAGAACAGCCTATATGGGCCGCGTGTATGATGATGCGTTGGGCAGTATTTTTCGTCACGATATGCGCGCCAATGGCGTAACATTTGATGTGCCCGCCGCAAGCGAAGGCCTGCCAACCGCGCGCTGTTTCATTTGCGTCACACCCGACGCAGAGCGCACGATGAACACGTTTTTAGGCGCCTGCACGCAATTTGCCCCGCAAGATGTGCATGAAGAGACGATAGCCGCCAGTGCGGTGCTCTATCTGGAGGGATATTTGTGGGATCAGCCAGCAGCCAAGGAGGCCATTCGCAAAGCCATGCAGGCTGCAAAGCAAGCGGGTCGTGCGGTGGCATTCACGCTCTCGGATACGTTCTGCGTAGAGCGGCATCGGGCAGAATTTCTCGAGATGATCGCCGAAAATGTCGATATCCTGTTTGCCAACGAGCATGAAATTCGTGCATTAGCGCAGCAGACAGATCTTGCTCAGGCCTCTGCCACCATTGCGCCGATGCTTCGCTTGATGGTCATCACTCGCGGTGCTGAGGGCGCGGATGTCTGGCTGAATGGTCAGCTCACGCATGTCGATGCCGCGCCGGTAAGTCAGGTGGTGGATCTCACCGGCGCCGGTGATCTCTTTGCGTGTGGCTTCCTCTATGGGTTGACACAGGGCTGGAGTATGACAGAGTCGGCGCAGATGGGGAATCGTTGCGCCGCCGAAATCATACAGCAGGTCGGGGCACGCTCACAACAGCCGTTGAAGCGGTTGGTCGCTTAACCCACGACTACTTATAGTAATATCGGTTCGGCATTCGGAAACTGATGGCGAATCCAGGTGCTTTGGCGCTTGGCATAGTGCCGTGTATTTTGTTGGGCGATGTGGATGGCGGCTTCCAGAGTAAGTGAGCCACTGAGATAAGCCAGCAATTCAGGCACTCCATGTGAGCGCATGACTGGGAGTTCTGTGGAAAGCTGGCGTGCTGCCAGTGTCTGCACTTCAATCAGTGCGCCTGCTTCAAGCATCTGGCGAAAACGTGCATTAATCCGTTCGTAGAGCTGTGCCCGTGGTCGCCCAATCGCAAACATTCGATAGGTCGCTTGCGGCAGTAAAGGCTGATGTTTGGCCTTCTGCCAGACAGCCAGCGATTGGCCCGTGGCCGCCCACACTTCAGCGGCGCGCAGGACACGCTGGGTATCGCCCGCGTTCAGCCGCGCTCCCATCACGGGATCATTCTGGCTAAACCAAGCATGGAACGCTGCGTTTCCCTCCTGTTTCATGCGCGCGCGAAGCTCAGTACGCAGCGTTAATGGTATCGCCGGAACCTTGGCGATGCCTTGCATCAGGGCTTGCAGATACATGCCGCTACCACCGACGAGCAGTGGTAAGGCTCCAGCCGACCAGCAGGATTGGATTTCTTCAGCGGCCATACTGACCCAGCGCGCTGCCGTACATATATCTTCACCATCCAACACAGCATAGAGGCGGTGCGGCACTTGCTGCATTTCCTCAACTGTAGGCTGTGCAGTGAGTCGGGGTAATTCACGATAAAGCTGCATCGCGTCAGCATTGATGATCACGCCGTTCTGTTTTTGCGCTAATTCGAGCGCATAAGCTGACTTGCCGCTACAGGTTGGCCCAGTAATCACATATACTGATTGCAGGTGAGACATACGGTATCATAGCGTGGCCACGCCAGATATCGAAGTGGAAACGGGACGCAACAGGGAATCATGCCATGAAAAAAAGCCAAAGCTGTGTGGTCAGTCTGATCGGTAATCCCAAACAGGAGGCATTGCCCCCCGCGCTGGTGATGGATATTCAAAAGCGCCTCAAGCGACTGGTAGAGAGCAGTAAGGTCGAATGGCTGGGTGAGCGTGAAGCCTGTGAGATTCATTGTGTCACGGATGAATTATCGGCCGTGCGTATCGAAATGCGTAGCCTGATGCAGGATAAACCGTTTGATTTTGCGATGCTGGCGCCACGGGGGCGTAAAAAGAAGCTCCTGATTTCCGACATGGATTCCACGATGATTGCACAGGAATGCATCGATGAGCTGGCCGATCATATGGGCATCAAAGAACAAGTCGCCGCCATTACGGAAGCGGCGATGCGGGGTGAGGTCGAATTTAAACAGGCGCTCATACAGCGTGTTGCATTGTTGAAAGGGCTACAGGAATCGGTGTTACAGGAAGTGTATAATCACCGTATCACCCTGATGCCCGGGGCAAAAACCCTGCTAGCGACTATGAAAGCTAATGGCGCCAAAACCTTACTTGTTTCAGGCGGATTTACATTTTTCACTCAGCAAGTAGCGCAGGAACTCGGATTTGATGGAGAAATGGCCAATATATTGGAGATCGATCAGGCTCAGTTAACCGGCCGCGTTATGCCTCCCATATTGGACAAAGACAGTAAATTACGCGCACTGCAACATGTGGCAAAAGCATATGCAATTCAGGTGGAGGAAACTCTGGCCGTGGGTGACGGTGCCAACGATTTGCCGATGGTTGAAGCGGCCGGCATGGGGATTGCGTTTCGTGCGAAAGATATTCTAAAGCGTGGTGCCACCGCAGCTATTGACCATTGTGATCTCACCGCATTGCTGTATTTGCAGGGCTACACAAAAAGTGAATTTAAAATAGCTGAATAATCCATGGATAGTTTTTATCTATTTCAGACGCTTCTTTTGGGCTTGCTCGAAGGACTGACTGAATTTCTGCCCATTTCGTCAACCGGCCACCTGATTCTGGCGATTGATCTGATGGGATTTAAGGCGCCCAAGGGTAAGGTCTTCGAGGTGGTCATCCAGTTGGGTGCCATCCTATCCGTCTGCTGGGTTTACCGTATGCGCTTGTGGGATTTAGTACGCAATGTGCATAAAAAGGACCGCCAGCGCTTTATTCTGCTGGTTACATTGGCATTTCTGCCCTCAGCACTGATTGGCGTCTTGGCACATGGCTATATCAAATCGGTGCTTTTCTCGCCGATAGTGGTCGCTTGTTCATTGATCGTCGGCGGCGTGATTATATTGCTGACGGAACGTCTCAAGCCGACGCCACACGTGCACCACTGTGACGCCATCAGCTACCAGCAGGCGCTGTTGATTGGTTGCGCGCAGGCTTTTGCGGTGATTCCGGGCACATCGCGCTTGGGCGCGACTGTTGTGGGGGGCTTATGGTTAGGGCTGGATCGCCGAGCAATTGCAGAGTTCTCATTCTTTCTGGCCATTCCCACTATGTTGGGGGCAACCGTTTACGATATATACAAAAATTATGCTGCCATCAATGCGGATGCAGGACTGACCATCGCCATTGGTTTTATGAGCGCCTTTGTGGCTGGAATGGTGGCAGTGCGCTGGCTGCTAGCCTTTATTGCGCGCCACGATTTTACCCCGTTTGCGTGGTATCGTCTGGTGCTGGGTACGCTGATGTTGCTGTGGTTCGGCTTCGGCGCAAGCGCTTAAGCAGGGCTGGATCGATCGCACGTGTGAGCAATATGCCACAGAAATAAACGGCCCCACCCAGCATGATCAATCCGCTGAGTGCGAGTGCACGCAGGTGAACAGGACCCTGCAGCCACTCCGCCGCCAGTGGTCGAACCACAAGCAATACCGCAATCATCAACACACTGGAACATGTCGCCTTGAGGAGAAAAATACCCAAGGCGCGGTCCGGTCGAAACAGATGCCGCGCATGGAGTTGCCGCGACAGTAACACCGCATTGAGCCAACCGGAGATACTGGTGGCCATAGCCAGCCCGACATGCGCGAAAAACTGCATGAGCACAATGTTACTGATAAAGTTAACTCCAATGCAGAGCACTGCAATTTTCATCGGCGTTTTTGTGTCTTGTGAAGCATAAAAACAGTTTGATAGGATTTTAATCAGCAGCAATGCCGGTAATCCGGCGGCAAACGCTATCAGCGCTGGTGAGACCGCTGCCGTATCGCTGGCATCAAACTGGCCATACTGAAACAGCCCCTGAATAATAGGGGTGGCTAACGCAAAGAGTCCGGCAGCGGAAGGTAGCCCAAACAGCAACACGAGCATGATCGCCTGATTGACGTGACGCTGCACTTGATCAATGTTTCCTGCCCGAATTTCACGGGACAATAGTGGCAATAAGGCAGTGGCAACGGCAATGCCAATCACCCCGAGCGGCAACTCATAAATCCGGTCCGCATAATATAAAAAGGAAATGGCATTGGAGGTGAGCAATGAGGCAAGTACCACATCCATCACCTGATTGATTTGCATGACGCCCGCACCAATCGCCGCCGGAGCAATACGCGCCAGCAATGTCATTACTTGTGGAGTCAGCCGTGGGCGTAACCACAGCGTCGGCAGCATGCCAAGGCGCGCGCATGACCAGCCGAGCCACACACATTGCAGGATTCCCGCTAAAACCACACCCCACGCCAAGGCATGGCCATCGGTGGGCACGTAAGGACGAAACAGCCATAATCCTGCGATCATCGCCAGATTCATACCAATGGGCGCCGCGGCCACTGAGGCAAATTTATCCATGCTATTGAGGATACCGCCCATGAGGCTCACCATCGAGATAAACACAATATAGGGAAAGGTGATGCGCGTGAGCGCTACCGCCAGATCGAATTTTTGTGGCTCATCGGCAAATCCGGGGGCCATCAGCAAAACGACATGCGGCGTAAAGAGCATCGCCAGCACCGTGACTGCAGTGACGACGACCAGCAGAAAAGAGCCCGCCTCCGAAGCAAACTGGCGCGCGGCTGGTTTGCCGTCAGTTTTAATCATACCGGCGAACATCGGCAAGAACCCTGCATTAAAGGCACCCTCCGCAAAGAGGCGGCGCAGGAAATTCGGAAGCTTGAACGCGACAAAGAACGCATCGGTTGCAAAGCTGGCGCCCAGAAAATACGCCACCAGCATATCGCGCACAAAACCGAAGATGCGTGACACTAAGGTTAGGCTGCCAACAATGGCGGATGAGCGAAGGAGGCTCATATCAGGTTAAAGTGTCATCACAAAGCCGGGATGAAACTCATTGTAATTGCAGGTCATCTCAGTGCCAGCGGGCAGATCGATCAGCGCGTAGCCTTCGTAAACAGTATTGAAATCCGTATTGGGTGTCAGGCTATGATTCATGAAACGCCCATTATCCACTTCAAGGATCAGCAATGAGGGGTTTTTCGGATGGGGATAACTGTATTTATACACAAAATCCTGTTGAAACTGCGGCCAGGTCTTCACGATATTTTCATCAAGCAGGCGCTCAAAATCTGGCTCAAGCCGCCAGATCAGTGTGCCTTTTAGCACGGCTTCAGTGGTATAAATACCAATCCCGTGAATCGGACTGGATTTTAATTCAGAGGGAATAAGCATCATAGCGCAGGACTCTTGAGCGTGAGGAATTTTGAGGAAGGGCTTGACCAAGCCTTGTAAATATCAGTACACATCCCGTTCAGCCTTATCGCCCTTTTGCCTGAGGAGCAAGTCAGATTATGGCACGTTTTTTTCCCATTCGCATGATTCCTGACAAAACCAATATCCAGTTTATGCGTTGGCGCTGGGTCTGGTTTTCTCTCTCCATCGCCTTGACCGTGGCGACGCTGGCGTTGCTGTTTACGCGCGGTTTGACGCTGGGCATTGATTTTAGTGGCGGCATATTAATGGATATACGCACACAGCAGGCCATTGAGGACCTCACCCCACTGCGGCAGGCAATGGATGCAGGAAAATTCGGTGAAGTGTCACTGCAAACCTTTGGCGACACCCAGGAACTATTGATTCGCATTACCGCCGATGCCAAGGCAGATCAGGCGGCGATCGTCGAGAAGGTGAAGGGGATCATCGCGGAAAAGCTGGGGGAAAATGTTGAATTTCGCCAGATTGATTACGTGGGACCTACCGTGGGGCAGGAGCTGATTCGTGGCGGCACCATCGCAACATTGCTGACATTTGTCGGGATCATGCTGTATGTATGGTTCCGCTTTGAATGGCAGTTTGGCATGGGCGGTATCATCGCGCTGCTGCATGATGCGGTGCTGACCATTGGGTTTTTTGTGGTCACCGGCTTTGATTTTTCGCTGACCTCCGTCGCCGCTATCATGACCATTGTCGGTTATTCGATTAATGATTCGGTGGTGATTTATGACCGTATTCGCGAAAATATGCGGAAATATAAAAAAATGCCCATGGATGAGCTCATCAACCTCTCCATCAATGAAACACTGTCTCGCACGGTGATGACAGCGGGAACCACCTTGCTTGCAGCCCTGTCTCTGGCGCTGTTTGGCGGTGAGGTGCTCAAAGGCTTCGCATGGGCCATGTTCTTTGGCGTGATGGCCGGCACCTATTCCTCCATTTATATTTCGGCACCGATATTGATCTTTTTTCCGGTGCGCCCGCAGGAGGAAACAGAGACGGTTGCCTCGGCGGTACGCGGATAGCGTATGCTGATCGTCCGTGATCTGGCGCATTTGCCGCCCCATGCGCAGGGTATGGCACTGGCGATTGGCAATTTTGACGGATTGCACCGTGGCCACCGCGCCGTGCTGTCTGCCATGCAGGCCAGTGCCGCCGAGCAAAAAATACAGAGTGCGGTGTTAACTTTCACGCCGCACCCGCGGCGGTTTTTTGCGCCGGATGCGCCACCGCTCGCACTGGAGCCGTTTCATGTTCGCATGCGGCGATTGCGCGCTTTGGGGGTGGATCACATGTATCTCACACGATTCACACCCGAACTTTCACAGATGACGGCCGAAGCCTTTGTTACTGAGATACTGGTGGCGCGTTTGCGGGTTCGTCATGTGACGACAGGCGAGAATTTTGTTTTTGGCCGTGGGCGTAGTGGCGACGCGGATTTTTTAGCCAGAATGGCAAAGCAGTACGAATTTGGCTATCATGCGGTGGCCTCACAGCAAGTAGCAGGGCAGGAATATGCATCCAGTCACGTGCGTGCTGCCTTACGCGCCGGAGAGATGGCGAAGGCAGCAGAGATATTGGGGCGTCCGTACGAGCTATGTGGTCGGGTGCGCCATGGCGAGAATCGTGGCGAGGCGTTGGGTTATCCCACGGCCAATATCATTCCCACCGGATTATTATTGCCAGCATTTGGCGTTTATGCGGCGCGCTATTGTGTCTCAGAGCCGCTCATGCCTGAGACAACACCACAGACATGGCAGCCAGCGGTCGCCTATCTGGGCACACGGCCTACGTATGGTGGGGAGCGTGCCTGGCTGGAAGTACATGCACTGGATGCGTCCGAAAACCTCTATGGAAAGCGTCTGCGCGTTCAGCTGGTCGCGTATGTACGGCCAGACGCGACGTTCGCCAGTGACGCCGCGCTACAGACACAAATAGCCGTTGATATTTCGCAGGCGAAACAACATTTGGAGCACATCAATGCGTAATATGGCAATGCGTAATCATTATCTTCTAAGGGGATTGCTAGTGGCGGGGCTGGTCGCACTGCTTGACCAACTGAGCAAAAAAGTCATTTTGATGCTGGTGGCGCAACAGGCGATCCCGCAATCAGTGACGTCCTTTTTCAATCTGGTACTGGTGTGGAATCGTGGGGTGAGTTTTGGTCTGTTGCAAGGTAGCGATGCGCGGCATGCGCTGATTGCTTTTACGTTCATAATGCTCGTCATCCTGCTTGTCTGGCTCAGCCGTGTCTCGCAGCAAAGCATGAGCTTAGCGCTGGGTCTTATCGCGGGCGGTGCCTTTGGGAATGTGCTTGACCGCCTGATCTATGGCGCGGTCGTTGACTTTCTGGACGTTCATGTGATGGGCTATCACTGGCCGTCCTTCAATGTGGCGGATGCCTGCATCTCCAGCGGTGTGGCGCTGTTACTATGGAATAGCTGGTGTGAGGGACGCGCGACCTCATTGTCCGCAAGCGATTAAGTTTCATTCTGTGTTGATGCATTTTCTCCATGGCGTGAAGGGCGCATGGGAGTCGCTTGATTTCGCCGTCGCATACGCTATGTGTAAGAGATGCGCGCTTTTGTGTTTTTGCTAATGCCAATAATCCTGTCTGCCTGTGGCACGGCCAATTCGGCGCGTGATGTCTTAGGGCTAGAGCGCGATGCGCCGGATGAGTTTCAGGTGGTTTCGCGCCCACCACTCTCTGTGCCCAAAGAGTTTTTTCTGCGCCCACCCTCGGATGATAAACAGGAAGATATCGGCGGAAATGTGGATCAGCAGGCACGTTCACTGCTGACAGGCGCGCCGATGAGCCAAGACCTCATGACCTTAGAACAAGCGGATGGTCTTGCCACCTCTGATACTGCCGTGCCCGTCGTGAAAGCGGCAGAGCTGGAGAGCCCAGGTGAAAGCTCGTTCATGCAGAAGGTGGGAACGCAAGCAGCAGATAAATCCATTCGCTCCAAGCTTTCGCAGGAAAATGCGGTGATCAAAGCGGATGAGCCGGATATTATCGATATGCTGCGCGGTGAGACACACGAAGATCCCGTTCTGGACGCCAAAGGCGAGGCGTCTCGATTGCGCGACAATAAAGATAAAAAGCAGCCGCTTAACACGGGCAAAACGGTTTCCGTTGACCCTAAGAAAAAAAGCGTGATGGATCGGTTGTTTCAGTAATGCGCCATGCTCTTGCCATTTTTTGTTTGTTAGGGGCGCTGATTCCCTCTTTAGGGCAGGCTGGCGATGCGGTGCATTCAACCGTGATGACATTGGAAAATGGTCTTCAGGTGGTCGTGGTGGAGCAGCATTATGTGCCGGCCGTAGCGCATATGCTGCTGGTTCGCGCAGGCTCCGCAGAGGATCCGCGAGGTCAGTCAGGTCTGGCGCATTATCTGGAGCATATGCTGTTTAAAGGCACGGAATCGATCAGTGAGGAAGCGTATAATCAGCAAATTGCCTCATTGGGTGGCGAGCACAATGCTTATACCGATAACGATGTGACGGCATATTACGTGCTGGTGGCCAGAAAAAATCTGGCTGATGTCATGGCGTTGGAATCAGAGCGTTTCCTGCATTGGCAGCCCAAAGCAGCCGTGTATGCAAGTGAGCGTGACGTGATTGTGGAAGAGAGGCGTTTGCGTACGGAAAATCAGCCCTCGGCCCTGCTCTCTGAGGCGATGGGGGCGGCTTTATATCAAAATCACCCCTACCATACGCCCGTGATTGGATGGCTGCATGAAATGCAGCAGCTCTCCCCTCAGAATGCGAAGGATTTTTTTGCCACTTACTATCAACCCAAAAACGCCACCTTATTGCTGGTGGGTGACATTACCCCCGCTGATGCAAGGGATATGGCAGAGAATTATTATGGCGAGTGGAAAAATACACGCGAGGTGCCAGCGCGTGTGTGGCCAAGCGAACCGCCGCAGCGCGGTAGCCTGCTGGTGAAAATGAGCAATCCCACGGTTCAGCAGCCCTTATGGCGCCGCTATTATAAAGCACCCAGTCTGCGTGACGGCCAAACTTCTGAGGCGATACCGCTCATGTTGCTGGCGGACATGCTAGGCGCAGAGGGTACCGGCCTGCTTTATAAAGCGCTGGTAGAAACTGGCAAAGCGACGACAGTGAGTGTTGGTTATTCGCCGTTTTCGATCGGGCCCACAGAATTCTCCGTGAGTATGATTCCAGCCACAGGTGTTACGCCTGAGGCGCTGAGCGAGGCGTATGAAGCCGCTTTGGCAAAGATACTTCACCGCACTCAATTCACTGAGGCCGCGTTGCAGCGTGCTAAAACGCAACTCAAAGCTGCCACTATTTTTTCACAGGATGGACTGGACGGTCAGGCCTTTCTAATCGCACAATTGCTTACATTAGGCATGAGCGCGGAAGAATTTGCCGCATTACCGCAAAAAATTGATGCGGTGTCATTGGCGCAGGTCTCATCCGCCGCGGCGCATACAATGATCGATCATTTGTCGGTGACAGGCTACCTGCTGCCGGATAACAAAGCGGCAGCGCCAGCGAGCAAAACGCCCATTTTATTGCAGGAGACGGGCCGTGTTCACTAGATTATTGCCGATTCTGCTTATTTCTTTTTTCTTTCTCATGCCCGCACATCTACGGGCAGCGGTGCCGCAAGTGCAGGAAATACATACCCCAAAGGGGCTGACGGTTTGGCTGATTGAGGATCACCATCTGCCGGTTGTTTCAGTACGTGCGGCATTTGACGCCAGTGGCGATGCCTATGCGGCTACGTCACCACAAGGTGCGCCGTATTTTGCCGCTCGAATGCTGAGCGAAGGCGCCGGTGATCTTGCACGCGAAGCATTTGCCAAGGCGCTGCAGGAGCGGGCAATTTCATTGAATGTGGGGTTTGACCATGATCACCTCTCGTTCGAATTGGATGCGCTGTCAGAGCATTTTGCTAAAGGCATTGAGTTGGCAGGTTTAGCGCTGAGCGCCCCACGTTTTGATAAAAGTGACATCGAGCGTGTTCGGGGCGAACTGCTCTCGCAGCTGCGTTTGCAGGAACAAAAGCCCGATTATCACGCGGCGAGAGCTTTTCGGGCGGCGGCTTATGCTTCGCATCCTTATTCGCGTGCACTATTGGGTACTGAGCAGACACTCAAGAGCATGACGCGAAATGATTTAAAAAACAGCTTACATCTGCGTGCGGACACATTGCGTATCGCAGTTTCAGGCGATGTGACAGCGGCGCAGGTGTCAAAAGCGGTGGATGACGCCTTCGCGAGCCTTTTGCCAGTCGGCATTGCGCCTCCGCAGCGCATTCGCGAGAGTGTTTGGCCCCTTAATCAGCAAGCAATTGTTAAAAAAGCTGCCTTTCCGCAAGCGGTGGTCACATTTGCGTTGCCTGGGCTTGCACGTAGTGATCCCGATTTCTATGCGGCGTACCTGATGAATTACATGCTGGGTGGCGGCGGGTTTGACTCACGCCTGACCGATGAAGTACGTCGTAAGCGCGGGCTGACCTATTCGGTTTATACCGGCTTTGTCATGGATGACGCTTCAAAACTGCTACAAGGCGGTCTGGCAACACAGGCAAGTAAAGCCAAAGAGGCGCTACAAGTAGTGCGTGAAGTGATCAAAGATGTGCATGATCATGGCTTTACTGAGGATGAGCTTG
>JAIEPI010000164.1 GCA_019749855.1 Rickettsiales bacterium | reverse complement strand
GAGCCAGTGAGATCGGCGGAGCCGCCAATTAATTCCGGCAATGAAGCTGAAATTACATCCAGCGCTAACTTGGAGGAGACGCGAGTTGCCTCATGACGTGGTTGCTCGCACCATTGTTTTTTGGTGGCTAAAATCGTCTGACTCCAATCAACCGGAAGCATTCCGCTGGTTAAGCGTTCAAATTCTGTACGCTCTGATTGTGAAAGCTTTTCAAAGCTTTGTTTCCATTTTTTATGTTCCTGGGTAGCGCGTGTCCCCAGTTCACGCCAGCTCGCCAATATCTCGCTCGGGATGACGAATGGCGCGTGCGGCCAATGCAATGCGGCGCGCGTCCCTTCAATTTCTTCTTTGCCAAGGGGGGAGCCATGCGAGGCAGAAGTACCCGCCTTCGTGGGGGCGCCAAAGGCGATGGTGGTCTGGCAGGCAATGAGGGTCGGTTTGTCGCTGGAGCGTGCTTTATAGAGAGCCTCCAGAATCGCCACCGGATCATGCCCATTAATGCGTAGCGTATTCCAGCCCTGCGCAGCAAAGCGCGCACAATGGTCGTCGCTGACGGTAAGAGAGGTTGGGCCATCAATAGAGATGCCGTTATCATCAAACAGAACAATCAGCTTGTTGAGTTTGAGGTGACCGGCCAGCGACGCCGCTTCATGGCTGATGCCTTCCATCAGGCAGCCATCGCCGGCCAGCGCATAGGTGTAGTGGTTGACGATCGCCTCGCCAAAGCGCTCCTGCATTAGGCGTTCAGCGAGCGCCATGCCTACAGCATTGGCAATGCCCTGTCCGAGCGGCCCAGTCGTCGTCTCGATCCCAGCGGCATGGCCGAACTCGGGATGTCCCGCCGTGCGTGAACCAATTTGGCGAAAACGCTTGATTTCATCGAGGGTTATATCCGCAAATCCGGTGAGATAAAGCAGCGAATAGAGCAGCATAGACCCATGCCCTGCGGAAAGCACAAAGCGATCACGGTCGGGCCAGTGTGGCGCCGCGGGGTCATATTTCATGACGTCGCCCCACAAGACGGTGGCGACATCCGCCATGCCCAATGGCATGCCCGGATGGCCGGATTTAGCAGCTTCCACCGCATCCATGCTGAGGGCGCGGATTGCGTTAGCGAGCAGGGAGTGATCAACAAGATCGGCAGGCGTAAACGGCTGAGCAGTCATGGGGTCTCTTTAAAAAATCGGTGCAAAATGTGCCATAGAATTAGCAGTAAAAAATAAAATTGAAAGCAAGGAATGCACAAATGGCAATCAATCGTCGCGCCTGTTCAAATATTTAAGATTATCAAGCAATGTTAATAGGAAATGGATGTGCTATAACGTATAATAATGAGCTTTATTAGTGCTTTATATCGGGGTGTCAACGTGTCAAAGTAATTTAGTTGCGTCGTGTCAATGATTTCGTTAATGTGCAAGAAATAGTTGTGGGAGTTGTGATGAGTACATCACAGAACGGAGACCGTTCAAACCACTCCGGTGCTCTTGGTGCCGGTGTACACCACGCCGAGGCGCAACGTCGCCTCCTGTCAATTCACGGCGCGGCCAGTGCTGCCGTTGTTGCCGTCAATCGCTTATCCTCCATTTTGCCGGTTGCCAATCATTCCCACGCGATTGAGCTGGATGTGGCGAGCGAGCGTCTGGCGAATAGCCTGCGTCGTCTCGATGAAGGCGTGACCCGAGTCATGCAGGTCAATTTAGAAAGTGCTGGCAAGCTACTGGTGCGCGCCGAACAGCAGGAATCAAACGAAAAATGGCAAAAACGCTATCATGCGGTTGAGCGCGAGCGCGACTCCTTGCAAGCCATGCTGGTTGCGCTAAAGGATCGCTACGAAAAATTGCAGGCGGCCTATGGTGAGCGGCAGCATGCGTATGATTTAAAGGTGCTGGAGTTTGAGGCGCAACAGTTGCAGCAGCTGGATGCGCGCCAACGATTAGAGCAATCACTGGCCTTGTTGGACGCGCTCATCGCGTTGCCGGATGAGGGCGCATCATGAAGCAAATGGAAATTCGCATTGGATTTCAGACCTATACGCTTGCCTGCTCTGATGGTGAGGAGGGGCGTCTGGGGCAGTTGGCCGACGAAATTGATGCCCGCGCGCGTAGTATCAAAGAAAAAACGCCGCGTGCTAGCGAATCGATGGTGCTGGTGATGACGGCCCTGATGCTGGCGGATGAATTATATGAGGCGAGGCAGGAAGCGGGCATGCTGCATGAAAAACTAGCCATGGGGCTGGTGCTGGACGGCAATGGTGATGGCATGCCGCCCATTCCCAGCGCCGGTATGGTGGCACGAAACCTGACCATGGCGATGAATGAAATTGCCGATCAGCTGGACGCGATCACGGCAACAGTTGAAAATCGCTGACATCTGATCTATATTGGTAGGACTGCCCGGTGCGTGAGACTACTTTGTCCCTTGGGCCGATACTCTTTTGAACGGGAGCTGTCCCTTGCTTTGGCTCTGGCTGAAGCGATACGGCACCCACCTTACAAACGGGCCACATGAGGCTTGTATAGTCCACGGCCAGGGCGGTTTTTTTGATTTTTGAAAGAGGCTCCGGATGGGGCCTTTTTTATGCGCATTCAGCATATGATTTTCATGCTGTGGCGAGCGATATTATTTTATAACAATGAAATTAATGAAAATAGCAATCATTTGCTGAATGCGCGTTCAATCACCATAAACGAAGGGGCGACCATCAGGCCGCCCCTTATCAAGCTACTATCAATGCTTATTGTTTGTATTTGAACTGGACCTCAACGCGACGGTCATTGGCCAGGCACTCAATTTTGTCCGTACGTTTCTTGGTGGCATCACAGGTGGTATTGGAGGTGATGGAGCCCAAACCCTGGACGGCAGCCACGCTGGTGGGGATGTTCAGTTTGCTGTCGAGGTATTGCTTCACCGCACCAGCACGTTTCTGTGACAGGATAACGTTGTAATCGGAGTTACCAATTTTATCGGCGTAGCCTACCACCGTCGCGCTGAGAATGCCGCTAGATGCCGCCACTGTTTGTGACAGAGTGTCCAGCTTTTGGATGGCTGTGGCAGAAAGACTGGCTTCATCAAAGTTGAAATAGATGGTGCGTGCATCCTGACTGATCACAGGAGCAGGCGCAGGGGCAGGCACAGGCGCTGCTACTGGCGCTGGGGCAGGTTTTTGTGGAGCGCAGACATCATCTGCGGATTGCCATTTGGTACGTACGCAATTGCCAAATGTATTGGTGATAATGTTACTGCCATGATCATTCACGACTTCACGAGCATTGCTAGATGCATTCGCGGACGCGGCTAACGTGATTGACAGTGCGGTAAGAGCAACGAGGAAAGAATGACGCATTGGAGTATCCCCTGAAAAAGTTGAGATACAGGCAATAGCCAACAAAGTGGTTAATTACAACGAAAAATGGCAGTTTCTCAGTTTATATCTACGTGTATTCCGTTGATAGGCTGGAATACTGTGTCTGTGTTTCCGTCATTGCGAGCGCCAGCGAAGCAATCCATAGGTTGTGATGCATTGACGCGTCGTTGCGCTCCTCGCAATGACGGGTCACTCTTACGCATTCCAAAACCCTCTCCCCTTGAAGGGGAGAGGGTGCGCACACCGTGCGCGGGTGAGGGGTGGATAAATCACCTTCCATTCCACCGCCGAAGCCTCTTTAAAAAACACCCTCCTTCGCCAAGCGTTCTGAAAGACACCCTCACCCCAACCCTCTCCCTCACTGAGGGAGAGGGAACCTACGTCACGCGAATTTTAGTCGCAACTCTAGCTGCAACTATGTCACCTTGCGATTGAAAAAGCATGACTCTTTTGCGATGAGTGCACTATTTGTTCTGAGCCTCAACTTTTTCTTTTAACGTATCGTAATCCAGCGCATGTGGGACGACCTCATCGCCGATAATGAGGGTTGGCGTGCCACGAATGCCCATGGCTTGCCCCAGCGCATGGTTTTGCTCAATCGCCTTCGCAATATCCTTTTGTTTGGCGCGCTCACGTACTTCTGACGCATTATAGCCGGCAAAGGTGAGGGCCGCGTCCACTTTCGCGTCATCAGTGCGGCCAGCCGCTTTCATTAGGGCACTATGAAATGCTTGGTACTTAGGCTTATCGATTTGATAAGCCGCTATGCCAATGGCCGCCATTTGTTCGGATGCCTCGCCGAAAATGGGGAATTCCTTCACAAGCAAGCGCACTTTATCGCCATCTTCTTTCATCAGGCGGTCAAGCGCCGTGAACATAAACTTGCATGCTGAGCAGTTATAATCGGAGAACTCAACAATGGTGAGCAGGGCATCGGCTTTGCCAACAATCGGCGTCAATGGGTCATTGTAAACTTGCTTACGGTTTTTCTGAACGGCGTCCGCCGCTTTTAACGATGATTTCTCATTTTCCTGACGCTGCATCACCTCAAGTGCATCAACAATCACTTCCGGATGATCGAGCAAATACTGGCGAACCAGTCCGCCAAGCTCGCCATGGGTGACCGGCGTGCTATCTTTCGGCGCTGCCATCAGTGATCCTGCAAAAACGACCAACGCGGTAGTGAGAAGAGCAAGACGCATAATAACCCTTAATATGATGGAGATAATGAATGGTGGTGACGCGTAAAAGGTGACAGAAATTCGCTGGACTGACCAGTTAAAAATGGCCCGCCTTCGTCTTTCTTCTCCTGTTCACGGCGAATGGCAAAACGCTTGATGTCCTGCGCGCGCAGGTAGGCGGGACTGCCAGAGGGCAGGGTCTCTAAGGCGAGATTTGCCTGTATGCGCATGGCGGTTGCATCATCACGCATGGCCGCTTCTTCGGAGAGTGCCAGATGCGCTTTGCCTTCCTCGCCAGCTTTGCCGTACGCCTCTGCCAATAATCGCCAGCTTGCATTATAGCTGGGGTCCTGCCGGCTGGCCCGCTCAAGCAGCGCTATTGCCTCCACTCGTAATGTGGGGGTTGTCGGTGATGCGAGCAGAGTGCGGGCATAATCAGAGCGCAGCAAGGCCGAATCAGGTGCCAGTTGACTGGCTTTTTGATACTGCTCGCGTGATTCTTTGATTCGTCCGTTTTCAAACAGCATTTGCCCCTTTAATTCATGGAAATAGGCATCATTGGGTTGCTCAGTGAGCAGGCTGTCAATTTCTTGTAGCGCCTTTGGAAGATCAGAGGCTCGGTAATAGGCCACCGCCCGCGCATAGCGAGAGGGCTGGCTGGCATCGATATAGCGCGACTGCACCTGTACCAGCGGGCGCATATAGCCATAAAGCTTGGCCTGCATACGCTGGTGCATGATCTGATCGTTGGCGGGCAGCGTCGCCTCACGGTAAGGCGATTGCGCCACATGACTGCGAATGCTGCTGATACGTTCTTTGGTGAGTGGGTGGGTGAGGGCGTAGGGATCCGGCGTCCCCAGAAAACGCTTCTCATCACGACGCAGACGCTCAAACATATTGAGCATACCTTCCGGAGTGAGATGCAGCGTTTCGAGATAAGAGAGCCCCGCCTGATCCGCTGCCTGCTCATTGGCGCGTGTAAAGGCAAGTAACCCACGCTCTGCCACGTGCGGCCCTGCCGAGAGGATGGCCGCACCTGCATCTCCCGCACCGCTGGCGGCGGCGGCAGCGCCCAGCACAAAGCTGATGACGGCGCCAATCTGCGCTCTGGCCACCTGTTCGGCACCACGGGCCAAATGGCCGCCAGCAATATGGCCTGTTTCATGCGCGATGACCCCAATCAGCATCTCCGGCGTATCGGTGGCGAGCAGCAAACCGGTATGAAAAAAGATGTTGCTGCCACCGGCAACGAAGGCGTTGATACTGTCATCATCAATAATAAAGATGGAAACCGCTTGCGGCTCCAGACCTGCTGCCGTCCATACCGGCGAAGAAAGATGGCGAAGGTAATGTTCAATTTCAGCGTCACGGATCAGCCCCCCCGCATAACTGACCGAGGGCATCGCCAGCGATAACAGCAGGGTCAAGGTCAGGCGTAACAAAGTCGCAATGGAGAGGGGCATGTTTATGTAATGTAGGCGTTGTACGTCAATTTGCAAGGCGAAACACTTGCTATAGTCGATTGAAAATGCTAACGCTTCGCGCCCATTTTATGTGTGAAAGTTCGTCATGTCCCCTGTTGCCAAACGTGCCCATATTGCGCCTTTTGAGGTCATGGAAGTCTTTTGTGAGGCGGCTGAACTGCGGGCACAAGGCAAGGATATTCTCCATCTCTCACTCGGCCAGCCTGGCCGCCGTATGCCGCAAGCTGTGCTGGATGCTTTGTCACGTACCCTGCAGGCTGATGCGTTAGGCTATACGGAGGCTCGCGGATTGCCTGCCTTGCGCCAGCGGATTGCCCGTCACTATCACATGCGTTACGGCGTGACGGTGTCGCCAGAGCGTATTTTTGTCACCGTTGGCTCTTCGGCGGCAACTTTTTTGACGTTGCTGTGTGCGTTTGATGCCGGTGCTCAGGTGGCCTTAGCTCGTCCGTGTTATCCGGCTTATCCCAATATGCTGCGTGCAACCAATCTGGAGACGGTGTTTCTGGATACGGATGAGGTGAGCGCCTTCCAACCAACGCTGGCACAACTGAAGGCCATGCCAAAGCCGCCGCAAGGCTTGATTATTGCCAGCCCATCCAATCCGGCAGGCACCGTGATGCCGCCACAGGATTTGCAGGAGATTGCGCAATGGTGCTCGCAAACGGGCACACGTCTGATCTCGGATGAAATTTATCATGGCGTGACGTACGGCGATGCGGTTGCGCACACTGCGCTCGCTTACAGTGATGAGGCGTTTGTGGTCAATAGCTTCTCCAAATACTATCTGATGCCGGGCTGGCGTCTGGGTTGGGCCGTGGTTCCTGAGCGGTTTTGCCGTAGTTTTGAATCACTGGTGCAGAGTTTCTTTATCTCACCGCCCGCTATTTCTCAGCATGCAGCGTTGCATATTTTTGATCATCTGGATGCTCTGGACGCAGCAGTGCAAGCCTATGCGATCAACCGTGACATGCTGCTCAGCACGCTGCGCGACATGGGGATGCGCAATCTGAATCAGGCTGATGGGGCGTTTTACCTCTATGCCAATGTGTCAGGTATCAGTCATGACAGCCGAGAATTCTGTCGTCGTATGCTGCATGAGATTGGCGTCTGTGCTGTCCCAGGCCTCGATTTTGATACACAGCGTGGTCATCAGTATGTGCGGTTTTCTTATTCGGGAGAAACCTCAGTGATTGCGGAAGCCTGCGCTCGTTTGAAAGCGTGGGTGCGCTAGACCTTTTTTTATCAAGCACATATGTAGCGGGTACATGATCGTTACCCGCTACACGTGCTAATTATCCAGTCATATCGTTATCCGGTAATTTTGCTCCACCAGCCACGACGCTTGGGCTGGTTGTCATCAATAACCGTATCCTCTTTAATGGGACGTGGTGAGGGCTCATCACTCTGTGTTCTAGATGGCAATGGCGCATTATGAGTCATGCGCTGAGGCTCTGCCGTTTCTCTTGGTGCTGGAGGCGGTGTCTCACTCACCGAGACATTCGGCTCAATTTCAGCATGGCTCACGCGCGCGTGGGTGTCATGAGAAGCACCCGTCACATCGTTGCCAGCTTCCTGACCTTCACGACGCGGGCCGCGACCTCGCCCACCGCGACGACCGCGGCGGCGGCGGCCACCTTGTTCTGAGTTCTCCGCTGTTTCATCACCAGATGTAACGGCGTCATCAGATGCCTCAGACCCAGCCGGACGAGTGCCCTCAGCCCTATCAAGCGATGCGTCGCCAGATGCCTGACTGTCATTTCGCCCGCGACCGCCACGACGACCACGACGGCTACGGCGTTTCCCGTTGCGATCTGGGTCACCTGTCTCGTCATTCTCTGCACTCTCCGGCGAGGATTGTTCGTCGGATGCGAGTTCCTCGTCGATTTCATCCTCAGGGTCTAGCTCAATTGGCTCATGATCCACCGGATCACTTGACTGATAAAGCCCACGCGATGGTTTCCCGTTACGTCCGCCGTTTTTGCGACCACGACGACGCGGCGGGATCGGACGGCGGGCGACATCTTTGCGAGGCTCGCCACCGGCGGGTGCGCTGCCAAACGCATAGGTGCCCTGCAATAGACCGTCATCAGTATCAAAGCTGAGTTTCAAGGCGGGGTAGGTCTGTTCAATGCGCGCAATCTCATGGCGATAGCGATTGAGCAGGCACAGGCTGTCAATGGCGGTCATGCGCACGCGAATCTCGGTTTGGCCTTCAAACGCCATGCTCTCAAGCTCACGAATGAGTGAGACGGATGTTGCATCAGGGGAGCGAACATGGCCAGTACCGGTGCAATGCGAGCAGGTAATGGTGGTGGTTTCAAAGATGCTCGGCCCCAGGCGTTGACGCGACAATTCCATCAGCCCGAATGCGCTGATATGGCCAACTTGCACCTTGGCGCGGTCTGATTTCAGTGAATCTTTCAGCACGCGTTCAACGGCGCGGCGATGTTTGCCGTAGCCCATGTCAATAAAATCGATCACTACCAGACCACCGAGATCACGCAGGCGCAACTGACGCGCCACTTCTTCGGCTGCTTCGAGGTTGGTTTTAAACGCCGTTTCCTCAACATTACGCTCAGTGGTGGAGCGGCCAGAGTTCACGTCAATGGAGATCAGCGCCTCGGTCGGGTTAATCACCAGATAACCGCCGGAAGGGAGCGGAGCGATCGGATTATATAAATCAGCGAGCTGTTCCTCGACACCGTAAGCCGAGAACAAGGGTTGCTTCTCCTGAAAATGCTTCACACGCGCCGCATGGGACGCCATGATCATTTTCATGAAATCCTTAGCGGAGCGGTGGGCGGACTCACCCTGCACCAGAACTTCAGCGATATCGCCGTTGTAATAGTCACGGATGGTGCGCTTCACAATATCGCCTTCCTCATACACCAGCGCCGGAGCGCTTGAGGAGAGGGCAAGGTCACGCGTGGTATTCCACAATTTGATGAGATATTCATAGTCGCGCTTGATTTCCGTGCGGCTACGGTCAATGCCTGCGGTACGGATGATGGCACTCATGCCGCGCGATTCTTTTAATTCTGCGGCAATATCCTTCAAGCGTTTGCGATCAGAGCCGGTGCCAATTTTGCGAGAGATGCCGCCGTCTTTGGGCGAATTTGGCATCAGCACACAATAACGGCCCGGGAGCGAGATATAAGTGGATAGTGAGCAGCCTTTGTTGCCGCGCTCTTCTTTAATCACCTGCACCAGAACAATCTGATTTGGCTTGATGACTTCCTGAATTTTGTAGCGGCGGAAAGCATAGGGGCGCGGTTTAACAACGTCTTCTTCTGAGACGGTTTCGATTTCACGGTCACGCGAATCACCGTCATGATCATTCTCTGAATCAGCGTAAGTCGTGGGCGCATCGCGCTCATCCGTCCCCGACAAATCATGATCCTCCGCTTCCACAGGCTCCATATCCTCTTCACCGATGGGATCAGAGGACGTTTCCATGCTGGGGGCACTGGCATTTTTAGGCTTGGCTGCAAAAGGCCGCCGACGTGCTCGTGGCTTAGGCGCTGGTTTAACGGTGTCCTCAGCTTCAGCATTATTGCCATCGCTTGTGACGTCAAGTGCGGCTGAAACGGTTGTTTCGCTTCCATCCAACTCTGGCAACGAGGCGGCGACATCCGCGGCATCCTCGGCGCTGCCTTCTTCCACAACAGGGGCCATGGCGCGCGGGGTGCGTTGACGTGTACGTCGGGGGCGCGTATTTTTAGCCTGAGGCGCTTCTGAGGGTTCCTGGTTTTCATCTGGCTCATTACCATCGTCCTCGCGCTCGGCCCGCGCTTCACGTGCAGCGTCTTCCTCGGCCTCACGTGCGGCGTCTTCCATCAAACGTTTGCGATCGGCAATGGGTATTTGATAATAATCGGGATGGATCTCTGAGAATGATAAGAAGCCCTGCTTGCTGCCACCATATTCAACAAATGCAGCCTGCAATGAAGGCTCAATACGGGTGATTTTGCCAAGGTAGATATTACCTTTGAGCTGCCGTTTGGCACTGGAGACAAAATCATAATGCTCGATAATGTCGTCTTCTAGAATCGCAACCCGTGTTTCCAGCTCGTGGGTCGCATCAATTAACATGCGTTTCGTCATGGTATTACTCCGTTGGTAGAGCCAACCCCCTGCGCGCCGAACTTATGGAGAAAATGAGCATTGCCGAATGCGATAGCCCACAGCAAGGCGCAAAGAGAGCGCCGCGATCCAAATGTCGCGTTGGGCGGTGATCGATAAGTCTCAAATGTTCCATAAGCGCACGTCAGGCGGTGGCGTTGTTGAAAAAAACGATCGCCTTACGTGCAGGGGAGGGCTGTTGCCCCCAAAGGATAGATTGAGGCGTGTGGTGCGATAAATTTGGTATGGCGGGACATGGAATAAACCTTTCGTGTCACTGTATGTTTCGTTTAACCGGAGAAACTCCGGCGGCTAGGGGCTGCGGCTGCAGCACGCTCAAAGGGCCGGTGTGGCCTGCAAGGAGCGGAGAATTCTGTATTCACTAACTCTAGGTGTACTGAATTAATAACCGGTTGACAACCTGCTTTACACATAGGCAATTATTAACAAACTTGTCTGTCAGGGCATAGATCACCGCAATGTTTCGTATTTTCTTATTATTAATCATTATTTTGTGCGCTCTTCCGATAGGGTCACCTTCAGCATCAGAGATTGTGAAAACATCGGTGCAGGTGGAGCCGCGTTCTGAATTTGTGGTGTTTCATCTCAATGGCGCGGTAGAGCAGCAAAAAATGTTCCGGTTGCAGAATCCCGAGCGATTGGTGATTGATCTGAGTAAAGTCGAAAATTCTGGCGTGCAGTTGCCAGCTGATTATCGTGGGCGTCTGCTAAACACCATTCGCTTTGGCCAATTTGATGAAGACACGTCTCGCATTGTCATTGAGCTGCGTGAGCCTGTGGAATCGGCGCAGACTCACCGTTTCAGTGCCAGTCAAAAATTTCCTCATGCGCGTTTTGTGGTTGAGGTGGTGCCGCGCGCAAATTTTAAGGCGGGCACCGGCCCATCTCCGGTGCCCACCTCTTATGTGTCAGGCTCTTCGGTATCCGCCACGCAGACAAATGGCTATCCCATACCTATTCTCAAGCCTACACACGAGGCTGAGGTGGCAAAGCCGCATATTTTTATCGATGCTGGTCACGGCGGCAAAGATCCGGGTGCTTTAGGCGGGGACGGCACACAGGAGAAAAATATCACCTTACTTTATGCACGTCATTTAGCCGAGGCAATTGAGAAATCAGGGCGTTATGCGGTTACGCTGACGCGTGATGATGATCGCTTCATTTTGCTGCCGGATCGGGTGGCGATTGCTCGCGCAGGCAAGGGGGACCTGTTCATCTCTATTCACGCGGATACGGCAAGTTCCGCCAAGGCCCGTGGGCTCTCCATTTATACGGTGTCTGAGAATGCATCAGACGCCGAGGCGGCCGCACTGGCTGAGCAGGAAAACAGCGTGGATTTGCTCTCAGGCATGGATGTAGGGGTTGAGGATAAAGCCGTGGCGGATATTCTGCTGGATCTGACGCAGCGTGAAACAAAAAATAAATCCTCAAAACTGGCGGATGTCATGGTGCAGTCCTTTCGCAAGGGCGGCGTACGACTTTTGCCCAATACGCATCGTTTTGCAGGGTTTCGTGTGCTAAAGGCACCGGAGATTCCGTCGGTGCTGGTTGAGATAGGTTTTCTGTCAAATCCCGATGATGAGCGCAATTTGAAATCAACGCAGTACCGCCGCATTTTAGCGCGAGGTATTATCGATGGGCTGGATGCCTATTATTCGCAAAACACGCCTTAAGCGTACATCATATAAAACTTCGCTGAATATAGGCTATCGAATGCCTATTGGCTTGTGTCAGATGATGGCTTGAGACAGAATCGTCGCATGATTAAACGTCTAACTGCACCGCAACGATCCGCATGGTTTCGCCTTTTTCAGGGCATGGCGGCTGTTTTTGCACTGGGAATGAGCCTTCTCATTGCGGGTGCCATCTTCTTTATTGCACTTTTTTCGTATTTTAGTCGTGATCTGCCGGATTATCATTCACTCGCCAATTATGAACCAGCCACCATGACACGGCTTTACGCTTCGGACGGCAGTCTGCTGGATGAATATGCGATTGAGCGGCGTGTGTTTGTTCCGCTTGATGAAATACCCGCAAGAGTCATTCGCGCATTTGTTTCCGCGGAGGATCAGAATTTTTTTCGTCATTCCGGTGTCGATGCTGAGGGGATTGCTCGCGCTGTTTGGGAAAACATTCGCCATTACGGGCAGGATCACTCACTGGTCGGCGGCTCAACCATCACCCAGCAGGTGGTGAAAAACTTTCTACTGACCAATGAAAAATCCATTCGTCGAAAGGCAATGGAAGCGATCCTTGCCTTTCGTATTACCCGCGCTTACAGCAAGGAGAAAATTCTGGAGTTGTACCTGAATGAAATTTATTTGGGCCATGGTGCTTACGGCGTGATGGCAGCCTCGCAGGTGTATTTTGGTAAGGATCTGGCGGCATTAACCACTGAAGAAGTGGCCCTGTTAGCTGCCATGCCGAAAGCGCCCAGTAACTATGATCCGTTTAAACATTATGATCGTGCCATGCAGCGGCGAGGCTATGTTCTTGAGCGCATGCTGGAGGACGGAAACATTAATGAGGAAGAGGCGCAAAGGGCTTACGCAACAGATATCGTTCTGGCCGCACCTTATTCTGAGCCAAAAGTATCGGCCGCTTATTTTGCTGAAGAAGTTCGCCGTCGTTTAGTGAAAAGCTACGGGTCTAAAGCCGTTTATAAAGGTGGGTTGTATGTGCAAACGTCGCTGGATACGCGGTTGCAGCCTCTGGCGGATACGGCGTTGCAGGATGCGCTTATCGCGTATGATCGGCGTCATGGGTATCGCGGTGCGCTGGCTCATTTTACCACCACTGAGAAATGGGAAGAAAAGCTGGCCAATTATATGGCAACAAAAAAAATACCACTCATACGTCAGCAGCGTTTGGGCGTAGTGCTGAGGGTCGATCCACAGCTTGTTCAGTTAGGCATGCTCAATCAGGCAGGAAAAAAACAGCGGGGAAAGATTGCCTTTGAGCAGCTGAAATGGGCCTGGCAGAAAAATGTGGGAACCCCCAGGCAGGCAGGTGACGTTGTACGAGCTGGTGATGTCATTGTGGTGACACCTTTCATTGAGCCTGAAAAAAAGAATGCCAAAAACACCAAAGAAAATACGCCAGACGGAAATGCGGCCAACGGAAATGTGACCGAGAAGCGTTTGCCACCCGAACAATTTGTGCTGGAACAGATACCCGAGGTGAATGGCGCATTGCTGGCCATGGACCCGCACACGGGGCGTGTGCTGGCGATGAGTGGGGGGTATAGCCCCATTGGTACGGAGTTTAATCGCGCCACCCAAGCGCAGCGTCAGCCTGGCTCATCGTTTAAGCCGTTCATTTATCTGGCGGCCATGGAGCGTGGTTTTACTCCCGCCACCATTGTAGTGGATGAACCAGTGGAACTATCACAAGGGGAAGGCATGCCATTATGGCGACCCAAAAATTACGGCGGCGAGTTTCTAGGGCCCGCCACCTTGCGTACAGGCTTAGAGAAATCCCGCAATGTGATGACGGTTCGGCTGGCATTGATGCTAGGGCTTGAGCGGATCGCTGCCGTGGGGGAGCGTTTTGGTATCTATGATACATTGCCAAAGAACTTCTCAAGCGTGCTTGGCTCTTATGAAACCACGCTGCTTAGACTCGTGACTGCCTATTCAAGCATGGTGAATGGTGGTTATAAGGTAACGCCAGCTTTTATTGAACGCATTGACGACCGTAAAGGCAAGTCGCTTTACCGCCGCGATGCGCGTGAGTGTGCTGCCTGTCAATCTGGAAGTGCTGCGTTTAGGGCCTCCGCGCCTCCAGCGTTGGCGGATGAACGCTCCCGCATCCTCGATCCACGTGTGGCCTACCAGATGGTGAGCTTACTTCAGGGCGTGGTGCAGCGAGGGACGGCCGCGCGCGCCGCCAGCCTTGGCTTGCCGCTGGGTGGAAAAACCGGCACCACCAATGATAGTCGGGATGCGTGGTTTATTGGTTTTTCCTCTGATCTCGTGGTGGGCGTATTTATTGGCTATGATACACCCCGCAATCTTGGGCAAAAAGAAACCGGCGGACGCGTGGCGCTGCCTGCCTTCATGGATTTCATTAAAGAGGCCAATCACTTCTATCCTGCCCGTGAATTTGATGTGCCACCTGGCATCGAGTTTCAGCAAGTGGATCGCGCCACAGGTCAAGTGGAACTGCCTTGGCAAACAGCGGGTACCACCATCAGGGAGGCATTTATTACCGGTGGCGCCGTATTTATTCCAGGCGAGAATGAGGCATTGCCAGATTTACAGCAAGTCGCAGGTGAAGAGGTGCCTGTGGAGGGCGCGCTCGCCCCTGAGACAGCAGATGTGGGGGCTCCTTCCGCGACGATAATCGGTAATGAAGCGCAGCGTGGTGATATTTATTCGCAGGAATACTACCAAAATTATCAGGAGCAGCGGCTGAAACGCTACCAGCAATACATGAATCAGCGTGATGTGCAGAATGCTTCGCAGTCGGAGGGCAAGTTTCCTGCGGCCGGTCAATATAGCCGCCCCCGCAATGCCACCGTTCCACCAGCGGCCACTGGCACGGGTGCCTTGTATTAGCACTTTTGCGAGGCGATTAACCCTGCTAATGAACGCATCATGAAAGCCGAAATCCTCAATCTGTCAGAGCAAATCAAGCAGTCGCAAGCACTGCTGAGGAGGTATCTTTGACTGGGATAAAGCCATTTTTCGTCTGGAAGAATTAAACGCACTCTCAGAGGATCCCGCCCTGTGGCAAAAGCCGGAGGCAGCGCAAAAGATGCTGAGAGAGCGTAATCATCTGGCAGCCATGGTCGATGGTTACCGTGCGCTGGATCAGCAATCTCAAGATAGCCTGTTGCTAGCTGAAATGGGCGAAGAGGAGGGCGATGCCTCCGTTGTGAATGATGCAGAAGATACGCTGCGTGCTGTGGCCGACAAATTGAAAGCCATGGAGACGGAAGCGTTATTATCAGGTGAAGTGGACGGCAATGATTGTTTCCTA
>JAIEPI010000198.1 GCA_019749855.1 Rickettsiales bacterium | reverse complement strand
TCTTGCATTTCTTCTGCATGTGAAATTCGGTACAGGTCATAATGCCATACATGGAAGTTGGCCGCCTGATAGGCCTGCACAAGAGTAAATGTAGGGCTGGGAACTTCAGTTTCACCCGTGAGCGTTTTGATGATGGCACGTGCCATTGTTGATTTTCCAGCCCCCACCTCCCCGATCAACAAAACACAATCGCCAGCTTGCAAACAAAGAGCAAAGTTCTGAGCAAAAAGCATCATCTCCGCTTCATTCATTTCCGCTTCAGCTAAAACATGCATTGGAATATCAAGGGAAAAAGCTGTTGGATGCATAAAAAAACACACGAATGGAGACATCATAATAAAAACATCGCCGCGACGCACCATTTACGTAAAATTTATAGCTTATTAACGCAGTTTTAAATTATATTGCGTAGGTTAACTGCAAGTGCATGGTGTGCTTAAACTTTATCAGTTCGCGGTCGCGGTGCTGATCATCATAATTATAAAGAGCTTTATATGAACATGGACAAAAAAATGCCGATCCTCATCGTCGACGACTATAAGACGATGTTGCGAATTGTAAAAAATCTTCTCAACCAGATTGGCTTTGAAAATGTTGACGAAGCGACTGACGGGACGATGGCACTGAGCAAACTCAAGGACAAAAAATACGGCCTCATTATCTCGGATTGGAATATGGAGCCTATGTCTGGCTTCGAACTGCTGCAAAAAGTGCGCGCCAGTGACACCACCAAAGACCTGCCCTTCATCATGGTGACCGCGGAGAGCAAAACAGACAACGTGGTTGCCGCCAAACAGGCCGGTGTCAGTAACTATATTGTGAAGCCTTTCAATGCCGAGACACTGAAATCTAAAATCGCCAGTGTTTTTGATGGCACCGCCTAAAGACTCTCTGCGCAGATACGCAACCTCTGAGGAGATTTTGTGAGCAAAACACAAATGAAAATTGGCAATGCTTTACTTAAAAGCCTTCTTGAGCTCCATGAGTCCAAAGGCGAAGTAAAATTGGAAGATGTGGGCGCCATTTTTGAAAACATGGCATCAACACTTCATGCTGATGCCCCACCGGATTCTTTCCTGCGTGCTGAAATTGCTAAATTAGCGCTCTATATTGCGGAAGCCAAACGAGAGATTTTTGCCATTGCGCCAAGTTTGGAGCCAGAAAATGACAAAAGCGCGACAAACATTAATGTGGCGGGGCTGGAACTGAGCGAAGTGGTAAAAGCCACAGAAGAAGCCACCAATACTATCCTTGACGCAACGGATGAAATCATAAAATTGGCAGGCGCAACATCGGACAAGGAATCCGGTATCAAAACTTCCGATGCCGCAAATCGTATCTACGATGCCTGTACTTTTCAGGATATTACTGGCCAGCGCATCAATAAAGTGGCGCGTACGCTGGAGCATGTGGAGCTGAAAGTGAACCGACTGGTGCATCTATTCAGTGATTCATCACAGCATATTCAAGACATTGATAAGTGGAATAATGATGAAAAATCTCGTCATGACAAGCGTCCGGATGCACTCCTGATGAACGGCCCGTCATTAACAAACAGCGCGCCTTCACAAGACGAAATTGATAAGCTGTTCGGTAGCATCAAAGGCTGAGCGTACTGTTAAGCGCTGTTTTGGAAACAGTCTTTCCCATCATGATACGTTAAATGCCCCCTTTGGGCATGTCGAAACTAGACATTATCCCGTGAAGTAGCGTAGCTTCCATGTAAGCACTACACAATGCAACGGGCATTATTGCGCTCGCTGATAGGGGTGTCATACGGCACGAAGCTAGCTGGTTTGGGGAATGCGTCCAGAGCGATTAACAAAACTACGCTATGTTTTATTGTCAGTGGCCATAATCGGCCTGCTGCCAATGTCTGTGTTTGCCGCCTTGCCAACAGTGGATGCGTCAGTCAAAACAGATTTCGCGCGCATTGTGTTTTCCTGGCCTGAGCGCGTGCCTTTTACCGCAAAGCTGGAAGGCCGAACGCTTAAAGTATCATTTGAAAAACAGGCCAACCCTGACTTGGCTGCTATCAAATCTAAACTTGGTAAATATGTCGAATCGGCCAGCATGGCCGCTGATGGACGCACGGCGCTTATTACTCTACGTCACCCCTACCCTGTGCGTACTTTTATCAGCAGTAATTCGAGCGGGATTGATCTTTTACAAATCAACGCCCCTAAGTTTCAGGGGGCCTCCCCTCCGGCCACTGCCTTGGCCACGCCGGACGCCACACCTCCAACACCGGCTGCAAAAGCACCGGTGAAGGCTGAGCTCACCAAAACTGCGGCACTTAAGGCCACTCAGCCTGTAAAGAAAGTGGTGCCACCTGTAGCTGATACCAAAGTTGAAACGCCGGCGAAGCCTGAGTCTCCCTTCAAACAGCAAGAGGCCGTGACCTCTCCCAAGCCAGCCGCTAAGCCTGTGCCAAAGCCACCCGTTGCTGTGGCGAAGGTCGATAAGCCGGAACCCGAGCTGAAAAAAGAGGCCGCAGCTCCAACTAAAGCGCCAGCAGACATTGAACCGAAGGCCGTGGCGACAACAAACGCGGCGACAGATGACAAAACATTGGTACCCACTGAGAGTGCTCAAGTCGCCGTGGCAGAGAATACAGCGCCAGCTAAAACAGAGGTCGCAGCAATAGCCCCACAGCCTAAACCCTCGGCGCTTTCAGCATTAGAGCAACCTAAAGCCTTATCTGAGGCTCCCGCAGCGCCTGCTGATTCCTCCGCGCCTACGCTCACCGCGCCCACACTCGCTGTATCGGCAGCAGCTACACAGATCTCGGCTCCCGCCCTGATACAAGCTGAAGCCACCCCCGATGCCTCCGCGGGAAAAGAAATGATGGTGGCAGTGCAACGCAAAGCCATTTCCGCAGATTTCAATTTTCCGTGGACAGAGCGCGTGGCGGCGGCGGCGTTTAATTATGGCTCAGACTTCTGGATTGTCTTCAACAAGCCATCGCGTGTTAATCTCTCTGCGCTACAATCGGTGGCTCCCTCCTTTGTGACCCATATTGATCAGGTGCCACATCCCACCAGCACCATTCTTCGCTTCAGCTTAAATGAGGATGTATCTCCCTCGATTCGCAAAGCAACTAACAGCTATGAATGGGGCTTCACTCTCAGTCGTCGCAGCCGTGCGCCTGAATTTCCACTGGTGGCAGAAACGCACAGTGAGCCTCCGTTGAAGCCCTTTGTCTTTATGCCTGTGCTCGAAGCAGCGCAGCCAGTGGCGATGACTCACCCGCTGACAGGTGAGGACTGGGTAATCCTGCCTATTTATAAAGGCGGGCAAGCCACATTCCCTGAGCGTCATTTTGTGGATGCCCACCTGCCACGAACGGCACAGGGTGTGCTGATTATCAAAAATTCCAGTGATGTGCGCGTGGCCAAATTGCGCAATGGCGTTCGCATTTCGTCACCTGAAGGTATTAAGTTTGCCGCGAATCTTCCTCCACTGGATGTGAAATCCTACCTCACCGATGAAGAGTCGGAGGATAGTTTCTTTCCCTACGAACGCTGGAAAACACAGGATGCAACTGATTTTGCTGCGCGAGAGCAAGTGCTTCGTCAGGCAATCTCCGAGGCAAGTGATCCCAAAGCCTCACGCTTGCGGAAGAAGCTAGCAGAGTTATATCTGGGGGATGGGCTGTTTACAGAGGCCCTTGGTCTGCTCAACCTGATCCGCGAAACGGATCCGGATTATTATGCTGATTATCAGTTGGCCGCCCTTCGGGGGGCTACCAATTTCATGAACCAGCGCTTTGCCGAAGCCATGAGTGATTTTGCCGAACCATCACTCGAAGGCTCACAGGAAGTTGATTTCTGGAAGCGATTCAGCGCTGTGATGAATGGCAACGAGAATAAACTCATCAAGTTTACGGAGTTTAATGACCTGTACGCCAAGAATTATCCGCCAGAAATGCGACGTCGATTAGTGCTTATTGCCGCCGATCAGGCGATCGGACAAGAAGCCTATCAGGAGGCACTGAACATTTTAAAAACATTGCCTAAAGAGGTGATGGATCCCATCGCCCCTTACCGGGACTTCATGATTGGACGTATCTATGCCGAAACAGGAAAGTATAAGGAGTCAGTGGAAACGCTGACAAAATTGCTCGATTCCACCGAGGATCGTTTCCTGCGCGCCCGTGCGATTTTTACACTGGCAACCACTCAGTTTAAGGCGGGTGACATTGACAAGCAGGAACTTCTCAAACAACTGGATGCATTACGCATCGTGTGGCGTGGCGACCAGCTGGAGTTAAGTTTACTCGACTTGCTCGGCAATCTCTATGTGAGTGAAAAGAGATATATCGAAGGCTTGCGCGCATGGAAAGAGCTGGCAACCAATTACCCGGGAACGCTGTTGGCACAAGAAACCACTGCGAAAATGTCACAAACCTTTTTGCAGTTGTTTAAAGATGGTTTTGCTAATGATCTGCCACCATTGACGGCACTGGCCCTGTATTATGAATTCAAAGACCTCACGCCACTCGGCAGTGATGGTGACCAGATGATTCAGGATTTAGCCGATCGGCTCGCTTCCGTTGATCTGCTCGATCGCGCCGCCTCCTTATTGGAACATCAGGTGATGTATCGCCTGGAGCAGGAGGAGCGCAGCCGCGTCGGTGCTCGACTCGCGCTGATTTACCAACTGGATAAAAAACCGCAGCAAGCGCTGGAAGTGCTGGAGTTGACCGGTTATGGCAATAATCCAGAGTCCCTGCAGCGGCAACGCAATCATCTGGCTGCTAATGCGTATAGTGCGCTCGGCGATTGGAAAACGGCGCTCAGCCTGCTGGAAAATGACTTCAGCCGCGAATCAAAAATGCTACAAATGGACATCTTCTGGGACAATAAAGACTGGCCCAGAATCATTACGCTGGGCGAAGATTTGTTAGCAAGCCGCAGCAATATCACCGCACCAATGACGGATGATGAGGCACGCACATTAATTCGACTGGCCATTGCTTATAATATGCAGGGTGACCGGCTTCAGCTGCAATATCTGCGCGATTATTTTTCACCGCTGATGGCAAACAGCCCGCTCAAGCCTTCCTTTGATTTTATTACCGATGATAAAGGCCCGATTGATCCTCGCAATATCCAGCAACTGGCCGAAGACATCAGCAAAACCAAAACATTTCTCGACTCATACCGCGCTTCCGTGGAGGAGAAAGGTCTCAGCTCTACGGTAAAGTGACATAGTGTTTGGTTAATGATGCGCTGGGACGCAATGCGAAAAACTTAGCGGCGCGTTTGTTTGTCGAAGCGGTCAATGTCTGTGAATTCAGCATCAATCACTTTTGACTCCACAACGGTTTTTTCCATCACCACTGAGGAGGAATGTTTTGGATGAGTCAGTGGATCATCCCCAGAAAACTTTCTCCGGCGAAAAAGCTGAATAATCGCCAATGTAACCAGCGCACCGGCGACCACGGAAACCACAAGAAAGCCTATAAAGTATATAACAAGAATGATCGCACTTAGAATGAGAATACGAACGAATGTGCCAATAAAATCCATAGTTATCCTCCCTGCCCAAAACTACGCACCAGACTTCCCACCACCAAGTACCAACCATCCACAAGCACGAAGAAAATCAGTTTGAACGGCAATGAAATAATGACGGGAGGCAGCATCATCATCCCCATCGCCATCAGGATCGATGAAATCACCATGTCAATAATCAGAAATGGTACAAATAATAAAAAGCCAATTTCAAATGAGCGCTTCAATTCACTGATAAGAAACGCAGGTATCAGTATCTGGTAGGGTGTTTGTGCGGGCTCAGCAATTTTCAAATTCGGCACCATTTGCGCGAACAAATCGAGGTCTTTCTCACGGACATTGGATAGCATGAAGGTACGAAATGGCTCCGCCGTTTTTATGATGGCCTCCTCCTCGCCAATCTTCTCCTGAATCAGCGGCAATATCCCATCATAGTACGCTTTCTCAAATGTCGGCATCATGATAAAAACCGTGAGAAACATGGCCAGCGATACCAGCACCTGATTCGGCGGTGTTTGTTGTGTGCCGAGCGCCGAGCGCAGGAAAGAAAGCACCACAATGATTCGAGTAAACGCAGTGACCATCACCAGAATGGAGGGTGCCAGCGTAATCACCGTGATGACTAACAATAGCTGGATGATTCGCGCCGTGCTGGAGCCGCCACCATCGCCGCCGAGATCAAGCGAAAGATTCTGCGCCAGCGCCACATCACTGACAAACATCAGCGCAAAACTTAACACAATGCTCAATAAACTAAGACGCCGCATCCGTTTTTTCCTCCACGGGTGGCAGGGCGCCCAAAGTGACATCCCCATGCGCAGAAAGCAACAGCAGATAACGCTGCGCGGCGCAGCCAACGACGACCAGCCGCCGCTTCGCATCAATGTGCAGCGTTTCTTCGATCAATAATTTGCCATGACGTCGTAATTGTCGCGCTTGCAGGCGCTCATCCACACGCAGACGTTTCAATAGCCAGGCGATGCCAAGCATCAACGCCAGCACAAAGAAGAAAGACAGGATAATGCGGCCAATACCAGCATATTCCATAAGGGCTACTCTTCCTCTTCTCGCTTAGCATTCATATCCATGTGATGCGATTTTTGATAGGCTTTGGCGGCATGTTTAGAATGGCTAAGTCCGCCCATCTGCTCACTGAGCGCCGATTTATGCTTTTCCATTTCCGCTTTCAGATCATCGAGCGCTTCCATCAGCTCCTGCAATTCCGCACGGAAAAGCGCGGCTTCTTCAATGGGCAAATGCATAATGGACTGGCAAAGCTCCTGCACATGGCTGTCCAGCTCCGCCAGAGAGATATAATCTCCGGCCTCCAGAACGTCATGCGCCGCATCGATGTAGAGATAAAGCTGCTCTATCATCACGCGCGGCGACGAAGATGCTTCAGGGGGGATTTGGCTCATGGCATCTTCCTTTCAAACGAGTTGGTTCGTGTGCGGCCATACATTTCATCTGCACGATACACATAGCTGAGAATTTCCGCTACTGCCGCGAATGCTTCCAGCGGAATGGGCGAATCAACATCCAATGCACCCAGAATATCCACCAGCGCCGCATCTTCTCTCACCCGCACACCATGTGCGAAGGCCAGCGAGATGATTTGGTCCGCCACCGCGCCTTTTCCTGAGGCCACCACGCGAGGAGCATCATCACCAGACGCTTCATAATGCAGGGCCACCGCTTTTGTCTGCTTGCGCGCAGCAGGCGGCGCTTCCTGATCCGTAAGATTAATGCGCGGGCCATCATGATTCTCAGGCTGACTCATCAATCATCCTCCTGATCGAGTCCCAGATCAATCTCAAAATCCATATCCCCCAAATCATCGCCGCTGCTCAGTGCCGCCATATTCTCAGCACTTACGCGATCATGCACTTCTTTACGCAAAATGGTTGCGTCGGAGGGAAAGGAGAACCCGATCTTCACCGTTTTACCGCGCACTTCTGTGACGGTAAGCGTAATGTTGTTATTGATGACGATCGATTCGCCGACTTTACGTGATAAATAGAGCATGATGCAATTTAGGCCTTTCATGCATAAATTAGCGTAAAGATTCCTTATGACAATTTTTATGTGGCGTCATTGAGTGAAATTCGATAAGATGGTTTTATAAGCTACTGAAATTAGGAAAATATTTCCTACTTCTAGGCAGAATGTTCCTTAAGGCGGCAAAAATGGACTACTCCTCGATTACATTATTGTCTCTCGCCAAAACAAAAATGTCCTATCTGGCTGAGAATCAGGACGTCATCGCCCAAAACATCGCCAATGCGGACACACCAGGCTATAAACCAAAGCAACTGGTGAAGCTTGATTTTGAGCGTCTGGCACTGGCGGAAGCCCATCGCCTTGAGGTGCGCGCCACCTCGCCTGGCCACATTGGCGGCACCAGCCCCACGCAGGAATTTCGCTCTGAAACACAGCGTAAAACCTATGAAACAACGCCTGTAAAAAATGCCATCGCGATCGAAGAACAAATGGCTCTCATGGCGGATAATAAAGGACAATATGACACCGTCACCAACCTGTATCGCAAAACAGCCGGCCTGTTTCGCATTGCAGTGGTTGGCAACCGTTAGGAGTTTAAGCCATGGATCTTGTTAATTCACTTCATATCGCGGCCTCTGGTTTAAAAGCGCAAGGAGACCGCCTGCGTGTGGTCGCGGAAAACATCGCCAACGCTGATTCCGCCGGTGAAAGCCCGACCGATACACCCTATCGTCGCAAAACCATCTCTTTCAAAAATGAGATGGATCGTGAATTGGGCGTCAACCGTGTGGAAGTCAGCAAATATGGCGTTGATCGCAGTGATTTTGTGCGTAAGTATGACCCCTCACATCCAGCCGCCGACACGGAAGGCTACGTCAATATGCCTAACGTGAATCCGCTGATAGAACTGGTTGATATGCGTGAGGCGCGCCGAGGTTATGAGGCAAACGTCAATGTGATTGAAATCAGCAAAGGTATGTTGAGTCAAACGATCAGTCTGCTAAGATAGTAAAAACCATTTCAGCGGAGGCCACGCATGGACGTTAAATTCAATCAGGCTGCCAATGCCTATCAAAATGCCTCGCAGATGAAAGGTTTTGCGACGCCAACCCTGCCTGGCGAGGAAATCGAGGGGCCGAGCTTTGGCGAGCTGGTGCATGAATCGCTGAATAATTCTCGCTCAAAAGCCTACGAAAGTGAAGCCATCAGCTCGAAAGCCATTGCCAATAAAGCGGAGCTGACGGATCTGGTGACCTCCGTGACCAACGCAGAATTAACCCTGCAGACCGTGGTGGCGGTACGTGACCGGATGATTACGGCCTATCAGGATATCATTAAAATGCCGATTTAGTGGCATGGATGCGACCGACGTCGTTGATATTGGGCGTGATGCAATCTGGGTATTGTTAAAAATTTCTGCGCCTGTGATGCTAGCATCGTTGTTTGTGGGACTGATTATTGCCTTATTTCAGGCGCTCACCCAAATTCAGGAAGCAACACTAACCTTTGTACCCAAAGTGTTGGCCATTTTTCTAACCCTTATCCTCACCCTTCCGTGGATGATCTCCACCATCAAGGATTTCAATCAGGAATTGATGAATCGCATCGTGAATCCTGAGCCGCCACCGGAACAAGACGGCCCCTAGCCCTACAAACATTACGATAGGGCGTTTGCCATGTTTTCTCTTGAACAGTTTCTCGTTCCACAGATTTTCACCGTGCTGTTGATTTTTGCACGCATCGGCACCGGTATTATGTTCATGCCGGGCTTTGCGGAAATCTATGTGAACATCCGCTTCCGCCTGATTCTTGCGCTGTGCATTGCTGTGCTCATGGCGCCCCTATTGCACGACTTCATGCCGCCGGTGCCAGCCTCCCCGTTAACGCTGGTGATTCTTCTGTTTGGAGAGAGCTTCATTGGCCTGATGATTGGCCTTGTGGCCCGCTTCATCATCAGCGCCATGCATATCGTGGGCACGATTGTTTCCACGCAGTCCAGCTTGTCGATGTCCACACAATTTGATCCCACGCAAGCCTCACAGGGCACCACCATTGGTAACTTCATGAGTGTCACAGCCGTGGTCGTCCTGTTTTCTGTCGATCTGCATTTAGTGATGCTACGAGGCCTGAGTGACAGCTACACTCTTTTTATTCCGGGCGATTTTCCACCCGTGGAAGATTTCTCAAACTATCTCGCCCTACTGCTCTCTAAGGTCTTTGACATTTCTTTCCAGCTATCCGCGCCGATCATTGTCATCAGTCTGTTGCTTTATTTTGCTGCGGGTATCTTGAGCCGACTGATGCCCAGCCTTCAGGTCTTTTATCTGATTCTGCCCGTGCAAGTGGGCTTAAGTCTGTTTGTGTTAATGGTCGTTTTCTCTGCGCTTATGATGAATTATACGCAATACTTCGCTGATACGTTTGGCGGCTTTTTAGAAGAGTTTGGATAAGTATGGCCGAAGACGACAATGATCAGGACAGTAAAACCGAGGAGCCTTCCCAAAAACGGTTGGAAGACGCCCGAAAAAAAGGGCAGATTCCCTCCTCCAAAGAATTAAATACATTCTTTCTGTTTGCCACGCTGGCCCTGGTTCTCTCGACCATGGCTGCGTCCTTATCACGTGATACCATGTCCATACTCAGCACCTTTATTTCTCGTCCTGAGGATATTTCCAGCGATTTTGGCAATCTGCATATTCTGCTGGAACATGTCGTGGCGGAAATGGGGTCAGTGATGCTGGTGCCATTATTCATGTTCATGCTTGCCGCGCTGGCGGCTGGTGGGCTGCAAACGCGTTTTAATATCTCTGCCGAAAGCCTCAAACCTAAGCTTGAGAAGATTTCGATTCTCAAAGGATTTGGCCGCATTTTCTCTAAAAAAGGCCTGTTTGAGTTCATCAAGGGTATCTTCAAAATCGTGATTGCTGGCTTAGTGGCATTCTGGGCGGTGTGGCCAAGCCGACTACAACTCCAGATACTCTCAGATAAAGACACGCAGGATATTCTGGCGCTCATCATGGCGCTCACAAAGAAACTACTGATATCCATTGTGATTGTCATGTTTCTTCTGGCGATTGTGGATTATGTCTATCAGCGTTTTGTGCATTTAAAATCACTGCGTATGACCAAGCAGGAAGTGCGCGAAGAATACCGTCAACAGGAGGGGGATCCGCACGTTAAGCAACGCCTGAAATCCATCCGTGCTGAGCGCGCACGCAAACGAATGATGGCCGCGGTGCCCGACGCAGATGTCGTAATTACCAACCCAACCCACTTTGCGGTGGCATTGCGCTATGACGCGGGAAAAATGGAAGCGCCTATTGTGGTCGCCAAAGGCGTGGATAAAGTGGCGTTCAAAATCCGCGAGATCGCTGAAAAAAATAAAGTCATGGTCATGCGTAATCCGCCATTGGCGCGCGCCTTATATGATAATACGGATATTGATGAGAAAATTCCGCTGGAATATTACAAAGCAGTCGCACAGATCATCGGCTACGTTTACAAACTCAAAGGTAGAACTATTCGTCCTCCAGAGAAAAATAATAATAAAAAGAAGTGATTCACGGCGTGCGTCCGTCCATCACGGCCCACACCACCCCAGCGGCACTCTCACTGGCTGAGCGTCCGTCCGGCGCTTTCATTTGCTGCATCATGGCGTAAGCATCGTGTTTTTGTTTCTCGCGGGCGTGATGCGACTCAAGCAATCTCAACACTTCCTGAGCGATTAACGCGGGCGTACAATTTTTCTGAATGAACTCAGGAATAATCATCTCACCACGCAGGATGTTAATGAGCGTGAACATTTTGGTTTTCAGTAGGCGGCCGACAATCCATGCACTCAGTGGATTGACCTTATAGGTCACCACCATTGGTAAACCAGTTTTTGCGGCTTCCAGCGTAACCGTCCCTGATTTACATAGGGCAAGATCACTCTCATAAAACGCCTCGTAACGCCCCTCCATGCCAATGACTAGATCGCCTGGCCATGGCCATCCGGTGGCTAGTTTGAGCAGTAGCGCCTCCGTCTGCGGTGTACCCGCGATGCGAATCTGCAGGTTGGGATATTTGGGTGCAATCAACTCCAGCGCTTTGCGATAGATTGGCAGCAAGCGAGTGATTTCTCCCACTCGACTGCCCGCCATTAAACAGAGCGTCACCTGCTGCCCTGCATGCAGTGACTGGGCCTTGGCTCGCTTACGGAAACACACGTCTAAATCATCCAGCACTGGGTGGCCAGTAAAGGTGGTTGGCAGCCCTTCTTTTTCAAAAAAGGGCGGCTCAAAGGGCAATAACACCATCAGATGATCAAACAAGCGCGCCGTTTTTGCCGCACGCTCCGGCTTATAGGCCCATACTGTCGGCGCCACATAATGAATCATCGGGCATGTTACTCGCTTGCGGCGGCGCAGCGCCTTTACCACACGAAAGGTGAAGCCTGGGGAATCAATGGTGATAATGACGCTGGGTTGACTGGCTTCAATGGATGCCACGGCCTGCTTGATGCGCCTCATGATCTTTGGCAGATGCGGCACAACCTCCGCAAATCCCATCACCGAGAGATCGCTCATGGGAAAAAGTGACGACAAGCCTTGCTCAGCCATCATCGGCCCGCCAATACCCTGAAAGTCGATCGGTTGCTGGCTGGAGCTTTTTAATGCCTGCATTAAACGTGCCCCAAGCTGGTCGCCGGAAGCCTCACCTGCGATGAGAAAGATTTTTTTATGACTCATGAGTCAGACTCCGTAATCCCATAGAGAAAAATGCCCTCAGCATCCGCGGCGGCCACAACATCTGCGCGTGAGAGGATCAGACTATGACCTGCCTCAAGGGCTATCCCAGAAAAACCTGCCTGTGCCACAAGCCGCACCGTCTCCATGCCGATGGCTGGCAAGTCCGCCCGCCGTTCTTGTTGTGGCTTTTTGACCTTCACTAAAACACCACCCGCTTGCGGCATTTTAAGTGTCTGACACGTGGCAATCAAGGCGTCTGTGCCGGCAGACGTCTCCTCACCCAGCACGGCCCCTGCTTGTACAATCACTGCCTGGCCTGCGTCACGCAAACCCAAGGCTCTGGCAGCGGACACGCCCACCCAAATATCCTGCATATCCGCTGCGCTGGGCGCGTGCTGACCAAGGGTTCCTGGAGGCGTCACGGCATCCTCGAGAATTTCATCAGCCCCCATCACGCGGAAACCTTCCTCCTCAAAGAAATCCGTGATCGCTCGAAGAAGCCTGTCATCGCCAGAAAAAAGCCCTCGGCCAATTCTGGCCAGAAGTTTGGCGCCCTTCGCATCCAGTCGCAAGCTGCCAAGCGAAGGGCGAGACATTTTTCCTGCCATCACAACATGTGTCACATCGTGCGAGCGCATCGCTTGCAGCGTGGCACCAACCTTGCCGTAACTCGTGTGAATTGTCTCATGATTCTCACAGATATTGGAAGGGGTATTTCCCTCAATGGCCACCACACAGAATGGCCGCCCCTGCGCTATGCACGCGTTAATGATCAACTGTGGAAGCGTTCCCTGACCGGCGATGATAGCAATCTTTTCAAAAGCCATCCATGCGCCTCATACGCAGATAGAACGCTTACTATCCGTCAGAATAAAATCAATGAGCTTGCTTATTTCCTCATGCGCCGCATAGTCAGTGCGTGCTACCTGTGCGCGCTGCTGGAGCGTGCCTTCCGTGCCTTCAAAGATATCGCGGTAGGCATTTCGCATCGCGTGGATGGTGTCACGATCAAAATGACGGCGCTTCAGCCCGACCAGATTCAACCCCGCCAACCCTGCACGCTCACCCATCACCAAACCAAACGGAATGACGTCTGCCTCTACTCCCGACATCCCACCAATCATCGCATGGGCACCGATGCGCACAAACTGATGCACGGCGGCCAACCCGCCGATGAAGGCATGATCGCCCACCTCAATATGCCCCGCCAACGTTGCATTATTAGCCATAATCACGTGATGACCGAGCAAGCAATCATGCGCCACATGCGCGCCCATCATGAACAGGCAATGATCACCCACACGCGTGAGCATGCCCCCACCTTCCGTGCCCGGATTCATTGTCACATGCTCACGAATCATCGTATGTTTGCCGATTTCAAGGGTGGATGGCTCGCCCTTAAATTTCAGATCCTGCGGTGCATGGCCAATCGAGGCGAAAGGGAAAATCTGCGTATTCTCGCCCACTGAGGTGCGCCCCTCCACCACCACATGCGAATGCAGCGTCACCCCATCACCAAGCGTCACATGCTCACCCACCACACAAAACGGGCCAATATGCACACCATTGCCAAGTTTTGCATTGGGATGGATCACCGAGGATGCGTGGATGGCGACCATGTTATTTATCAAGGATCATTGCAGAATAAACCGCCTCGGATACTTTGACGCCCTCAACATAACAGGCACCGGCAAATCGCCAGACATTTTTGCGGCTTTGCTGCGTTTCCACATGCACATGCAGACGATCCCCTGGAACTACGGGTTTGCGGAACTTTGCTTCGTCAATCGACATGAAATACACCAGCTTGCCTTCCGCATGCTTGCCCATCGAATGCACCACCAGTAAAGCCGAGGTTTGCGCCATTGATTCAATCATCATCACACCAGGCATCACCGCCTGATTGGGAAAATGCCCCACAAAAAACGGCTCATTGCTGGTCACGTTTTTGATGCCAGTGGCCGACTCGCTATCCACCATGTTCACCACACGGTCCACCATCAGAAATGGATAGCGATGGGGGATCATCTCCTTGATGCGCTCATGGTCAATGGAGTGCAGTGACTCATCAATTACAAAAGGGTAGCTTATTTTCATTCGTCATTACTCCTGCGAATACGTGCAAGTTTAGCCAATGCAATGGTTTGGCGATGCCAGTCCTTGACAGAAACAGCGGGACTTCCACCAAAGGCTGCACCCGCGGGTATATCCGCCATCACACCGGACTTAGCGGCGAGTTTGACCCCTGCGCCAATCTTTACATGGCCGGAGACACCCACCTGACCGCCTAGTACCGCACCATCACCAATACGACTGCTTCCTGCAATGCCTGTTTGGGCAACAATCACCGCTTGCTTACCAATCATCACATTATGACCAATCTGCACCAGATTATCAATTTTACTGCCCTGCCCAATCACCGTATCTGGCCCTGTCCCGCGATCAATGCAGCTGCCTGCGCCAATATCGACATCATCCTCAATCATCACGCGGCCCAATTGCGGCACTTTCACATGCCCCTCACGGCTCATGGCGAAGCCAAAACCATCCTGCCCGATATGCACACCACGGTGAATGATCACGCGGTTCCCAATGTAGCTATGGCTAATGCTGCACAGCGCCCCAATACGCACATCCTGTCCAAGTTTAACGCCCTCATGCAGTACAGAGTTTGCCCCTATACTGCAGCGATCGCCAATCTCAACATTGGCGCCGATCACCGCGCCTTCTTCGATGCGGCAATCGCGACCAATTTTGGCCGTTGCATCAATTTTTGCTGATTCTGCT